>CAZPAN010000065.1:0-3684 GCA_964584585.1 uncultured Coriobacteriaceae bacterium | reverse complement strand
GAACCCGCCTGTCACGGTCCCGTCCTCCATCGTCGCGATGAGCCTGGCACTTCGGGCGGCCTGGACGGTCCGCCGATCGATCGGCTTCACCCAACGCATGTCGTAGACAGAGCACCCGATGCCGCGCTCAGCGAGGATCCCGGCCGCCTCCATCGCGATGTCGACCATCTTGCCGACGGCCAGCATCGCCACGTCGTCGCCCTCAAGACGACGGACAGCGCGGGCGTGCTCCCAGGTCGGCTCGTCTCCGGTAGGCTCGTAAAGCTCTCTGGACGACCTCGGATAGCGGATCGCAACCGGCCCGTCCATCTCGTAGAGCGCGGTCGCGAAGGCCCCGGCCAGCTCCTCGGTGGTGGAGGGCGCGAGCACCGTCATCCCGGGCATCGACCTCAGATAGGCCAGGTCGAACAGACCGTGGTGCGTGGAGCCGTCCCTGCCGACAAGCCCCGCCCTGTCTATGCAGAACACCACGTGGAGGCCCTGCAGGGCGACGTTTATCATCAGCTGGTCGTAAGCCCGCTGCAAGAATGTCGAGTAGATCGCGACCACCGGCAGCTTCCCGCCCAACGCTAGGCCGGCGGAAAGCGCCACCGCGTGCTCCTCGGAGATGCCGACATCGAAGAACCTGACAGGGAACTCCTTGGAGAATTCGACCAGCCCGGTCCCGTCGGCCATCGCGGCGGTCACGGCGACTAGATCGTTGTTGCGCCTCCCCTCCATCACCATCAGGTTGGAGAAGACCTTCGTAAACCCGGATGAACCCGGGGTCTTCACGATCTCGCCCGTGGTTATGTCGAATCCGGGGACCCCATGGAACCTGGAGGGATCGATCTCAGCCGGCTCGTATCCCTTCCCCTTCCTGGTGACGGCGTGTATCAGCACCGGGCCGTCGTGCTTTCTTGCGGCCTGGAGCGCCTGCTCTAGGTCGTGGATGTCATGTCCGTCGATCGGTCCGATGTAGGTGATGCCGAGATCCTCGAAGAAGGTGCCGCCCACCAGCAGCTTCTTCACCGAGTCCTTGACGCTCTCGCCCAGCTCCACAGCGGAGCGGCCCAGCTGGCCCAAGCTGCCGATGCGCCCCTCCACCTTGTTGCGCAGATGAGCGTATTCCCTGCTGAGGCGGATCTTTCCGAGGAAAAGCGAGATCGCCCCGACGTTTCGCGAGATGGACATCCCGTTGTCATTGAGGACGATTATCAGGTTACGGCCGGTCTGACCGATGTGGTTGAGCGCCTCGAAGGCCATCCCTCCGGTTATGGAGGCATCGCCGATCAACGCGGCCACCTCGCCCGGATCTCCCTGCATCTCCTTGGCGAGCAGAAGCCCGATCGCTATCGAGAGCGAGTCGGATGCATGCCCGGAGTCGTGCACGTCATAGCGGCTCTCGCTCCTCCTGGGGAAGCCGGAGATGCCGCCGTGCTGCCGAAGCGTCGAGATCCTTTCCAGCCTCCCGGTAAGCAGCTTGTGCGCGAACGCCTGGTGCCCAACGTCGAAGACGATGTCGTCGTCATCGGAGGGGAAGACCCTGTGCAGCGCGATGATGATCTCGACTGCGCCGAGGCTCGGCGCCAGATGCCCTCCTGTCTTGGACATCGTGGCAAGCATCGTCGCCCTGATCTCGCGCGCGAGCTGCTCCATCTCCTCCAAGCTAAACAAGAGGAGATCGGATGGAGCTTTTATCTCGGATAGGATGAACCTATCGCCATCCGGCAGGCTCGGGGTCTGTGATGACGCGTTATGACCAATGCTCATCTGAGATCACTGCGATCCTACGCTAGGGAAACGCCGATCGTTTCCCTAGGCCTCCCTGTCGTCATCGGACTCGGACCTGAAACCGCCATCCTCGGCGGAATCGCCTTCGGTATGTGCGGGAGCACTCTCTCCCACTTCGGCCTCCCCGCTATCGTCAGCCGAAACTGACTCTTCCTCGGCGGCCTCCTTCTCATCGGAGAGCCGGGATGTGGCATTGAAGGCCTCGATCTCCTCCATGGAGAAATCGGTCGTGTCTATCAGGTCGGCGCAGCTGTTTCCGAGCCTGATAGCCTCCTCGTACAGATCCAGCGCCTGCTCGAGCGGGACGTCCTTGGACCTGATCTGCTCGACTATCTCGTCCAGATGCGCCTTCACCCTAAGATAGGAACTCTGGTTCTCCGGCCTCCTGTCCTTCATGCCTTACACCACCTCCGCAGTGGCGTCAAGGCCCTCGGGACTCTCCAGAATCTCCCCCGCAGTCTCGTCTGAGACTGCGGTCCGCTCGTCGACATCGGGCGCGCTGTCGGAGCCGGTCCTTTCGGGGAGAACATCGTCGTCGGGCGTCGGACCGGCTGCGGAGAGCTGGGAGGCGACCCTCCCCAGCACCCCGTTGACGAACCTATAAGACTCGTCCTCGCCGCCGAAGCTCTGGGCGAGCTCGACGGCCTCGTTGATGGAGACGCTCGGGGGGATATCCGGCCTGCAGAGCATTTCGAATACCGCTATGCGCAGTATCGCACGGTCGGTCGGCGCCATCCTGGAGATCGCCCAGTTGTCCGAGGCGTCTTCGATGACGGAATCGATTCTCCCCCGATTGGAGACGACCCCCTCCAGAAGCTCCACCGCGTAGTTCTCCACGACCACGCCGTCCATCACCTCCGCAGCATCGCGGGGCAGGTCGGCATCGTCGCCTACGAAATCCAGGCTGAACAGCATCTGCAGGACCTGCCCCCTGGCGCGGGTGCGCTTGTTGACCGAACCGGTGCGTTTGCGCGACATACGCTGCCTACTCCTCGAACTGAAGAGCGGAGACGTAGATGTTGATCGCGTCTATCCTGATCCCCGCCTGCGTGGACAGGGCATCGGCGACGTTTGAACGTATGCCGTCGACGATGTCCTGAAGCTTGTACCCGTAGTAGATCTGGATGCGGATGTCGAGCACGAGATCGTCCCCGTAGGCCGCTATCTCGACGCCGGCGATACCCTCGTTGCGGGTGAGGATCGAGTCGAAGCGCTTGCGCTGGACCTTGGGGCCGCCGACGCCCGCGACGCCTGGAACGTCGGAGACCGCTTTTGCCACCATGGTCTCCACGACGCCCGGCGCGATCCCCAGATGCGCGATGGTGGAGGTGGCGGCACCGCCGTCGGCGATGCCCTCTCCGTCGATGTTTGATTTCAAAGCGTTCCTGGTCACGGCTCCTCCTGAAGCTGCATGTTCGACGTCCGGTTCGAGGCCGGGCTCCCTACCCAAAAGTCCAGCTCCCGCCTGAAGAAACGCAGATGGGTCCGTTTGCTCGCATCAATCAATCAGCGTTTCCCCAGGCTAGCAGCCGAACTCCTTCTCGATGAAATCAGTGTATACCTCGCCCGCCGCGAAGGCCGCGTTGTCGACCACCCTCCTGTGGAAGGGAATCGTGGTCTTGATCCCCACGATCTGGAACTCGTCGAGGGCACGCCTCGCGCGCGCGATCGCCTCGTCCCTGTCGATGCCCCAGACGATGAGCTTGGCTAGCATCGAATCGTAGTAGGGAGGGACCTGGAAGCCCTGGTAGATCGCGGTGTCGACCCTGATCCCCGGACCCGCCGGAAGCCTGAGGCCCGCAATCTGACCGGGACAGGGCCGGAAGCCCTCGTCGGGATCCTCCGCGTTGATCCTGAACTCGATCGCATGCCCATTCGGGGAGAAGGGCGCGCGGTCCTTGCAGCGCATCT
>CAZPAN010000064.1:3796-8471 GCA_964584585.1 uncultured Coriobacteriaceae bacterium | reverse complement strand
TGCGACGCCTATTTCTCGACGATCATCGCGCAGGAAGCCGAGCAGCTCTACAGGACGCTTGGAATCAACGTCTGCTGCGAACCCAAGTACGAGGGTGCCTTCCCCGCGTAGGAAAAGCCGCCACAGACCGCACCTTGCGACGGGCCGCCCTCGTCGGCGGCCCAGCCAGCCCTCTCCGATCAGGCGTTCAGGTGCGACATCAGGCTCGGCAGGGACGGCTCGAACTTCACCCCGTACCAGTGAGTCTCATCGCCTCGCGTGCCCTCGATGCACTCGACCGTGTAGTCCGCCGCTATCCTCGCCGAATCCTCGGCGGTGTGTCCGTTGAGCATCATGCCCACGAAGGCCGAAGCGTACACGTCGCCGGTCCCGTGGCAGCCCTTCGAGATGAGCCTGTGCTCGTAGTAGGAAAGCCCGTCGGGGCCGCCCACGACGACGCCGGTCCTCCCTGGCCTGTACGAGACTCCCGTGAGAACGACGCTTTCCGAGCCGAGTCCCCTCATCGCCTCCACCAAAGACGAGACATAGCCCTCGTCGTACTCGGTCCTGAACTCGATCCCGGTGAGGAAGCATGCCTCGGTGATGTTGGGCAAAACGTAATCGGCCCCGTCACATAGCCGCCTCATCGACTGCACGTAGGCGTCATCGAAGGCCGGATAGAGCGATCCGTTGTCGGCCATGGCCGGATCGATGAACCTGATGGCGCCCTGCCTGCCAAGGCTTCCCATGATGTCGAGGACGTAGTCGATCTGCACCACGCTCCCGAGGTAGCCGGTGTAGAAGGCGTCGAAGGCGATCCCCTCGCTCCTCCAATGCGCCGCGATTCCGGGGATGTCGTCGGAGAGATCCCTGACCGTGTACCCCTGGAAGCCACCCGTGTGCGTCGACAGTACAGCCGACGGGATGACGCAAGTCTCGACTCCGCATGCGGAGATGATCGGCAGCGCCACGGTGAGAGAGCACTGGCCGAAGCATGAGATGTCCTGGACGGTCAGAATCCTCTTGTATTCCATCTTCTTTGTTCCTTTCGGTACGCCCGGACGGACTCCGAGACCTCGGTAGGCGACAAACGGACCCGTTCCGCCCGTCTTACGCGCAGTGCCGCGCGGTTGGGAGTCAATCCCCATCGGCGCGACCGTCGCGTTCCTCGCCTCCACGCCCATGCATCGCAGCGAAGCGGATTCGGACGCCGGCAATCGATCGAAATTTCGTTAAAAGCATAGACCCAAAATGCGAAGACATGATCCGAATCGGCGAGTGTCATCCAGCGCCGAAACGGATCGACGGGCAAGATCGAGGGCCGGAGAGCCATGGCCGGACGGGGCGGGGCGAATCCGTTTGGAGCAGGTCATCGGATATACTCTTCAGGCGAACGGCTTTGCAATGATCTCCCGCTGAAGTCGGGGCCTCGGCCCTCCGAAAGACAGGAGCTGCGATGTTCAAGACCACTCTGGGCATAGACGGCATGACGTGCGGCATGTGCGAGGCCCATGTCAACGATGCGATCAGGCAGCGTTTCAAGGTCAAGAAGGTCAGCTCGTCCCATGGCGAGGGGCAGACGGTAATCATCTCGAAAGAGGAGATCTCCGAGGAGGATATCCACAAGGCGATAGACCCCACAGGATACGTCATCACCAGCTACCGGACGGAACCCTATGAGAAGAAAGGCCTGTTCGGCTTGGGCTAGAGCGAGGGCGTCCAGTCGATAGGCGAAGCCAGCACCTCCCCTACCACAGCCCCATCAGATGTTGGACCCCAAGGCTCGTCGCGGCGATCGCGGCCCAGCACGCGAACCCGAGCGCCAGCGGCTTCGCTCCGGTCCTCACTAGCTTCGCTATGTCCGTGTTGAGGCCGATCGCCACCATCGCCGCCGCTATGAGGAACTTCGAGAGCGCGGTGACGGGATCGAACATGTCCTGCGAGACACCGAACGAGGTGCATAGAGTAGTCACGGAAGCGGCGATAAGGAACAGCAGGATGAAGAGCGGGAAGGAGCGGCGGAGGCTGAAGCCGCCGACAGCCCCGCCCTTCTCCGCAGCCGCCCCGTCCGCGATGGAGTCCTTGCGTCTCCTCGATGAAACCCAGATCGCGAGGACCAGGGTTATCGGGATGATAGCGAGAGTCCTGGTGAGCTTGACGATCGTCGCGTAGTCGAGCGCGTCGGATCCGAGATGCATCCCATCCCACGCGGCAGCTGCGGCGGTCACCGAGGAGGTGTCGTTGACGGCGGTGCCGGCGAACAGTCCGAAGCCATCGTCGGTGAGGCCGAACCAGGTCCCCAGCGTGGGGAAGATGATCGCGGCAATCACGTTGAAGAGGAAGATCACCGAGATCGACTGGGCCACCTCCTCGTCCTCGGCCCTGATGATTGGCGCGGTCGCGGCGATCGCCGAACCTCCGCAGATGGAGGAGCCCACACCCACCAGCGTGGCGATCCTGCCTGGGATCCTCATCGCCTTGCAGAGGACGAAGGCGACCACGAGAGCGATGGAGATCGTGCTGAGGATCACCGGGAGAGAAACCATGCCCACCCGGGCTATCTGGTTGAGATCGAGTCCGAACCCGAGTAGGACGACGGCCGTCTGAAGCACGTACTTCGAGGTGAAGCCGATGCCACCAGAAACGATGTCCTTTGACTTCCAGCGAAGTGTTATCGCCATGCCGAGCAGGATCGCGAAGACCGGACCGCCCACCACGGGAACCAGCGTTCCGGCGAGATAGCACGGGACGGCGAGCGCGAGGCACAGGAGCAACCCGGGAGCGATCGACTTCACCTTGGACATCCGAACCCCTTTTCGACGACGAGTACGCGACGAGCCTGAACCGGCCCGATTCACCAGGAAAACGATGATTGATTGCTTTCGTCCGGATCCGGTACGTGGCACAGCTCATGCGCGCGAGGGCACAGGGCGCAGTAAGCTGCGTCGATGGGCCTGAGCGCGCAAGAGCGCAGAACGCGCGAGGGCCGGAGACGGGCGGAATGAATCGATCGGCGTTTTTCAAATGATAGTATTCTGGAATCTCATGACGGCGAATCGCCGGCAGGCGGAAGGAGGCCCTGTGAACGACGCCTCGCTCGGGATAGCCCCCGAGGACGGTCAGCGAGGCGATCCAGAGGCCATGGATCTGCTCGCCGAGCTCGCCGAGAACCATACGCTCGACAGGACCGGATACGAGAAGCTGATAGCGGCCCGAAGCAATGCCCTGGCCACCGAGGCCGCGAGGCTCGCCGTCACCGAGAGGCAGATGGCCTACGGGAACAAGGTCTTCGTCAGAGGGCTGATAGAGTTCACGAACCACTGCGTCAACGACTGTCTCTACTGCGGTATACGCCGCTCCAACAAGGAGTGCTCGCGCTATCGGCTGACCCGGGAGCAGATCCTCGACTGCTGCGATGCGGGCTACGAGCTGGGCTTCAGGACCTTCGTGCTGCAGGGCGGAGAGGACCCGGCCCTCACCGACGATCGCATGTGCGACCTGATAGCGTCGATCAAATCGGCCCACCCCGACTGCGCCGTCACGCTCTCGATCGGCGAGAGGAGCGCCGAGAGCTACCGAGCGCTGCACGATGCGGGCGCGGACAGATACCTGCTGCGGCATGAGACCGCCGACCCCGGGCATTACCGCAGGCTCCATCCCGCCTCCATGTCGCTCGAACGCAGGATCGGCTGCCTTCTAGCCCTTCGCGAGGCCGGCTTCGTGATCGGAGCGGGGTTCATGGTCGGATCGCCGTTTCAGACTCCTGCGACCCTGGCCGAGGACATGACGTTTCTGAACGGACTGCGTCCCGAGATGGTGGGGATCGGCCCTTTCATCCCACACGGAAAGACCCCGTTCGCCAGCGAGCCGGCTGGTTCCGTGGAACTCACATGCTACCTGCTCTCGCTGATACGGCTAACGTTGCCCGACGCTCTCCTGCCCGCCACCACTGCGCTGGGGACGATGGATCCGTTCGGACGCGAGAAAGGGATCCTCTCCGGAGCGAACGTCGTCATGCCCAACCTCTCCCCGATGAACGTACGCGCCAAATACGAGATCTACGAGAACAAGCTGGGCAGCGGCGCAGAGAGCGCGCAGGCGATCTCGGAGCTGAGGAAGAGGATGGAGCGCATCGGCTACGAGGTAGTAGTCGACCGCGGCGACCCCAGACAGCCGTCCGGGCGGTCGGGCGGCATCGGATGACATGCGAGACAACAGGTTGCCGACGATCCGGATGGGGCAACCGGCTGCCCAAAGCCATCGGCGCGTCTTGTCAGTCCGCCCCTCTCCCTTGGCCCCGCCCGCCTCGGCCACCCTCCCATGCCCGCCGGTCACACCACACGTCGCTCGGCCGTGTCGGCATGCACTGTCGTTCGGATGGGATAATCGGAGACGCAGACACATGCTGGTCAGCCTTTCGTGGGGAAAGGGATGAGGAAGAATGGCGGTCTACGATCCCGCGTCCATGCGAGCAGAAGAGTTCATCGACGAGGAGGAGATCGTCGAGACCCTGAAGTACGCCGACGAGCACAAGGACGACCTCTCGCTGGTCCGCTCGATCATTGATAAGGCGAGGCCCAGGGCCACCTCCAGCGGATACAGATGCGCGGGACTCGACCACAGGGAGGCATCGGTGCTCCTCGCCTGCGAGGACCCTGGGGTAAACGCCGAGATCCTCGATCTGGCCGAGGAGATC
>CAZPAN010000064.1:0-3786 GCA_964584585.1 uncultured Coriobacteriaceae bacterium | reverse complement strand
GGAGATCAAGCTCGCCTTCTACGGCAACCGCATCGTCATTTTCGCCCCGCTCTACCTCTCCAACTACTGCGTCAACGGATGCCTCTACTGCCCATACCACCTTAAGAACCGGACAATCCCCCGCCGCAAGCTCACCCAGGAGGAGATCAGGCGCGAGGTCATCGCCCTTCAGGACATGGGGCACAAGCGCCTGGCGATCGAGGCCGGCGAGGACCCGGTCAACAATCCCATCGAGTACATCCTCGACTGCATCGACACCATCTACTCGATACGCCATGAGAACGGGGCGATCCGCAGGGTCAACGTAAACATCGCCGCCACCACGGTCGAGGAGTACAGGATGCTGAAGGATGCCGGGATCGGAACCTACATCCTGTTCCAGGAGACCTACCATAAGAAGAGCTATCTCGAGCTGCATCCGACCGGTCCCAAACACGACTACGGCTACCACACCGAGGCGATGGACCGCGCGATGGCGGCGGGTATAGACGACGTAGGGCTGGGCGTGCTCTTCGGCCTGGACAAGTACCGTTACGAGTTCGCGGGCCTGCTGATGCACGCCGAGCATCTGGAGGCCGTGCACGGGGTCGGGCCTCACACGATCAGCGTTCCGAGGGTCAAGCCCGCCGACGACATCGACCCGAACGATTTCGACAACTCCCTATCCGACGAGATGTTCGTGAAGATCATGGCCTGCATCAGGATCGCGGTTCCCTATACCGGGATGATCATCTCCACCCGCGAGTCGCAGCCCATAAGGGAGCAGGCCCTTCGTGTAGGGATCTCGCAGATCAGCGGCGGATCGCGCACGTCCGTGGGAGGGTATACGGAGGAGGAACGTCCCCGCGACACCGAGCAGTTCGACGTGAGCGACCAGCGAACCCTCGACGAGGTGGTCTCGTGGCTCATGGACAACGGGCACATCCCGTCGTTCTGCACCGCGTGCTATAGACAGGGACGCACCGGAGACAGGTTCATGAGCCTATGCAAGTCGGGTCAGATACTGAACTGCTGCCATCCCAATGCGTTGATTACGTTGGCCGAGTACCTGGCCGACTACGCCTCGGCCGAGACTAGAGAGAAGGGCCTGCGGCTTATCTCGAATGAGCTTCGGAACGTGCCTTCCGACTCGGTGAGGGAGAAGGCGAAGTCATGCGTGGACCAGATCATGAACTCAGGGGCGAGGGATTTCCTGTTCTAGCCTCTAGGGAAGCGCTGATCGATTCATTCCGCCCGTCTGCCCTCGGTGCCCGGGACATCGGGGGTCCCACCCGTTTTCGGCCTCCTTTGCAGCCCATGCGCGTGAAGGCGTAAAAGGCGTAGTGACCTGCGCCGACGAGCCTGAGCGTGCCGTGCTCTTGCACGCTCAGGACATCTGGACCCCGCCCATCGCGCCTTTCGCCGTTCTATAGATATTCTCATATGATCATCTGCTCATACGTATATAATTAGCCATCGTACGGCTCCGCGCGGGCGATGCAGCCCATATCGCGCGGACGAGAAGGGTCGAACCCCCACAGGCTGATTGGAGTCAGGATGAAAAAGAGCTTCAAACTCGAGAACCTCGATTGCGCCAACTGCGCCGCCAAGATGCAGGAGCGCATCGCCAAGATCGATGGGGTCAACAGCGTCACCATCAGCTTCATGACCTCCAGGATCACCCTCGATGCGGAGGATTCCAGATTCGACACGATCCTCGACGAGGCGGCCGAGGCCTGCGCCAGGATCGAGCCTGACTGCACGATAGTCAGGTAGACGAACGCCAACGGACCAGGGAAGCGAGAGCAAGATGTCGGAAAAGCAGAGAAGGACCACGATCAGGATCATCGTGGCGCTCGTCATCTTCGCCGTGGTGATGCTGCTGCCGATCGACTCGTGGTTCGATTCGACGACGGAGCTGTGGGTCGAGTTCGGACTGTTCCTGATCCCCTATCTGATAGCCGGATACGACGTTGTCTGGAAGGCGATCAAAAATCTCGGCCACAGGCAGTTCATGGACGAGAACTTCCTGATGACGGTCGCCACAATCGGAGCGTTCGCGCTGGTGCTGTTCCCGGAGTCCGACCCGCATATGGCAGAAGGCGCCGCAGTCATGCTCTTCTACCAGGTCGGCGAGCTCTTCCAGAGCTACGCTGTCGGCAAGTCGCGCAGGTCCATCTCCGACATGATGGACATCGCACCCGACCACGCCAACATCATACGCGGCGGAGAGCTGATCCAGGTCGATCCCTACGAGGTGAACGTCGGCGACGAGATCGTCGTGAAGGCTGGCGACAGGGTTCCCTTAGACGGCATCGTCGTCGAGGGTTCCTCGCAGCTCGACACCGCCGCGCTCACGGGCGAGTCGGTTCCAAGGGTCGTCGGGGAGAACGCAGAGGTTCTCTCCGGGTGCATCAACATGACCGGCGTCCTCACGATGAGGGTCACCAGGCCCTACGAAGAGTCGACAGTCTCCAGGATCCTGGAGCTGGTCGAGAACGCTGCGGACAAGAAGGCCCGAACCGAGAGCTTCATCACCCGGTTCGCGCGCTACTACACGCCGATAGTCGTGGCGCTGGCGATACTGCTCGCCATCTTCCCGCCGCTTCTGGGCCTCGGCCCATGGGGCGAGTGGGTGGAGCGAGGCCTCACCTTCCTCGTGGTCTCGTGTCCCTGCGCGCTGGTCATCTCGGTGCCGCTCTCGTTCTTCGGAGGCATCGGCGGAGCGTCGCGTGCGGGCATCCTCGTGAAGGGGGGCAACTACCTGGAGGTCCTCTCCCGAACCGACACCGTGGTCTTCGACAAAACCGGCACGCTGACCGACGGGACGTTCAACGTCGTGGCCGTCCATGCCGAATCCGGCGTAGATCCCGACGAGCTGCTCTCGATGGCGGCCCATGCAGAGGCGTTCTCCAACCATCCGATCGCCGTCTCGATACGCGAGTCGTACACCGGCGAGATCCGCACCGAGCAGATCGCGGAGGTGACGGAGCAGAGCGGACATGGGGTCAGGGCTGTGATCGACGAGCGCGTGGTGGTCGTCGGCAACGACAAGCTGATGCAGGAGCATGGTGTGGGATGGCAGGACTGCGAGCTAGCAGGAACGCTCCTCCACGTGATGCTAGATGGCGAGTACGTCGGCCACATCGTGATAGCCGACGTGGTGAAGCCCGATGCACCTCGGGCGATCGCCGACCTGAAGTCGGTCGGCGTCTCCAAGACCGTGATGCTCACCGGCGACCGCGAGGAGGTCGCATCGGCCGTGGCCGGAAGCCTCGGGATCGACGAGTACCATGCTCAGCTGATGCCGCAGGACAAGGTGGAGATGGTCGAGCAGCTGATCGAGGCCGCATCCGGAAAGGGCAAGCTCGCCTTCGTAGGAGATGGAATCAACGACGCGCCGGTCCTCACCAGATCGGATGTGGGCATCGCGATGGGCGGAGTCGGATCCGACTCCGCGATCGAGGCGGCCGACATCGTGCTCGTCGACGACAAACCCTCCAAGATCGCCGTCGCGATCAGGCATGCCCGTCGGACGATGTCCATCGTCTGGCAGAACATCGTCTTCGCGATAGGCGTGAAGGTCATCATCCTGATCCTGGCCGCCTTGGGTATCGCGAGCATGTGGATCGCGGTGTTCGGGGACGTGGGAGTGGCGGTTCTCGCGATCCTGAACGCGATGAGATGTCTGAGGGTTCCGAAACAGAGCTGATCCGGGAGATCGGGCGCACGCGGCCGTGCGCCCGATCTCCTGACAGACGCGCCAGATCCTTCCTACTTGTTCAACGCCTGATCGACCGCAACCGC
>CAZPAN010000063.1:0-8521 GCA_964584585.1 uncultured Coriobacteriaceae bacterium | reverse complement strand
CGTCGCCGGTCCAGAGGACCTGGATGCCATCCAGCTCGTTGGAGAACACCTCGGCGAAGCTGGAGACGGTCAGCTGATCTGATGTCCCGTAATAGGCCTCCTCGCTTATCGCGCAGATGGCTCCCTCGCCGCCTATGGCCTGCGCGAGAATCGACACATCGTAACCCAGGACGGCTATCTGCTCCACGCGGGGAACGCTCGTGAAGGCATCGCCGGGATTGTAGACCGTAACCTCTCCTTCATACCCAGCATATGGGTTCTCCTGCGTGCCCTCGTCGGAACTATCATTTGCTCCCTCGCCGGACTCTGCCCCGTAGTCGTCTCCGCCCGATGCCGAATCTCCGGAGCCGCCGGTCGCATCGGAGGAGGTCCCGGTGGATCCGGCCTCCTCGCCCTCGTCGGCTCCTCCGCCCGCGTCG
Organism: uncultured Coriobacteriaceae bacterium; assembly: GCA_964584585.1. GTDB lineage: Bacteria > Actinomycetota > Coriobacteriia > Coriobacteriales > CADBOM01 > CAZPAN01. Next base: position 8,102 of record CAZPAN010000063.1, on the reverse strand, counting down.
GGGTCGGCGTTGGAGGAGGAGTCAGTCATGATGGTGGTGTCCCCCTCCCTAGAGACTGCGGACTCGGCTTCTGGTGTGCTCTCGGTGGCCGAGCTGTCGCTTACCGAATCAAGCTCCTCTTGCTGCTCTTCCCCCGTTCCGTCGCTCTCCTCATCCAATGTCGCGTTTTCGTCGTACCGTAGCCAGACTCCGTCGCTAGCCTCGATGCCCGGGAAAGCAGGCGTAAGATCGAAGATGGAGTGACGAGCCGTCAGCTCCGTGGTGGGGTCCGAAGAGTAGACGACCAGGTTCTCGACCTCCTCGGAATTGGATGACTCCTCATTCCAGTCGAAGACGGTGGAGAGGTCCCCAGACTCCTCCTCGGCATCCGGGGAGTTCACGATCGTGCGCTGCGGATTATCCTCATCGACGATATCCGCGAAAGGCGAGAGGATTACTTCGGTGAAGAAGTCGGTGGGCTTACACGCGCTTAGCCCAAGCATCATGACGATCGAGAGCAGCAAGATCGCCATGGGACGCAGAATGCGCCCTGTTCTGATACGTCTCACTTTTGATCACCTGGAAATCCCATCGAAAACCAGACTGGAACGTCATATCCAAAGGCAGCCGTCTACGCCGATCTCGTTACAGCTACCTTTGGAGTCCCACACTCCCGAATAGCACGACGCATGGCTTCAGCCATTGCAGAGGGAATAGCGGATCGCTGTTCATTATGCTATTTCCAAGAGCGCATCCTGGATGTTCCGGGGTCACATACGGTGGATTTTTTAGCTGATACATCCGATTTTCACAGCTATCGGATTCTTAGAACAATAAGCCAGCGTTTCCCTAGGTGTCCAAGCGATCGGCGGTATTGCGACAACTCCGATCGCCGAGACCGTTGGGAGACTGAAGGGGTAGCGTTTCTATCGGCCTATTCCGCACCGATCGTGATCTGTATGGGAGACGAGCTGTACGTGGTCGTTCCGTTGCCGAGCTGACCGTAATCGTTGCGCCCCCACATCCAGAGCGTTCCATCAGAGGCTATCGCGGCGGAATGGAGGTAGCCTAACGCGACTTGGTCGATATCGTCTAGGGGTTCGACAGGCTCTTCGTAGTATGTGTGTTCATCATCGCCGATCCCGAGGGCACCGTAGAGGTTCTGCCCCCACAGGTAAAGCGAGCCGTCCGAGGTGATTACGCCGGTATGGGTGATTCCGCAGGCGAATGAGGTTACATCGCTGACAACATCCGAGGATTCTCCGCCTCGTCGCCCTTGATTGTCGCATCCGTACATGAGGAACGTTCCGTCGGTGGTCATCACCGCAGTCTGCATGCTTCCGCATCTGACCTCGGCGACGTTGTCGAGCACCTCGATCGGGACGGTGCTATGCGTGCTGGAATAGTTGCACAGTTGGCCATAGTAATTGCAGCCCCATGTATATAGCGAGCCGTCGGCGGTTAGAGCGGCGGCATATGCATCTCCGGCATCTATCTGAACGATTCCGTCTAAGACCGCGACAGGGGCTAGGCTGTCCGTGGAGGTGCCGTCACCGAGCTGCCCGTAGTTGTTCCTCCCCCAGGTAAAGACGGTTCCGTCGCTCGTGAGAGCGGCGGTGAAATGGTATCCGGTTTCCACCTGGATGACATCGTCCATGATCTTGACGGGCGTGGAGCTGTCCGTGGAGGTGCCGTCACCGAGCTGACCGTAATCGTTGCGTCCCCACATCCAGAGGGATCCGTCGGAGGTAACTGCCGCCGCATGGACATATCCGAGCGAGACATGTACGACATCGTCCATGATCTTGACGGGCGTGGAGCTGTCCGTGGAGGTGCCGTCACCGAGCTGACCGTAATCGTTGGCTCCCCATGTCCAAAGCGAGCCATCGGCGGCGATGGCTGCGGAGAAGCGGCTTCCTAGCGATATCTGCGCGACCTCGAGTTCCTGATTCTCAATCGTATTTACGGAAGCCGAGTCATTCGAAGAGCAGGCGGACAGCGGGAGTGTCCCGAAAACGAGCAGGATCCCGAGCAAAACGGATGCCAGGCTGCCACTCGACCTGTGCTCGCTCAGAAACTTGCATGATCTAGAGCTCGACTCTTCGGTTGAGCTTTCGATGATTCTGGGCAACATGAGGGCCTCCTTGCCGGGTGGTGCGGGTAACTTCCAAGAGAGATGAGAGCGATGTCGATTGGCTGCGGGGCTTGCCAGAGCAGCTTTCGATCACCAGCTGACATTGTTTATTGCTTCAAAGAAATCCCTGGCCACGCCCGGCTCGTCTGCGCATATGAGCGCCGAGGCGCTGTGCGAAGGGTCTCCTCCCGGCAGTTCGTAGCAGATTTCCATTTCTGGGTACTGCAAGCTCATCGTTTTGCTGATGGCGAATCCAAGCTGGCATTCCCCGTTCGCTATGGCTGCCATCGCCGAGTCTTGATTGGGATACATTCTGAGCTTGGAGGCGATGCTTTCGTCGTAATAGCCGCCCGCGCCTGGGAACAGGGCATCTTCGTAATCAGCGTAGAAATTCTGTCTTGCCAGCGCTGTGTTTGCCAGAACTCCTTCGATCGCTTGCGCGGGATCGGCCAGCGCGACGAGGCCGTCGAAGTCCGGGAGCCGTTGCAGCCGGTTGATGGTGCCATCGCTCGAGTCCTCGCCGTCGAGGGTAACGGCTTTTGGGAGCATGGCTTCGCTTCCTATCGCTCGTACCATCTCTATCTCGACGCTTCCGAAGACGCCATTTCGCACCATGTACTCACCGGCGCCCCCGTCGACCGTTTCGGCAGAGCATCCAACGGAGATTATGTCACCAATGGCGATCACACCGTCGCCGTCGCCGAAACCGTTCTGCATGGCATCGAGCATCTCCGCCTGAGAGAGAAAGACGAACTCGAACGTCACGTCGCCTCGATAGTTCTGCATGCGATAATGCTCAGAGTACTCTTCGAGCTTGAGCATCGTGTCGTCACGGGTACCTATGTAATACTGCATGTACGAAGGTGCATAGATCTTAAGCTTCACCGGGTAGTTCTTGACTTCGGTGTCCGAGGCGAATCCCTGACGTGTTCCGGTCTCCAGATCGAATCCGGCCGCATCGGTGCTGCTGGAGCACCCAGTCAATGTGCCGTATGCAATGAGTGCCGTCGCGAGCGATACTCCCAAGAACCTGCGCCTGCTTATGAGCAGGTTGTCTGCGGGGGCCGCCTGCGGCGTTTTTCCTGTTGGTTTCGGGCGATCTTTCATTTCCATCCCCCTGGTTGACTCCGGTTGCGTCCTCAGCCTCGATCTTCGTCGGACGCCATGTCATCGATATCAGCAATATCCATGGTTTCAGTCGTGGCGTTTTCGTTTTCGGATGGCTCATCGTCTATGGCTGCTTCGCCGGAATCCTCGTTGATCTCCGGCAGCCCTTCTGCTTTAGGCAGCCATGCTGGCTCGTCCAGCTCTGCGTATGCCCAGGTTACGTCCTCTTCGTCTTGATCGGCTATCTGCTGTTCGACGGCCACGCGAGTCTGCCCGAGTGGAATTCCCAGCCGATAGGCTAGCGAAATGTTTGCTTGTGCGATGAGGCGCACCTCCGCGTTGAGATCGGCCCGGGCCTCGGGGTCTGTTTCCTGCACCATGCGGTCGCAAAGATCTATGACGCGGTCCCAAGAGATCCCGTCGAGGTTCTGCTTCATGGCGGCGATCTTGTTCGCGCGTCTCACTATGTCGGCATCTATGGCGCTGTCCTTCCTGTCCTGTATGGCAGCGAGGGCTTTCGCGCCTGCCTTGGAGGCCTTGGCAGCCACGCCGTCGTCGAGTTCTACTGGGGCGGTTTGGACGGCAGCCCGAAGCATCCTAGCCAACCGCTTACGCTCGGAGATGTCGAGTGTTGCGGCGCAAGGGCGTTCTGATTTGATATCTGGGTCCGACAGCCCATCCGCTACGACGTGGGTGCATGCCGGTTCGTTGTCGATATTCGGATATCTGGCGTGCGTCTCCACCATATTCTCAGCCCCTTCCGATGACAGCCGCCCCTGCGGACTCCTCCTCTATTACGTTGTGGTTGCCAGGAGCATCAGCTCCGGAGCATACATGATGATCTGCGCCTCATAGCGTGGTTCGTCGTTTGTCATGCGCGGAGGGAGCTCAGTGCAGATCACGCAGTATCCATCTTCCGGAGCAATCGCCGTGCCCACAGGAAGGGTCAGTTGGAGCAGATCTCCGGAGGAGATCTCGCGAGACCATCCCTTCATAGTCTCGAACCCGATCTCTAGGGGTTGGCCTACGCCGTCCGGACCGGCTTCGATTTTCTCGAGGGGGGGGGACATCGCGGCCATCAGCCTGTCGTGTAGCTGCGTCTCCTGCTCGGGGTCGATGCGCTTGCGTTCCAGGAGGTTGGTAAACGTGGCTATCCGCTCGGAGGCCGATGGGTAGCTTTCCTCGTCGAACTGGCAACATAGGAAGATAGCCGGGGGTATCACGCATGCGGTAGTGTCGAAAGGGAGCAAGACTTCTTGGGGCATGATCCGGGGCAGCACCGAGCACATGTCGCCTATATCGAGGTGGCAGCCATCCGTGTCGTCACAGGATGTGCGGGTGAAGCTCGACCATGCTCCGGTGCGGTAGGGCTGTTCGAGATCTGAGAGTCTGACGATCCTGTCATGATTGGTGACCGTTCTATTCCAAGAATCCCAAACGAACCTGTCCTCAGGTGATGGGTCAACGCCTGCGCGGAGACAGGTCTCGCAAGATCCGACGCATTCGTCCAGACGGCATCCGCTAAAGGCGTGGTAACAACCAGAGTCCAAGTCGGTATCGGGGGTTGGCTTGGGTTGCGGCATGGCCGCGAGCTCGATGTAGGCGTATATGGTCGAGGAGGTCATGTCTTCCATGAAGCTCTCGATGTAGCCGGCGATGCCCGTGTGGCACCACCCAGCCGCCATAGCCACACGGGTTAGGTTGACGAACACATGATGGTGTTCTTTCCCGCCCGGAAGCTCTGCTTTTTCCGATATGGGAGTGATGGCGAGGAATCGCTGAGGAATATAGCGCAGATAGTAGTTGGAGATTCCGACGAGGTGGGCGGTGTCTTGCAGTACGCGGAGATTTCGGAGAGCGGCCTTCGCCACCCGTCTTGCTTGGCGCATCTCGACGATGCTGGACACGGCTACCTTCTCGCAAAGGGTTCCATGTCCCTCCGACATCAGCTTGGCCATATCGTTTAGAGTCACGCCGTCGAGTTTCAGGGAAGAGATGTCGCTGGCGATTCTCGCCTGGCTCAAGGTCCAGTACTTGTTGGAGTTCTTTGCGGAACTCAGCCCGAATGGATCTAAGACGCCCTTCTTCACGAACTCCTTGAGCTTGCTTCTGGTTGTGTTGCCGATGCGCTCGACATCGCTGGTAGAGATATAGCTGTTCGATCGGGCAACTCTCAATTTCTGCCTCCCTTAACTGGCAAGAACCATAGCATGCGGCGTCTGCAGGACAGCCTTTGCGAGCGACTCGGCTTTTCAGGTTGGCTATTATTTTTAATTCAGAATAAATCTAAGGATGCATGGAACACGAGGAACTATCTTCTAGACGAATCGTTAACGGAGCAAAAAGCTGGATATAAGCGCCAAGACAGTTAGTAAACAGATATAGCAATCAATTAAGAGAACCAATAGCGACATCCCACATTGCTAAGACTAATTGGATTAAACCACCAAGAAACTTAATCGATTAAGCACTTTAATCTTTTCCGCAAGGCAATCAAAGAGGGTGACCACAAAAACTCCATCCTTATTATTCTCAAAATAAGATAATGAGCAATCGACGGGGTAAATCAAACGAAAAGAAATAAGAAGCGTCATGGATATATCGGCCGACATGGATCGGCCGACATGGCGCTGCGGCAATTTTTTTTTGGGGGGGTGGATCCGGACGAAAGCGATAGATCGGCGTTTCCTCAAGGCAGCTTGTTCGGGTCTTGGATCACGACTGAGAGGGAGGTATAGGGAAATGGAAGTCAGATTAAATGGGCGAGGGACTAAGGCGGTGCGGGTCCTTCTCGCCCTGATCCTGTGTTTGGGCCTGATGCCGACGACGGCGCTGGGCGATGACGGGTCGGAGGAGGTGATCGCTGACCTTCAGATCTCGACCCTCGATGAGCTGGAAGAGTTCCGCGACAACGTCAACGATGGAGATTCCTATGCGGATATGCTCGTCGAACTGACTGACGACATCGATATGTCCGGATCCTATGGCGAAGGTGGAGACAGCTGGGCTCCGATAGGAACATCGTCTGCGAGTTTCCAGGGTACCTTCGATGGCAACGGTTACACGATAAGCGGCCTGTATATCAATTCGCCTGACAGCTATCAGGGTCTGTTCGGCTACGTAAACGGGGGGACGATAGAGAATCTCGTAGTTTCCGGCGAGGTTATCTCGGAGGGTAGCAATACAGGTGGTGTGGTCGGCTATGGCAGCGAAGTCACTTTGATCAACGTCGGCAACGAGGCTAGCGTCACCTCTACCGGCGATAACACGGGCGGTGTCATCGGACGCATGAATAGCGGTTCCATCACCGCCAGCTACAACAAGGGCGACGTGACGGGAGGGCGATACACCGGGGGCATCGAGGGGTGGGGCTATTACTCGGAATCGCAGTTAGTGTACTCGTGCTATAACCTGGGAAATGTCGTAACGACTTCAACTGCTTCCGCCAGAGCTTACGCCGGCGGCATAAGTGGATTGAATGGAATGCTCTATAACTGTTACAACGCCGGAAATGTATCCGCCAGCAACGTCGCGTCCCCATCATACGCGAACTCACTGGTAGCTCATACAATCTATGGCGCAACAACGTCTCTGAACTACTATCTGTATGGCACCGCGTACAATGCGTCCTATCGAGACACCACCAGCGTTACCGAAGCGAAGACGGCAAGCCAGATGACTGATGCTGCCTTCGTTGAAACTCTGAACGAGGGTGCCGATGCTGCGGGTTTGGGTAGCGACATCTGGATCTCCGTGGAAGACACGGAGCTGGCACAATCCCAGTCAACGCCTGCTCTTTACTGGGAAATCACGAAAGAACCGCTTCAGCCTTCCCTCGGCAACGATGCTTCGTACACTCTCAAGGAAGGCGAAACGGTTTCCTTCGAGTATGCGGGCGATGGCGAGCTGACGGTGGCATCTAGCAACGAGGGCATTGCAACGGTCTCGTTCGAGGGATCGATCATCACGATCGCCGCCATCGGAGAGGGTAGCGCAATCGTCACGGTAAGCGCTTCTGCCGGGTCCGAATACGCCGAACTCGAAACGGTATCCATCGAGGTGACCGTCGAATCCGTTGATGATGGCAGCGACGACGACGGCTCAGGTTCGGGATCCGAAGACGACGGTTCGGGCACCGATGACGGCGACGGCTCCGGCTCCGGTAACTCCGACGGCTCCGGCTCCGACGACGGTTCCGATTCGGGATCCGGTTCTGGCGACGACGACGGCTCGGGCACCGATGACGGCAACGACTCGGACTCGGGATCTGGCGATGGTTCGGGATCCGACGACAGCGACGGCTCCGGCTCCAGTGACTCCGACGGCTCCGGCTCCGGCGACGATGGGTCGAGCACCGACGACAGCGACGGCTCTGGCTCGGGATCTGGCGACGACGACGGCTCGGGCACCGATGGCGGCGACGGCTATGGTGTCTTCGAGTACTTTGCCTCGATCGATATGGGCAAGACCGGAGTCATCGAGAATACTGACGCCACGCCGCTTCTTCTTGATGCAGCTGGCAATCTGGTGAACACGAACGTGACGGTCGTTTCGGCCGACGAGTCCATAGCCACCGCTTCCTTCGAGGACGGCGTGCTCACGATCGTGGGCGTGTCCGAGGGAACCACCACAATTACGGTTAGCTCGCCCGATGCGGCAAACGTCGCGGAGATCGAGGTGACGGTAATGGCGGCGACCTCGTTCACGCTAGTCGACAACGGCACAGGAGTCACCGCCTCACAGCCTACCGGAGGCGACAACATTCCGGTCGGCGCGGACATCGTTCTCACGATCATCCCGATCACCTCCGGAGATAGTTACGACACGCTCGTCGACGGGTATGTGGCCGAAGACCTCATCGAGGTCTACGAGGTGACCCTCA
>CAZPAN010000062.1:0-8620 GCA_964584585.1 uncultured Coriobacteriaceae bacterium | reverse complement strand
GCAGGCCGATGTCGAGAATGAGACCGCCCTTGACGACCTCGATGACCTCGCCCTCGACGGTCTCGCTGTTGTGGAATTTCTCCTCGATGTTGTTCCAGGCTCTCCTGTACTCGGCGCGCTTCTTCGAGAGAAGCAGACGCCCGTCCTTGTCCTCTTTCTGAATGACAAGCGCCTCGATCTGATCGCCCAGCGAGACCACGTCGGAAGTGTCGATGTCATCGCGGATTGAAAGCTCTCGAGCCGGGATGACCCCTTCGGACTTGAAGCCGATGTCCAGAAGGACCTCGTCATGCTCGATCTTGACGATAGTCCCAGTTACCAGCTCGCCCTCCTCGATGTCTGTGATGGTGCCATCGATCAGGTTCTCCATATCGTTGTCGGATATGTCGTCGAACTGGATGATCGACTTGTTCTTGATCTCGGTCAAAATGGACCCCTCTCGAAATACCGGGGCCCCGCTGGTCATCATCAATTCCGCTGCAGCCGAACTAGTTTTCTTGAGATGATCGCGCTTCTTTGAAATGAAAGTGCACTGTCTACGGGGCCATTACCATTATTTCGCCTGCTTTTGCAGACATCCAGTCAGTATATACGAAAGGGTTGCCCAATAAGAGCGAAAACAGCGTGCGAAAACCTGCGATTCGCACTTCCGATCGGCGTATGCGCGGCCGTCAGCCGACCATCACGATCGGGGCATATCCCACCAGGAGCTTCTTTTTCTGGCCGGTCCTCTCGAACCTGATGATGAGCTCGTCTCCCGAGACTGATTCGACGACCCCACGACCGAAGACCTTATGGTCGACCCTGTCGCCGGGCTTGAACTCGGCCGCAGGTTCGGCGGGTGCCTCCGCAGGCCTTCCCGGCTTCGATCTTCTCCCACCCATGAGCGAGCCGAAGACTCGGCCGTCGGCGTCAGCAGCCTGCTCGTAGCGCGAACCCGAGCCGTAGATGCCCTTGCGGCTGCCACGCTTCTCCCTGCCGGTGCCGCCGAAGTCGCGGCTGCCGACGCCCGCGAGCCTCAGGCAGCTCTCGGGAATCTCCTCCACGAACCTCGACCTCGGGTTCATCTGAGACGTCCCGTAAAGAGACCTCTCCTGGGCGAATACGATGGAGAGGTGCTCGCGGGCCCTGGTGATCGCGACATATGCGAGCCTGCGTTCCTCCTCCACCTTCGACTCCTCCTTGATCGAGCTTGCGTGGGGGAAGATCCCCTCCTCCATGCCGGCTATGAACACGATGGGGAACTCGAGTCCCTTTGCAGAGTGTACGGTCATCAACGTCACGTGGGAGTCGGCGCCGTCCAGAGAGTCGAGGTCGCTCCGAAGCGCCAGCCACTCCATCAGCGGGGCGAGCATATGAACCGCAGTCCCGTCGCCCTCGCCGTCATCCTGGGACTCCCCTAGGACCTCCCCTCCACCCGCACCGGCCCTAATCGCCTCCAGGGCCATCTCCGCCATCGTCTGGGCGTTGATCTCGACTGGCTTCGCAGGCTCGTAGGGGCTGCTGATGCCGGCTTCGACGGTAGGTGCCTGGTCGTACTCGTCGTATTCAAGCGAATGGCCCTCCTCGAACTCCGAGACCACGCCGTAGAACTCCCGTATGTTCTCGACTCTGGCATCGTCTTCGGGGGTCCTTCGAGAACGCAGATCCTCTACGAGGCCGCTCCTGTCCACTATCATCTCCACGACGTCTCGCATGGAGCCGGTGTAGGCACGAGCCGTCCTTATCAGCGAATCGAACTCGGCCAGCCCGTTTCTGGCCCTCGTCGAGAGCGACTCGTCCGCGATCTCGGCCTGAAGCGCCGTCATGAAGCTCACATGGTCCTCGGCCGCCCGACGCTCGATCGCCTCGACCGTGGCCTTGCCGATCCCCCTGCGCGGCACGTTAACGATGCGCTTGGCGGCGATGTCGTCGGCGGGATTGACGACGAGACTGAGATAGGCCATCACGTCGCGGATCTCGGCTCGGTCGAAGAACCTGGTTCCGCCGAAGATCTTGTATGGAACGCCTGCTCTGAGAAGCATGTCCTCAAGCACACGCGATTGGGCGTTGGTCCTGTAGAAGACGGCGATGTCGGAGTATCCGCTCCCCAGCGTCACGCGCCTCTCGATCTCCGAGGCGATCCAGCGTCCCTCGTCGCGCTCGTCCGCTGCCAGGTAGAGGTCGATGCTCTCTCCTTTCGGCCCACACGTGTAGAGACGCTTGGCCTTGCGCTGGGAGTTGTTCGCTATCACGGAGTTGGCGGCCTCGAGAATCACGCCCGTCGACCTGTAGTTCTCCTCCAGCTTTACCACATGGGCTTCGGGATAGTCCCTCTCGAACTCGAGGATGTTGGAGAGGTCGGCGCCACGCCAGGAGTAGATCGACTGGTCGTCATCGCCCACCACCATCAGATTGCGATAGCGCTCGGCTAGAAGCCTGGCGATCTTGTATTGGGCGTGGTTGGTGTCCTGGTACTCGTCGACGGAAATGTACCGGAAGCGATCCTGGTAGGCAGATAGCACGTCGGGGTTCTCGCTAAGGAGCCTGTAGCCGTTGACGAGCATATCGTCGAAGTCCATCGCGTTGGCGATGCCGAGACGCTCCTGAAGCGCAGTGTAGACCCTGGAAGCCACCTTGCCCCTACCGAAACCGGGAACCCGCGCTGCATACTCCTCCGCCGAGATCAGCTCGTTTTTGGCTTTCGAGATCATCGAGCGCACGACCTGAATCGGATGCTCCTTGGGATTGATGTCGAGGTCTCGGTAGATCTCCTTGACCAGTCTCTTGGAGTCATCGTCGTCGTAGATGGAAAACGAGCTGGTGAACCCCAGCCTGTCCCCGTCGGCGCGCAGCATCCTTGCGCAGAGCGAGTGGAAGGTGAGCGTCCACATGCCGCTGCAAGGGCCGAGGATGTCGTAGATCCTCTCGCGCATCTCCGCCGCCGCCTTGTTTGTGAAGGTGATAGCCAGGATCGAATGGGGTTCGATGCCGAGATCGGCGACCATATGGGCGATCCTGTAGGTGAGCACCCTGGTCTTGCCCGACCCTGCCCCCGCAAGTATGAGGAGGGGTCCTTCCGTGGCGCATACCGCCTCACGCTGCGCGTCGTTGAGCGACACTCCGTCGAGAATCGATCCCATCCGCGATCACCCGTCTTCCGAACCGCCGCACGTCCGCGAGTCGTCGCGCCGTGCCCTAGGGCCGGCGCGCCCGCCCGAGCCGCCTACCAGCCATTCTTGAAAGCGGCCGCCCAGCGATCGGGGCGGCCGCTTTCAAGGTTAAGCCAATGCACTGCGGGAGATGGCAGCGATGCAGACGAGCGGGCGGGGCCCCGCGAGACGCAGGCCATGCGGGCCATCTCAAGCGTGGAGCCTACCTGTGATAGGGCTCCCCCTTGATGATCTTGAAGGCCCGGTAGATCTGCTCGAGCACAACGACCCTGGCAATGTTATGGGGCATCGTTATCCTTCCGAGCGACACGACGCGATCGGCCTCCCTCTTCAGATCGGCATCGATGCCGACCGGTCCTCCGATTACGATGTCGAGTTCCGTGCATCCGGATGTCTGCAGGCCCTCGATCAGAGCCGCGATCCCCTCGCTGTCGAGCTGAGAGCCGGCTGGGTCCATGCACACGACGCATCTCCGCGGACCCGACGGCGCCAGCGCCCGCCTGACATCTGTCGCCTCCGAGGCGCGAGCTCTGTCCTGCCCGCCGTGCCTGGCCGGGTCGCGATCATCGAACTCGGTGACATCTATCCGCGAGTACCTGCGTATCCGCTTAATGTACTCGTCGCATGCGTCGCGCCAGCAACGCTCCTTGAGCTTGCCGACCGCGATGAGATGGATTCGCATCGAATGACACGGTCCCCTGCTACTGAGAGAGCGCCGAGTCGGCCGCCAACGTGACGGAGATAGTGATCTCCTCGCCGTTGCGGATCACCCCGAGCTCCACCGTGTCGCCGATCGAACTGCCCCTGACGTCGATTATCAGCTCCGAGGCGGTTGTGATCTCATCGCCGTTGTAGCTCACGATGACATCGCCTTCCTGGAGACCACTGGTCTCCGCAGGACTGCCCGCGACCACGCTCGCGACGTAGGCGCCCGAATCGGCGGTGGTGTCGTAGTAGTACTGCGTCGCCGCATCGACCGTGCCGAGCGTCACGCCCAGATAGGGATGAACGGCCGTTCCGGTATCTATCAGCTGCTGCGCTATATCCATTGCATAGTTGCTGGGGATGGCGAAGCCCACGCCTGCAGAAGAGCCGCTGGTGGTCGAGATCATCGTGTTGATCCCTATCAGCTCCCCATTCGAGTCGACAAGGGCGCCGCCCGAGTTGCCGGGGTTGATGTCGCAGTCGATCTGGATCATGTTGGCGTAGATCGCGGTGCCGCTCTCGAGCTCGACCGACTGGTTGCGGTAAAGCGCGGCGACGATGCCTTCGGAGACCGACCTGGTCAGACCGAACGGACTTCCGATGGCCATGACCCACTCGCCTACGACCACGGAGTCGGAGTCGGCGATCTCCATCGCGGTGAGACCGGTGCGATCCACCTTTAGCACCGCGATGTCGCTCGAGGAATCGGCTCCGACAAGCTCGGCCTCCGCCGTTGTATCGTCGTCGAAATGGACGATGTACATGTCGCCGTCCGCGATGACGTGATTGTTTGTGAGGATGTACCCGTCCTCGGAGATGATGACGCCCGAGCCCAGGGACGTAGCCTCAAGGTCGGCCTCCTGGTCGCTGCCGTTGGAGAGGCCGAACAGGTTGCCCCAATCGTCGGAAGAGGTTGTGGTGTAGACGTCGATGCTCACCACCGACGGCAGGCACTTGGCCGCGACCACCTCGGCAAGGGTGGCGTCATCCCCCTCCACCGTGATGTCGATGGTACCGTTGGAGGTGGAGGTTCCGGACGAAGACGAGCCGGTCATGTTCGCGTAGACGGACAACCCCGCGATCGCCACCACGACGCCTACGACTACTCCCATGATCCCCCAGATGAAGCTCTTCGGGCCGTTTTGCCTGGGCTTGGGCGCCTGTTCGACGGGACCCCAGCCGGTTCCGCCCCCACTTACATGTTGGTTATGGGGTTGACCGGGCGCCGCCTGGTGGGACGCCGCACTCTGCTGGGCCTGCACGGGATTCCCCTGATGGGAAGCCGTGCTCTGCTGGGCCTGAATGTGTGTCCCCTGATGGAGCGCCGTGCTCGGCTGTTGGATGTGAGCCTGATAGGGCTGAGGCTGGACTGCACCCGCCTGCTGATGGTGGGGGGCAGATGCCTCCGGCTGCTGCGTTGGCTGCTGCGCTTCGGGAACGCTCGTCGCTTCGTCGCGCTCCTCGGATCCCCTCTCTTCCGATCCACGAATATCCTCGTTCATCATCTGCTCTCCCATTCGGATACGGCTGTGAGCTTACAAGGCTTCAGTCTACGCATCTTAGTTGAAAAGGCTCTGAAGCTGAAACCGCTGAAAGACTACGAACTCCCCATTACTATATAATCTGCCGCGCGAGCGGGTCATACGCAACGCTCCGATAAGCGCCCCCCTTTGGGGACAAACAGCATTGGAGGCACATATGCCGGGCATAGAGCTCAGATTCGGCCGCGACATCCTTGTCCTGGAAGGCGGATGGGGCACCATGCTCGAACGATACGGGGTGACCGACGAACCCTGCCCCGAGATCTTAAACATCATCGAACCCGATCTCGTGACCGAGATCCACCGGCTATACACAACGGCCGGCGCCACCTGCGCTATCACCAACACCTTCTCCGGAAGCCGAAGGGCACTCGCGGCCCACGGCCTTGCAGATTCGATGGAAGACATCAACAGACGCGGCGTGAAGCTCGCCGCCTCCCATCGGCCTCAGCACGTGCTCGCGGACATGGGTTCCTGCGGAGCTTGGGACGATGATTCCAAAGAAGCTCAGGAAGAGGCGTGGATGGAATACGCCGACCAGGCCAGGGCGCTCGCCTCCGCCGGCCCCGATGCCATCTACCTGGAGACGATGGCTCATCTGGGAGACGCCCTCTGCGCCCTCCGGGCGGTCAAGACAGTCTGCGACCTCCCCGTCATCGTCTCGATGGCCGTCGACGCGGACGGACTGACGATCGGATGCCGCACCTCCATCGAGGAGGCATCGCGATCGCTTTCCGAATCAGGGGCCGACGTGGTGGGGATCAACTGCGTCCTGAATCCATCGGAGGTGCTCGGCCCGGCTGAAAGGCTGGCCGCAAGCTGCAGCCTGCCGCTGCTGTGCTGCCCCGACGTCGGCAGCCCGGTCGTCGGCCAAGACGGCTCGACCTCCTTCGACGGCACACCGGACGACATGGAGACCTGCGCGACGAAGCTCAGGGAGATGGGCTTTCAGATGATCGGATCGTGCTGCGGCTCGACCCCCGCGTTCACCGGAGCAGTCTATGCAGCCACGGGAGATTCGGAGGTAGTCGGGCGCGATCGGCGTCTTGGAGACGAATAATCTCCGCGAGGGAGCTGATCCCCATCCCAAGGGAGACGGTCATCGTTTCCCAAGACCATCGGAGGAAGGAGCCGACCACCATGAACAGGAAAATCGGAACCAGGTGCGTCCAGTCGGGATACCGTCCCGAAAACGGCGAGCCCAGGCAGATCCCGATAATCCAATCGACCACATATAGATATGAGAGCTCCGAGGAGATGGGGACCCTATTCGACCTCGCTGGAGAGGGGTTCTTCTACACCCGTCTGGCAAACCCCACCAACAGCCATGTGGCCGCCAAGATCGCCGATCTAGAAGGCGGGACGGCCGCCCTGCTGACCACCTCCGGCATGTCCGCCGTGTTCCTGGCGGTCTTCAACATCCTAAGCGCCGGCGACCACATCGTCTCCTCCTCCACCATATACGGCGGCAGCTACAACCTGTTCTCGGTGACGATGAAGCGCATGGGGGTGGATACCACTTTCGTGCACCCGCACTGCTCCGACGAGGAGCTGGAGGCAGCTTTCAGACCCAATACCCGCGTAGTCTTCGCCGAGACCCTCTCCAACCCCTTGCTGTTCGTGCTGGACATCGAGAGGTTCGCGAGCGCCGCGCATGCGCACGGAGTGCCGCTGATCGTCGACAACACCTTCCCCACCCCCGTCAACTGCAGGCCGTTCGAGTGGGGAGCAGATATCGCGGTCCACTCGACGACCAAGTACATGGACGGGCACGCCTGCGCTCTAGGCGGCGCGGTCGTCGACTCCGGCAGGTTCGACTGGGGCGCCAATGCCGAGCGCTTCCCGGGACTGACCACACCCGACGACAGCTACCACGGCCTCGTATATCTGGACAGCTTCGGCAACGAGGCCGCCTACATACAGAAGATGGTCGCCCAGCTCATGCGTGACCTGGGTCCGACTCCCTCTCCGCAGAACAGCTTCTATCTGAACCTAGGCCTGGAGAGCCTGCATCTGAGGATAAGGCGGCATTGCGACAACGGGCAGTCAGCTGCGGAGTTCCTCTCCTCGCACCCCAAGGTCAAGTGGGTCTCCTATCCCGGACTTCCCGGAGACTCGGAGCACGAGCTGGCGCGCAAGTACATGCCCGACGGATCGTGCGGGGTCGTCAGCTTCGGGGTAAAGGGCGGCAAGGCCGCCGCAGCCAGGTTCATGGACTCGCTCGGACTCGCCAGCATCGCCACTCACGTGTCCGATGCGCGGACCTGCTGTCTGCATCCCGCCAGCACGACGCATCGCCAGATGACCGACGAGCAGCTGATGGAGTCGGGCATCCTTCCCGAGACGGTAAGGCTCTCCTGCGGCATCGAGGACCCAGACGACCTGATCGCCGACCTTGACCAGGCTCTCGAAAACGCCTGATCGGACCTACAACGGACTGTGATCGGGCTTCAGCAAAGTCCGATCAGGCCCCCGACATCAAGGAGGCTCCGACCCGGTTTCCCGGCTCGGAGCCTTCCCCTTTCCTCGATGAAGATCCCGCAGGATTCTCTCGGGGACTATCGAATGTCAGCTCAGGCTCGCTCCACCTTGCCGGCCTTAAGGCAGCGGGTGCAGACCTTGGCCTTCTTGACACGCCCGTCGACCTTGATGGTGACCTTCTGGACATTGGGCTTGAAAGTGCGGTTCGTCACACGATGGGAATGGCTGACATTCCTGCCAGCAACCGGATGCTTACCGCAGATTGAACACACCTTCGACATTTTCCGGACTCCTCGGAGTTGGTTTTCCGCATATCGCGACCGTTGAGCTTTTATGCAACTCGCTAAGTCTAGCACGGGCCATGTCTCGATACGAATGAACTCATCCGCGATCGGTTCGTAATCGCAAGCAGCGGCTTTGGCAAAGGCCGCCTCCGGAGCGTGGCGCAGCCCATGCGCATGAAGGCGAAGAGGGCGCGCTGTCCCACGCCGACGAGCCTGAGCGTGAAGGGGCACTGCACGCGCCGGACTCGGGCGGGATGAATTAATCAGCGTTTCCCTAAAGGCGCAGATAGGAGAGGCTGTTTAGATTAACCGTCTATTCGGGCAACTGCAAAACAGTGGTACTGTGTTTTCATGGAACACATGCAAGGCGCCAGCTGGTTTCCAGGACCCGTTGCATGGGTCCCGTCTTCCATAGCGCTCGGGAGGGAATGGCATGCTGCTGAACACCGCGATTATC
>CAZPAN010000061.1:0-8719 GCA_964584585.1 uncultured Coriobacteriaceae bacterium | reverse complement strand
CTCTGGTTCGGAGGGCGAAGGGACTGAAACGGACGACGAGAACGAGGACGATGGCTCGGGTTTGACAGAAGGTTCTGATGACGGCGAGGATTCCGGATCAAACGCCAGCTCGACTTCAGGCTCCTCCACTACTGGCAAAAGCTCGCTGGCCAAAACATCCGACTCTGCTGTCGATTGGCTGCTGGGTTCGGTCTTGATCGCAGCCGCCGGGGTCGTTTTGATGGTTGCGGGCATACGGAACAGATTGACCGGTCGAACTTGGAGTGCGAAAGAAAACGCCGATTAGTTGCTTTCGTCCGAATCCGGCCCCCTCCGCAACCCATGCACGCATAGGTGAAGAGAGCGCGCTGACCCGCGTAGATAAGCCTGAGCGTGAAGGAGCGGAGGGGGCCGGAGGCTGCGATACACGCCGCCGCAACCACACTAAGCCCCAAGACAGCGCACGGGAACCACATAGACACCATCAGGTCGCCGGTAAGCGCCCTCTCCCGTACCGGTGATAACGCATAAGAAAGATGGTTCTTTGATGCGAGCATTCGTTACCTTCAGAAGCTTGTCTCTGATTCTCACCAAATTACCTGCCGCTTTAGAAACCGCCTCCGGACTGAGCTTTATCTCAAAGGCTCCCCATGAACCGTCCGCAAGTTCGATGATCGCATCTGCTTCCAACCCTGAATCATCATGGTAATAGCGAAGCGGGACATCGCCTGCATTTGGAAGCGAACGCGCATACACATCTAAATCTCTCATGCAAAGGTTTTCAAAGACCATCCCGAAAGTTTGCCAATCATGCATCAGTGATTCCGGAGACAATCCAAGCAAAGCCACCGCGATCGAAGGATCTGCAAAGTATCTTTTAGGTTTCATTCGCATGCGTTTAGGAGAACGAGATGCAGGTACCCATCCTGCAACTTCATCCACAAAAAACAGATCGCACAAAAGTCGAAGATGCTCGGAAATATTTCTTTTTTTGCTATCTGTAGGGATTTCGTCATCTGCTAGCCCGAAAACATCTCGGGCCAAAGTTGCATGAGTAGCGGGTTGACCAAGAGTTCGCGCGATGGATTTACCAAGAAGCCTAGCTACAGACTCTGATCCTCCCAATTCCTGAACACCCTTAGTCAGAATCGAAGAGATGTAACTGCGAACCAAAATCTGCGATTTGGAGACATCCATGCCAAGAGCGCCGGGCCAACCACCATGGACGCATATCTCGGCCAACTCCGTAATGCTGCCCGTAGTCTGACATGGAGAAAAGCTTCTTTCAAATAGGGCTTCGAGACTGACCTCAGCAGATGACATGCCAGTTTCCTGCAAGGTCATTGGATGCATGCGAATTCGCCCGATTCTTCCCGCTCCGCTGTGCGAAACCTTACCTTTGACAGGAGTCGATGAGCCCGTAAGAATCCACTTTCCCTTCTGATCTCCCGCTTCATCAACTGCATGCCTGACATAATCCCAAAGAGCAGGCACTCTTTGCCATTCGTCAATCACATGCGGAGACTCGCCTATCAAAGCATACGAGGGGTCTGCTTTGACTATTTCGAGATTATTGCCTCTATCAACATAAGTAACACTGTTGGCATGCGCCAAAGAAGACCAAGTTTTACCACACCATTTGGTACCACAAATCTCTACGGCTCCGAATATTTCTAGATATTGTTCAATCTGAGCATCAACGATTCTGCTTCTATAAGACTCAGGGCGTGTCTGCATGGCATCCTCCATATATTTCGCCCGCCTCCGGTACCCTTCGCCCCTTGCACGTTCAGGCCCATCGACGCGGGCCAGTGCGTCCTATTAGTCTTCGAGCACATTGGCTGCACCACACGCCGGAGGCGGACGAAAGCAATCAATCAGCGTTTCCTTAAGCGTTTGGTATCAAGTTTGACATAAATCCGAATGGCTTAATACCGTAAATCCGAAGGAGTTATTACCATAAATCCGAATGATTTAAACCAAGAGCGGATCCCTACAGGACCTCTCCGTAAATCGAGATGGTCACGACTTCGAACGGGATGTCGGCGCCGGTCGAGTCCAACGCCTGCTGGACCGCCATCTGGAGCCTGCCGCAGCAAGGAACTTCCATGCGGGCCAGCGTGATGCTCCTGAGGCTGTTCGACGAGATGATCGCCGCAATCTTCTCGGAGTAGTCCACCGGATCGAGCTTGGGACATCCGACTATCGTGGTCCTGCCCTTCATGTAGCGTTCGTGGAAAGCAGGGCAGGCAAAGGCCGTACAGTCCGCCGCCATCAGCAGATCGGCGTCCACGAAGTACGGCGCGCGCTCCGGCACGAGCCTGATCTGACAGGGCCATTGCGCGAGCCTAGACGGTATATCGAGCGCACCCGTGGCATCTGGAGCCTCATCGGAGGATTCGCGGACTTGCCCGGAGCAGAGTCCGGCGATCCCGCCCTCGGCACCATCGGATCGAGCGGAGTCAGCTCTGACGGATCCGCTCCTGATGCCGCCACCGAGTTGCGCGGGGCAGCCCACAGCGGTCTCGCCCCCGGTCTTCGGATCATCCGGACGTCCAATGGCCGCCTCCCGCTCAGCCTTCGCCCTGAGCACCGCCTCCTCGTCGTAAGGGGCCGCTTCGCGCTCCACGAACGAGATCGCTCCCGTAGGACAGGCAGGAAGGCAATCGCCCAGCCCGTCGCAGTAGTCATCGCGAAGCAACCTCGCCTTGCCGGCGACGATCCCGATCGCACCCTCATGGCACGCCTCGGCGCAAATCCCGCATCCGTCGCACCTAGACTCGTCGATCTCGATAATCCTGCGCTTCATGCCTCTCTCCCCTCTTCCTCCCAAACGCTTGTAGGTGGAGAGCTTATCCCCCAGAATCGCTTAAGATCGCGAAATCGTCTCGTCATTGCAGCGTAAGGTGCCACGTTCCGGCGAGACGTGGAGAGAAGGCATGCTGCGCCGGGGAGCGTGGCGGGCGCATCCGACAATCCGGTGGAGACTATGGTCGGAGCCTGTCACGGAAGGCCCAGAAATGGTCGATGGGTCCCGACTCCCCATGGCCCAGGCGAAGCCCGCTCGCGAGCGCCCCGCTCAGGTACTCCTTTGCCATCGCGACGGCGTCCGGCAGCGATGCCCCCCTCGCGAGGCCACAAGCCATCGCGCTGGAGAGCGTGCATCCGGTCCCATGCGTGTCGGGAGTGTCGACGCGTCTTCCGCGCATCCAGCTCAGCCGGGGATCGCCTTCCCTAGAAGGCTCTGCAAGCGCGTCGTTGGCATCCGACACGCCGTGCCCTCCCTTCACCAGCACCGCGCATCCGAGTTGTCGTGCGAGTTTGACCGCTGCCTCTTCCTGATCGTCGGCATCGCGGATGGCCATTCCGAGAAGAGCCTCGGCCTCGGGGATGTTGGGGGTGAGCACGTCGGCCACAGCGGCCATGATCCCTACGACGGTCTCCTCTGAACCCTCCCCCATCAGACGCGAGCCAGCCGTGGAGACCATCACAGGATCGATCACGACGTTGTCGGCATCCCAATGGCGAAGCCTTCCGGCAACCGCCCGAGCGACCGGAACAGACGGGACCATCCCCACCTTCACGGCGGCGGGGCGTATGTCCTCGAAGACCGCGTCGATCTGCGCCGCGATGAACTCCGGAGAGGTCTCGGCCACTCCGCTCACCCCCAGGGTGTTCTGGGCTGTCAGCGCGGTTATCGCGGTCTCGGCGTAGAGGCCGAGCGCCGTTATCGTCTTGACATCGGCCTGGATCCCAGCCCCGCCGCTCGAGTCTGATCCTGCTATCGAGAGAACCGCCTCGACGCTCCATCCGCTTGAATCCATCACGTTTGACCTCCCGTCGTCGATCGACCAGATTCGCGGGCTCCCACAGCATCCGCGACGAGCGCCCGCAGCTCGCGCGCAGCTGCCTCTATATCGTCTGCAGCGAAGATCGCGGAGACCACCGCCGCCCCGTCCGCCCCGGTCCCGGCAAGGCGCGCCACCGTGCGGGCGTTGAGGCCGCCGATCGCCGTCACCGGAATCTCCACCGCCTCGCAGATGCGGACGAGTTCCTCAAAGGCGACGTCGGCCGCATCCGGCTTGGTGGGGGTGCCGAACATCGCGCCCACTCCCAGGTAGTCGGCGCCAGCCTCCTGGGCGGCGACGGCCTCTGCCACCGTTCGTGCCGAGACACCGACGATCGCGTCGGGTCCCAGCACCTTGCGGGCCACCGAGCATGATGCGTCGGATTGGCCCACATGCACGCCGTCGGCACCGGAGCGCAGCGCTGCCTCGACGTCGTCGTTTATCACGAACGGCACGCCGGCCTCGGCGCATATGGGCTTGATCGAAGCTGCGAGTTCCACGATCTCTGCGGTGGCGAGATCCTTCTCCCGAAGCTGCACCATCGTGACCCCGCCAGATACGGCCTCGCGGACGCACTGCGCGAGATCGCGCCCGCCTAGCCAGGCGGAGTCGGTCACCGCGTAGAGAAGCATCGCGGCGCGGATGTCGAAGTTTGAGCTCATTGCCTCACCGCTCTCTCGCTTCCGACGACGCGGATGTCGCAGGATCGGCTCACGGCGTTCCCGACGCCATGGTCATTGCAGGGCGAACTCACGATGCCTCCACCCTCTCCACCCTCGCTCCTGCGACGAGCTGATCGGCGGTGAGGTTGCACTCGGCGTCGATCAGGTAGTTGCGGAAGCTCGAGTTGCCGTCCATCTCGCTCATACGGCCCTCGGCGATCTCTCCCGAAAGCCCCCACCCGGCCACGGCCGTGACGGTCGCCTCCAGAACCTGATCGGGATTGGCCACAACGTAGGCCGCGATGATCGCGTCGAGCATGCAGCCGGTCCCGGTGATCCCCCCCATCATCGCCACGCCGTTGCGGATCGCGTAGACGCGCTCCCGGTCAGCCACCAGATCGATGGCGCCCGTGATAGCCACCACGCATCCCAGCTTGGAGGCGACCTCCCTAGCGAAGGCAGCGCTGGATGGGAGATTGGCATCAGTGACCACGTCGTCGGGATCGACATCGACGCCCCGAGTCGATGCCGACGCGCCTGCGAGAGCCTTGATCTCGCTCATGTTGCCGCGCACCACCGTCACCGCCAACGAGTCGGCGAGCTCGGAGGCCGTCTTCGTGCGAAGCTCGGACGCGCCCGCTCCGACCGGATCGAGCACGATCGGATGCCCCAGCTCCGACGCCCTCTCGCCGGCGACGCGCATCGCCTCGATGGAGCGCATGTTGAGCGTTCCGATGTTGATGACGAGGCCGCCGCATATCGTGGTGATGTCGCGCACGTCCTCCGGCTCGTCGCTCATGATCGGAGAGCCGCCGCTCGCCAGCAGGGCGTTGGCGACGTCCATGACGGTAACGTAGTTGGTGATGCAGTGCACGAGCGGAATGGTCCCACGAACGCTCGCGAGCGCATCGGCATATGTTCTGCTGTCCATGTCAGATATCCTCCTAATAGGTCGTCGGCCACTCATCGGCCGGCTTGCGTTCTATAGGATTTACGCTCTATCGGATCCCGAGATCTATCGTCGTCTCCACGAAGACCTTGTTGACGGTACGTACCGCGCACATCTCCCCGCACATAGTGCATGTCCCCTCGGTGCTAGACGGCGAGGACTCGTGACGCTCGCGCTCGGCTACGGCTCTCATCTGAGGTGTGATGCCTCCGGCGCGCGCATGGTCTAGCTGGGTGACGGGTCGGGCCGGCCTCGCCTTGACGGGTGGATCGGTTATGACTGCGATGGTGGCGGCAGCTGGTGGTTTGGCTTCGGCTGCGCTGGAGTCAGCGTCCGGCGTCCCGATCGCGCTCGGGACGGCATCAGCAGGTGGATCGGTTGCGCCCGGACCGATGTCGGCGGGCGCGGCATGCTGCATGCCCATGCACTCTCCCTTCGCTGGAATTACCCATGTCAGGTTCAGAGGGTCGGGACGGGCGCGTCCCCTCTCAGCCTGCCGATCCAGCAAGCTCCCCCGTATGTTTCGCGACGTCAGAGCTTCGGGTCAGCCCTGACGGACTAACGTCCGGAGAACTCCCCTGCGATTCGCTACCGGGAAGCTCCGCTCATGAAAGCCTGCCGTCGCGTGAGACGATTATAGGATTCGGAAGAGAGGCATGGGATGAAAGTCGTTCGCCGGGACCTTCTCAGATCTAGTGAATAGGAAACCGGCGATCTCCCCTATTGGAGACTCGCGGAGATCTCGGCGATGCTCGCGTTGCTCTCCTCGATCTTTTCTAGAATCCTCTCCGCCTCTTCCCCTTCGGCAGGCGTGGGCTGATAGTTGTTGCGATCGGAGACCGACGATACCGAGCAGGGGATCACGTTGATGGCGTCGTCTGTAGCCACATCATCACCCGTGACCGTAAAGGTCTGCTGGAAGATCATGCAGTCCTTGTCCGAAGGGTTGCTGTTGCCGCCGAAACAGAAATTGCCCAGGCTGTAGACGATGTAGCGCCCGTTGTATTTCTCGTAGCCCTGTATCACGTGGGGGTGGGTTCCCACCACCAGATCGGCACCCGCATCGATCGCGATATGGCCGAGCTGCACCTGCTCGGTGGTCGGGACGGTCTCGGTCTCCACACCCCAATGCATGTACACGATCACGACCTGAGCGCCTTCCTGCCGCGCAGCCTCTATGTTGGCGACCATCTCATCTTGAATGTCCATCCCCTGGGCAAGCATATAGGTTCCGATCAGGGCGACCTCAACCCCTTCGACGTCCACGTAGGCGATGTCGTCATACCCGAAGTGGACCACCCCGGCCTCGTCCAGGGCCTCTTCGGTGTCGACGAAGCTCTCCGACCCGTAGTCATGGGAGTGGTTGTTTGCGAGCGAGACCGCCTCGATGCTCCCGGCGGTCAGTATCTCGGTGTACTCCGTCGGACCCTTGAAAGCGTAGGTCTTGTCCGCACGGGTATCCAGGTCGGTCAGGACGCCCTCCAAGTTCACGACCGTGTAGTCATCGTTGCTGAAGATGTCCACCACGTTCGCCATGAAGTACGAGGGATCGCCCACGCTCGCGTAAACGGCGTCGAAGCTGGTGCTCTGGTTGAAGTAGATGTCGGTTCCCAGCGTGCAATCGCCGGCGAAGGAGATCGTGATGCTGGTGGAGGTCGTTTCGGAATCCGCCACGGGGATCAGGTCATCGGATTGCACGGTCGTCTTCGTAAAGAAGCCGGTGGACACTCCCACGACCAGACAGATGATGACGGCTATCACGACGCCTATGGCGACGAAGGAGACCCTTGAGCGTCTCCGCCTCCGGTTGTTCGCTCCCCTGACACGTCTCCGCCTGCGGTTCGCTCCCCCAACATAGGAGAGATTCCTATCTCGGGAATACCGTCGCGACCTGCCTCCGTAAATTGACGTACGTGAAACGCGGATCGGTCTTCGATCCAAGCGACGACGCGATTCGCCTCTCCTGCGCATGAAACCCCTCCGTACGGTATGCAACGCCTGCAAATCGGAGCCATCCCTACGGTGTTTCCCTAGGCTGCGATCTGAGTAAAGCGCCCTTACGCGGATGTATTCTCAGAGAACGTTGCGAAAACCGCTGTGCTTGGCGTTCTCGTCGCGCAAGGGACAGCCTTCTCATAGGCGCTACGAGGCCGACGCTGCAATTGTGAGGCAGGCGCACGACAGCCGCAAGAAGCCGGAATCGTCGCTACGAGACTTTCCGAAAGCTTGCGAAATGCATGCTATGCTGTGATCGGATAAAGGCAAGACGACCGATGGGTTCGGGTATCATGCTTATTTCGACAAAGGGGAGATATGCTCTTCGTCTCATGACATGCGTGGCACGTAAAGCCGATGACGGCGTGATGCCGCTGCGTGCCATCGCCGACGAGGAGGAGATCTCCCTTAAATATCTCGAGCATCTCG
Organism: uncultured Coriobacteriaceae bacterium; assembly: GCA_964584585.1. Taxonomy (GTDB): domain Bacteria; phylum Actinomycetota; class Coriobacteriia; order Coriobacteriales; family CADBOM01; genus CAZPAN01. The sequence goes on along the minus strand of CAZPAN010000061.1, from coordinate 857 downwards.
CGAGGGCGCTGCTCAAGGCCGATCTTCTCGTCAGCACCAGGGGGAAGACCGGCGGATACAGGCTGGCCAGGTCTGCGGATCGGATCAGAGTCGGCGAGATCCTGAAGGCAGCCGAGGGAACCAACGTCTCAGTCAACTGCATGGCGTTGACCGGCGAGGAAAAATGTCCTCGCGAAAGCCAATGCCCGACCGTGCATTTCTGGGCCGGGCTGAACGAGGCGATCTCCGCTTACGTCAACGGATTCACATTGGCCGATCTTGTCGAGGGGAAAAAGACCACCACGGTCTCGGAGTAGTCCCTGGTCCTCGATAGCCCCCCTGCGGATTCCATGGTTGTGTAACTCGACAAGATCGCATCGACTCGCTTGGAGCTCCACATGAGCAAGGCACTGCAATCGTCCGGATGGCCACAGCATCGAACGGAATGTCGAATCAGATTGCGCATGGCCATCTGAAGCTTGCCGCAACAGGGACCTTCAGGCCATCTTTGGCAAGACGGGTCTAGCGCAACCTGCCGTCCACGGTCGCCTCCGGCATGGGAGAAGCTTGCTCTGGGGTATCCTCGGAAGGTCCTAGGTGCCGAAGTCCAGCTTAAGGAAGCGCCGGTCAATTCATTTCGAATGGGAGAAGGAGCATCGATGCTCTCGATAGAGGCATCCGTTCCTCTGATATTGATAGCTGTGGCATTGCTTGCTCTGCTCGTCTTACTGCAAGTGCACAAGAAGAGAGTCAGGGAGAGCCTGCAGCACACGCTCAAGCATCATGATACGGTCTTCCTAGTAGCCCGCATCGCCGTGGCTGCACTGAGCGTCGTCGCCGGCTTCCTGATGCTCGAGATACTGTTCGACAACATTCCC
>CAZPAN010000060.1:0-8950 GCA_964584585.1 uncultured Coriobacteriaceae bacterium | reverse complement strand
GAGGGAGGCCCGGGGGGACCCGGGCCTCCTGCCGTATCCGGGGGTTGCGTCGCGACGGGGCGGCCCCGGGAGACCAACCGGTCGGCGTTATGTTCGTCTCCACGCCGGTCTCCCGGCGACGGGACAGCTCGCGAGGAGGCGCCCGGCATATGGCGTCGCGGCCGATGGAGGTCGGTCCGTTTCTGGCTTTTCTCACGCAGCGACGAGCGACATTGTCATCGGGTCATCTCGATCAGGCGAAGGGCGGCGTCCTGGATGTCCCTGGAATCACGGACTCTCTATTCCAGCGTCTTGGAGAAGTGCAAGATCGACGCCGGGTCCTGCTATCTCGTCGATCCCCTCGAAGCCCCGGGCTGGCATCTGGAGCAGGATGTCCGCGCCGAGTCGTACCTCTTCTACTCGATCCTCGGCCTGACGGACCGCATCCCGGCGATCTCCGCAGCGCAGGCCATCGACTCGGGCTTCATGCTCGGGTATGCCAGGAGATGCCAGAATCCCGTGACGGGGGCGAACCCGTTCCTCGAGATGTTCCGACGAGGCTATATCCGTGTTTTCGTGCCCTGGGGGCTTTCAAGTCTCCGCGACTATCTGACGGATTGCCTCGAAAGGGACATACGCCTGTTCTCAGAAGGCGCCGCCTCTACCCGATTCATCTTCTCGAGCCTTTCGAGCATCAGTTCTCGCTCGTTGAAGGCTGAGCCGCGTTTTGCTGGGGACGACCAAGAGAGCCGGGATCGCGAGTTGGTGGCCCTATATGGAGACATGCTCGCCCGTGTTCAGCGTGGTCGGAGGGGATTGCCTGATCTTCTCGATCGCTACTACGTTTGGGGATGCAGCGCCTGGGGATCGAAATCGGATGCGCATCTGCTCCGTCTTGCGTGCGAGACGTTCCTAGAATCGCTCAGGCTCTACTCCATCTCCTCCGAAAAGGGACATCGGATGCTTCCCGATAGGGCGGCGTGCGTTTTCGCTCAGGCGCTAGGTCTCGAAGGTCGGATGGCGGGTCTTGCCGAAACCGATCGTCTTGAATGCAAGCATAGGACGGCCATTGAGATGACCGGACATCTTGAGGCTTACAGATCTGCGTGCGCGCGTGCCATCGAGTCGGGGATGGAAGGTCGGGACGTCGAGGGTTTCGATGACCAACAGCTCAGGGCCTTGCTTCATTGCCTGGAGACTATCAATCAGATCGAGTGCTATTTCGAAGTGTTCTTACGTATTGACGAGAGCACGCGTGCGACATGCTATCCGACATCCTCGAGTCAGAGCCACCTCGGCCCGTGGGTGGAGCGGAAGGTTGCGAGCCACCTTGAAAAGCTCGAGGAGGAGGGTAGTCGAAAAAGGGCGGATCTCACCGCTGGGCTTTTGGGAGACGGGATAGGCGGCAGGACCAGGAGAAGTGCGATGTACGGCCTTGTGGACAGCCATGCGCGTTCTGGGGATCCTGAGACAGCGAGGCTGTGGGTCGATGAGATGCGGGGTCTGATAGACAGGGCCTACGAGGACGTGATATTCCTCGATTCTCTCGGCAACGTCGAGGACATCGACGATCTCGCGATCGCATGCGCGGACATCGAATGTACCAAACGGATCCGACGTACATACGACCGTCTGCGGAAGAGCTGTCGCTATGATGCCAGGGTATTGCTTATGGGAGCATCTGGATCGGCATCCGAAAAGGAACTCGACGATCTGGCTACATCGCTTTGCTGGGAGCATTTCCTGCATTGCAAGGAACGGATGGTCGCTTTCAAGAAGAAGCGTGCTGACAGGTTGGAAGAGGCACGTGCGAGTGGGTCGGTTGATGCACAGGCGTGCGAGCCGGCAGAATCGAATGCGGGCAAACCGGCCGAGACGAGCGCGAGCAGGTCAACTGATGCTCCAAATGCGCCTCGATCGGACGAGCAGCCGAATGCTCCCCGTCCTAACGAGGCTCCGTCAGCGGGCGCATCCATGGAGGAGCTGGATCGATTCAGGCGACGTCTCCCGATAAAGACGCTTACACATGGCATGGCGCTCTTCCTTGTGTACATCGTCTTGCAGCTGGTTGATAACTACCTCTTCAACCCGCAAGGATGGGTAGTCAGCGCTCTGGAGATTGGCGGAATCGCCGTCCCAGACTTCGCCAGCACGTTTTTGCAGGTGCTCGCATTCATAGTTTTCCTGATGATCTACGAGCACGTTGCGAACAGGATCTCCTGGCCTTCCATGAGCGAGGTGACGGCGCTTCTGAGAGCCTTCCTGATCGAGCGCAGGGTGGTGAAGCTTGTCCGTGAGGTCGGCGAAGGGGTTGCGGACAAGTGTGACGCGATAGCCAGTCTCCGGAGAATCAACGAAGAAGATGCGGTGGGCGTGATTGACGACAATGGCGTGGGAAAGGGTGCTGGTCGAGTCTGCATCCAAACACGAGTAGCAGAGGGATTCTGCAATAAGAACGCGAAGGCTTTCGATGCCGGGGGATCTGTGCTGCCTGAGGCGATGTCCGCCGGCGCTTGTGCTGACGAGGAGTTGCTGGCCCGTATAGGCGAGGACACGCTCGAACTCATGGAATTCATAGAATTCGCGAGAAAGGGTGGAGCTCCTGCGGCGCATCGACGCTCGTCAAGGCTGACCCTCATGAAAAGGGTCGCCCTCTCCATGGGAAACGTCATGCTCCGTGCGCGGATGTCTCGGGATTCGAGCGGTGGCAAAGGCTCGGATCGAAACCTCGTCACCTCGTATGACATCTACATTCAAAGAGCGGTTGAGCTGCTGCTAGACGAGGGCGGCGGGTCCGTTAGGTTCTTGTCGGAGGAGGACGACTCGCGAGCATGGCTGGAGGCTTCGGCGATCGCGCCGGAAGGAACTGCCGCTTCGGATGGGATGCCCGTGCTGCAAGAGCCGGTCATGTCGGGAAGGGGTTTCCTGGCGAAGAGGACGTCCTCGTCGGAAAAGGACGCTGAGACCTACGTGATCGATCCGATCGACGGGACTGCCAACTTCGTCTTCGCCACACGGCACAGCTGCATCAGCATAGCGCGTCTCGATTCCGCCGGATCAGTTTGCGAGGCGGTGGTTCATGACCCCGACAAGGGGGAGTGCTTCTGGGCGAGCAAGGGCGGCGGGGCTTTTCTCAACGGCAGGCCGCTCGGGATCTCAGGCGGGGAGCTTGCCGGTACGATAGCCTGCGTGGGCACATCTCCCTACGATGAGGATCTGATCGTGAGGTTCCCGCGTCTGGCTGAGTCGATGCTGAGGCTTTGCGCGGACATCCGTCGTACGGGGTCGGCGGCTCTCGATCTCTGCTACGTCGCGGCCGGCCGTTTCTCGATCTACGTAGAAGCCTCCCTCTCCGTCTGGGATTTCGCCGCCGGTGCCCTAATCCTAGAGGAGGCAGGAGGGCGCGCGGTTACGTTCGAGGGCGAAGACGTCATCGGGCTGATATCGCGAACGGGTGGCGAAACCGGGTGCGTCTCCGTAATCGCGGGGACTTCTGACAGGGTGGAAAGAGTGATCGGACCGGTCGCCTCGATCTTCGCGACGGGCTCAGACGAGCGCCTCGTGGCCTCCACCGGGTTCGCATCGCTTGTGGAGATCCAGATGGATGGGCCGAATGGCCGACGCACGCAGACGCGCGTCGATCTGAACCCGAAGGTAAACGGGGTCGTCGTGGTTCCTCGGATGGGGGACGACGTCGTCCTCGTCAGGCATCTTCGGCCGGCCGTGGGCCGCGAGCTTCTAGAACTTCCAAGAGGATGTGGGATGGAAGGGGAGGATATTGCGGACACCGCCAGACGGGAGCTGCGCGAGGAGACCGGACTCGATGCCATCGAACTTCGCCATCTTGGATCGGTCTGCCCTGACAGCGGCCTCTTCTCGGCGGTCGCGGAGGTCTACCTCGCTGAAGTCGACCCGGCGGACAGCCCGGAGCTGCTCGATCCCAAGGAGCAGATCACGGGCTTCGAGCTGTATGGCTTCGAGAGGCTGCATGCGATGGCGGCGTGCGGGGAGATCTCCGATGGATATACCCTGGCCGCGTTGGAGCTGATGCGCGCAGCGGAGGAGGCCGGGGAATCGAAGCAGGGAGAAAGCGCAGGGCGCGCAGACGGAGGAGCCTTCATCCCCCAGGATGCGAAGCCATCTGGTCGTTGATACGAATCCAATGGGAATCAATGGCTAAGTAGACATATACTGGTTGACGTGGACCTTTAATTCGGTACAGAGAGACCGACAAGGCTGACAACCGAGTAGATTCAGTGCACCCAGGGTCATGGCCTTTGTCCATCGTGGCGAAGGCCTTTCTCATATCTGGGAATGCTGTGGACAATCGGTCTGGGGCGAACTCGGCGGACACTGCACCGCGCTGGTCGATCTGCGCTCTCGAGGGTACGGCAAACCGGGAAGGGGTGTGCATGAAGGCATCTGGCAAAGCAAAGTCCATATGCATGGACGCCGAGGATGTATCGCGGGCGGTCACGCGCATCGCGCATCAGATCCTCGAGAAGAACAAGGGGGCCGAGAATCTGGCTCTGGTGGGGATCGTCACCAGGGGCGATGTTCTGGCCGAGCGGTTGCGGGGCAAGATCGCCGAGATAGAAGGGGTGGACGTCCCGGTCGGGAAGCTCGACATCACCTTCTACCGTGACGACTTCTCGCACTTCCTCGCACCCGAGGTCTACTCCACCGACATCCGGTTCGACATCGACAACATGGACGTCGTGCTTGTGGACGATATCCTGTTCACGGGGCGCACTATCCGGGCGGCGCTCGACGCGCTGATGGACATCGGCCGTCCGGCTAGCGTCCAGCTCGCCGTGCTCGTCGACAGGGGGCATCGCGAGCTCCCGATACGCGCCGACTTCGTCGGGAAGAACGTGCCCTCCTCCTCTGACGAGAACGTCAGGCTCTTTCTCGAAGAGGCAGATGGGGTCACCGAGGTCCAGATACTGTCCGTCGACCCCGGTGATCACATCGGGGCCGCCCCGCTGGCAGGTGATTGAGATGTCGTTTGAACACGATCATCTGATCGATATCCGCGAATATTCGAGCGACGACATCATGACGATCCTGACCACCGCGCAGGGATTCAAGGCCATCAACGAGCGCAAGATCAAAAAGGTTCCAACCCTTCGCGGTTTCACGGTCGTCAACATGTTCAACGAGCCTTCCACCCGTACGCGATCGTCCTTCGAGATCGCGGAGAAGCGCCTCTCGTGCGATTCGCTGAATTTCGGCGGGTCCTCCACTTCGGCCGCGAAGGGGGAGAGCCTCGTCGACACGATCAAGACGCTGTGCTCCTATAAGATCGACATGATCATCGTTCGCGACAGGCACGCCGGAGTCCCGCGCAAGATCGCGGACACCGTGGGGGTCAAGGTCATCGATGCCGGAGACGGCAAGCACCAGCATCCCACTCAGGCGCTGCTCGACCTCTTCTCGATATGGGAGAGGTTGGGGCGCCTCGATGGGTTGAAGGTGGGGATCGTCGGGGATATCAGGCATTCGCGCGTCTGCGGATCGCTGATCCCGGCGTTGAAGATCATGGGGAGTGAGGTCACGGTCATCGCTCCCCCGACGCTCCTTCCCGCGCGCCCCGACGTGCTCGGCGCAGACCACGTGAGCAACCGTCTCGATGACGTGCTCCCCGAGCTCGACGTCGTCTACATGCTGCGCATTCAGCAGGAGAGGCTCGAGAGTTCTCCGTTCCCGACTTTGCGCGAGTACAGCCGTCTCTACGGGCTGACACGCGAGCGTGACAGGCTCATGAGGCCCGATGCCCTGATCTGTCATCCCGGTCCGATCAATCGGGGCGTCGAACTCGACGACTTCATGGCCGACCATCCCACAAGATCTATCATCCTCGATCAGGTCTACGGCGGGATCCTCGTGCGCATGGCAGTTCTCTATCTTCTTCTTGGAGGAGGTTCCGATGGCATTGATGCTTAGAAATGCCCGGCTGATCGACCCGCAAGTGGGGCTGGACGAGGTGGCAGACATCCTCATCCGCGACGGTAGGATCGTAGAGATCGGGTGTGATCTGGAGATGCCGAAGGGCGTGGAGCGAGATCTGTCGGGCAAGATACTGACACCCGGCCTCATCGACATCCACGTGCATCTGCGAGACCCCGGGCAGGAGCATAAGGAAGACATCGAGAGCGGCACTCGCGCTGCTGCGCACGGAGGCTTCACTGCAGTCTGCTGCATGCCCAACACCACCCCTGCGATAGACAGCGCCGTTACGGTGGAGTACGTGAACCGTCGCGCCGAGGAGGTCGGGAAGTGCCGCGTGCTGGTCTGCGGTGCCTGCACCGTTGGCCGCAAGGGCGAGGCGCTCTCCGAGATGGGCGACATGGTCGCTCACGGTGCAGTCGCCTTCTCCGATGACGGGTCGGGGGTCCAGGACTCCGGGATGATGCGTCGGGTGATGGAGTACCTTTCACAGTTCGACAAACCGGTCATGTGCCATTGCCAGGACAACGGTCTGGTGGGAGAGGGCCAGGTCAACGAGGGCGTCGCCTCCACCAGGCTGGGCTTGGCGGCCTGGCCGGCCGAGGGCGAGGAGCTGCAGATCGCCCGCGACATCGCGCTATGCCGTCTCACGGGCTGTTCTCTGCATGTCCAGCACATCACGACGGCCCGCGGCCTCGCGATGGTGAGATCCGCCAAGGAAGAGGGCCTGCCCGTCACCTGCGAGGTCACCCCTCATCACCTCTTTCTTACCGAGGACGACATCCACGATGATTACGACACCTCGTTGAAGGTGAACCCGCCGCTTCGCACCGCAGAGGACACGCGCGCTCTCATCGAAGGCGTGGCTGACGGCACGGTCGACGCGATCGTCACCGATCATGCCCCCCATGCACCCTACGAGAAGGACAGGGAGTTCGAGCTGGCGCCCTTCGGGATGACCGGGCTTGAGACCTCTGTGGGGCTGGTGGTATCCGAGCTCGTCGGCAAGGGGATCATCGACTGGAACCGCATGGTCGAGCTGATGGCCGTGACTCCCAGGGAGATTCTGAGACAGGAAAGGGTCGCGCTCGAGCCTGGGTGCGTCGCCGATATCACGGTGATCGACCCGGAGATGGAGTGGTCCGTGGAGACCGACGACTTCGAGTCGCGCTCGGCGAATTCCGGATTCATCGGATGGAAGATAAGGGGACGCCCCACCGATGTCTACGTGGAAGGACGCCCGATCATGGAGGATGGAAAGGTGGTCAGCTAAGTGCCGGATAGCATCAGGGAGAGCAAGGAGGCGGCGATCCTGGTTCTGGAGGACGGCACGGTCTTCGAGGGGAGGTCGTGCGGTGCCTCTGGCGAGACATGCGGAGAGGTCTGCTTCAACACGACGATGGTCGGCTACCAGGAGGTGATCTCCGATCCATCCTATGCCGGTCAGATCGTGACGATGACATATCCTCATATAGGGAACTACGGCACCAACAGGGTCGACATGCAGTCGGATGGGATGGCGCTTCGGGGCCTGGTCGTGAGATCGATGTGCTACGAGCCGTCCAACTTCCGCAGCGAGATGCCACTGCCCGATCTTCTGGAGAAGGAGGGCGTGGTCGCGATCGACGGGGTCGACACCCGCGCCCTTACGCGCCACATCAGGGACAACGGGGCGATGCGCGGGATCATCTCCACTTTCGACTTCGACATCGCCTCCCTGCTCGTGAAGGTGAAGGCTTCCGACTCGATAGTCGATGTCAACCTCGCCAAGACCGTCAGCACGAAGGAGGAGTACGTCTTCGTCGACGATGCCGGCGACTACTCGTTCGCGAAGGACCCCTCGCCCGCTCTTACCCGCAAGGTAGCCGCCATCGACTGCGGTATCAAGCGCGGGATCCTGCGAGGTCTTGCCCAGGCGGGTTGCGAGGTCACGGTGATGCCCTGGGACACCCCCGCCGATCGTATCCTGGAAGGCGGCTTCGACGGCGTCTTCTTCTCCAACGGCCCCGGAGACCCGCAGCCCGTGGACAAGACGATCGAGCTTGCCTGCGCTGTTCTCGGGAGGATCCCGGTGTTCGGGATATGTCTCGGCAACCAGATGCTCTCGATAGCGGCCGGCGCCAGGATCGTCAAGCTCAAGTTCGGCCATCACGGCGGAAACCAGCCGGTGATGAACCTGCTGACGGGTAGGGTGGAGATCACCTCCCAAAACCACGGCTTCGCCGCCGACTTCAGCTCCTTGGGAGAACTCGTCCCCGAGATGAGCGGAGGCTTTACGGAGCACGTGGACGATCTCAGGTTCTGGAGCGAGCGCAGGATCGCGCCTGTCGTCAGAAGCGGGGAGCATGGCCTGATAAGGCTCACCCACGTGAATCTCAACGACGGGACGTCGGAGGGTATGGCGTTTCTCGACATACCGGCTTTCTCGGTGCAGTATCATCCTGAGGCCAGCCCCGGCCCGACCGATGCCGCTTATCTATTCGAGGCGTTCGCTCGTCTGATGGACTCCCGTGACGATTACCTCGACATCGACATCGCCGCCAACAGGCTGGCGGGCTGGCATTCGTAGGCCGAGGGCTGCTGGAAGGAGGAGGCTGCATTGCCGCGCAGAACGGATATCGACCGAATCCTCGTGATAGGCTCCGGTCCAATAACGATCGGACAGGCCTGCGAGTTCGACTACTCGGGCACCCAGGCGTGCAAGGTGCTGATGGAGGACGGGTTTGAGGTCGTGCTGGTCAATTCCAACCCGGCGACGATCATGACCGATCCGACGATGGCCACCCGCACCTACATCGAGCCGATAACCTCCGCGACGGTGGAGAAGATCATAGAGATAGAGCGCCCCGACGCGCTGCTGCCCACGCTGGGCGGCCAGACCGCGCTCAACTGCGCTGTCGAGCTGGCGCGTTCGGGCGTCCTCGAGAGGCACGGGGTCGAGATGATCGGCTGCGACCTTGAGGCCATCGAGCGGGGAGAGGACCGCAAGGCGTTCGCGAAGGCGATGTCCGAGAGAGGGCTG
>CAZPAN010000059.1:7494-9016 GCA_964584585.1 uncultured Coriobacteriaceae bacterium | reverse complement strand
ACGCGCAGAACTTTGGCGCATGGTCGCAGCATTTTGCTAACCATATTTGCTAACGCATCAGCCAATCGTGAGCCGACCAAAGCTTGATCTCATCCAACACATGAGAGCCATCGCTTCGCATGACAACTCCCCGATTTTCATTCGCTATTTACCGACGTGTCGCTCCGTAGATAACAGATGTACGACACTTCCGAGGAACTTGAAAACTTGAAGTGTCAAATTGGCACCTCAGCTTGTGGGTGGTGGTGTGCCGAGCATGGTACGTTTTCTAATGGGTGAAAGTCCCTAGCGCGCCCAGCAGCGGGAAGCGCAAAGGGCCTGCGAGTTCATCACTCGATTCATTGAAGCGGCGCGCCTCCTACTCGATTCGATTCTTCAGCCTCGCCCGCGCGTCCGCGTCGTGACCCGATCCCATAGGCCGAGACGCGGTTCCGAGCGGACTCATCAAGGAGCAGAGGCAGACAGAGGCCGTGCTACGAGGTCCGGGATGCGATTGTGCCAAGGAGATGATCCACAGCTTCGAGCGCATGAAGATGCGACGGATCTCAAAAAGCGGGGAGCCTGTTTCCATTCGGATGCCCATGACGACACGCCGGCTGGTCGCGCCCATTCCAGCTCGCCTGCATGCTCTGTCTGTGACGATCGTAGCATCAGAGCCTCGCGCATCCTGCCTGGCAGAGAGGTGAGGATCACCGCCTCGATCCCCTTGGGCTGCAGCCTCTCGGCTTCGCTCGGGAACTCCACCACCTCTCCCGCGCGCAGTCGGGCGAAGTAGTCCTTGACCTCTCCGGATATAACGCCGGATAGCATGATCAGCGCGATCATGTTGGGAATCGCCATGCAGCCGTTGAAGATGTCCGCGAAGGTCCACACCACGTCGATGGTCATGTAGGGACCCACGAAGACGGCGAAGATGTATACCCAGTTAAAGCTCCTGACGACCTTCATGTCGGAGTCGCAGAGGTATTCCACGCAGCGGTTGGAGTAGTAGTTCCAGCCCACGATCGTCATGAACCCGAACAGCGCCAGGCACAGCATCACGCAGAAGGAGACCAGCTTGCCCGGCAGGAACGGGATGCCCATCTGGAACGCGTAGGTCGTGATCTCCGAACCTTCCAGCCCGAGGGCCGGATCCCATGCGCCCGACATGACGATCGTAAGGCCCGTCATCGAGCAGACGATGATGGAGATGAAGGTTCCGGTCATGCACACCAGGCCCTGGCGCACCGGTTCGCTGGTCTTCGCGGCAGCGACGGCGATCGGGGCCGAGCCGAGTCCAGATTCGTTGGAGAAGATTCCCCTGGCGACGCCCATCTGCACCGCGATCATGAAGCTTCCCACCGCGCCCCCGGTGACGGCTGCGGGGTCGAACGCGCCGAGCACGATCTGGGAGACCGCCTCGGGCAGGTAGGCGATGTTTCCGAAGAAGACCACCAAGCAGATTACCAGGTAGAGGATGACTACCGCAGGAACGACGATCTGGGTGATGTTGGCGATCCGCCTGAGGCCGCCGATGACGATG
>CAZPAN010000059.1:0-7484 GCA_964584585.1 uncultured Coriobacteriaceae bacterium | reverse complement strand
AGCGACGATGAGGCTCGCTATCACGGTGGTCCAGGTGTAGTCCATTCCGAACATCGAGAAGGCAATTGCGGTTCCGTCCGAGTCGAAGAACCCGTTGGCCGCAGAGTTGATCGAGTTGATCTGGGCGAATGTTCCGATGCCAAGGATCCCCGCTAGCGACCCGAACAGCGCGAAGAGCTTGGCGAGCCACTTCCAGTTCTTCCCCATGCCCCTCTCTATGTAATAGAAGGGTCCGCCGAGGACATGTCCGTCCTCGGTTATGGTGCGGTACTTGATGGCGAGAAGCCCTTCGGAGAACTTGGTGGCCATGCCGAAGCAGGCGGCAACGAGCATCCAGAAGAGCGCGCCGGGTCCGCCGGCGCAGATGGCGGTGGCGACCCCGACGATGTTGCCCGTCCCGATCGTCGCGGAGAGCGCCGTGCACAGTGCTCCGAAGCCGGTGACCTCGCCCTCTCCGCCTTCCTCGTTCTTGACCATGTAGCGTAGCGCCCTGGGCAGCTGCCTGAACTGGATCACGCCCAGCCTGATCGTGAGCAGGATCCCGCCGGCAATGATGAGGATTATCAGGGGTGGACCCCATAGGAAACTGTCGATGGCGTCGATGGCGTTGTTGATGGCCGAAAGCGGATTTTGTTCCATCTTGTCCCTCAGCTTCATCGTCGATGATCGGGCTCGAGCAGAAAAGAGGCCTGTTCATCGAGGTGAACGTTGAGCCGACACGCGCCGGTGCGCCGTATTCTACCAAAACGATTATGTCCGAGTTGCCGGTTGTGGGATGCTTCCCATACTATGCGGTTTTGGGATTAGTCTTCAGATCACGGCGGTTTTGTGCCTCCAGGCCGCGATGGCTTCATGGCCCCGGCGATTCTCGGACCGTTCCCTCCCGACCCTTGTCCGACTACGCTCGAAAGGCGGGTCCCCGATATGGCCTTCGCGCTTGGATGTGAGGACGTCTCCCTCGAATATGCGGCGAAAAAGGTTCTCGATCACGTGACGCTCGGGGTGGACGAGGGCGCGCGCATCGGCATAGTGGGACGAAACGGCGACGGGAAGTCGTCTCTGATCTCGGTGCTCGCCGGGATCGTGGAGCCCGATTCGGGGCGCATCTTCAAGCGAAACGAGATGACTCTCCGGGTCGTGGCGCAGGATGACGACCTCGACCCCGCCCAGACCGTGGTCCGCTCGATCTTCGGGGACGTGCCCGAGCACGCGTGGGCCTCCGATCCCCGTATCCGGACGATTCTCGATCATCTTGTGGGTGGGGTCGGGCTCGATGCTCGCGTCGGCGACCTCTCGGGAGGGGAGCGCCGCAGGGTCTACCTGGCTGCAGCCCTGGTGGGCACCGACGACATCCTGATGCTCGACGAGCCCACGAATCATCTCGATATGGAGACGATCTCCTGGCTGGCCGGACACCTCAATGGCAGATGGAATCGCAAGGAGGGTGTGCTTCTGATGGTCACCCACGACAGGTGGTTCCTCGACGAGGTCTGCACCTCGATGTGGGAGGTCCACGACGCGCAGGTCGAGCCATTCGAGGGCGGCTATTCGGCGTACGTGCTGAAGCGGGTGGAGCGCGAGGAGGCTGCGAGGGCGGCGGAGGCCAAGAGGCGCAATCTGCTGCGGCGCGAGCTGGCCTGGCTATCGCGTGGAGCAAGGGCGCGAACGAGCAAGCCGAAGTTTCATGTGGAGGCCGCCGAGGCGCTGATCGCTGACGAGCCGCCGGCACGGGACGCTCTGGAGCTGAAAAGAGCGGCGGTGGCCCGCATGGGCAAGCAGGCCGTGGAGCTGGTGGGGGTGACGGTGGAGCTGGGCGGCCGGAAGATCCTCGACGACGTCTCCTGGATAATCGCCCCGGGCGACCGTATAGGCGTGATGGGCGAGAACGGCGCGGGCAAGACAACGCTCCTGAAGGCGATAGAGGGCAGGATCGAGCCGACCTCCGGATACGTGAAGCTCGGCAAGACCGTGAAGACCGCAGCTCTCTCCCAAAGACTCGAGGAGCTGGATGGTCTGGACGGCAGTCAGGTACGCGAAGTTCTCTCGCGCTATCGGACCAGATACACGATAGACGGCAAGGAAGCCACATCCTCCCAGATGCTCGAGAGGCTGGGGTTTACAAAAGCGCACTTCATGATGCCGATCTCGAAGCTCTCGGGCGGTCAGCGTCGGCGTCTCCAGCTGATGCTGACCTTGCTGGAGGGCGCGAACGTCCTCATGCTCGACGAGCCTGGCAACGACATGGACGTGGACATGCTCGCGCAGATCGAAAGCGTGCTCGACTCATGGCCTGGGACGCTGATCATGGTCACCCATGACAGGCATCTGATGGAGAGGGTGACCGAAGACCAGTACGCCATGATCGACGGCAAGATCAGGCACATGCCGGGCGGGGTGGATCAATACCTGGAACTGGTCGCTTGGAGGGAGGCCGGGAGTGCGAACGGGACCGGAGGCACCGGTACGAGCCGAGCTGCCGATGCATTTGCGGCCGTCGACTCCGGCCAAGCCCCGCGCCGGGCGGCCGACGCGCCCAATCTCTCCAACTCCGAACGTCAGCAGGCCAGGCGCCGTCTCGCCTCCGCCGAGCGCAGGATGGTTGCTCAGCAGGAGAGGATCGAGGCCGCTATGCGCAAGCTGGCCGACTGCGATCCCACCGACTACATGGCCCTGACCGAACGCGAGGCGGAGGTAGAGGCCCAGCAGGCCAGGCTGTCCGAGATAGAGGACGAGTGGTTGGAGGTCTCCGAGCTGCTCGGCGAGTAGGGGAGGAGTGCCGGGTCTAGGGGACGCCGCGCCCTGCCGACGTCGGCTCACGACCTTTTGCGGCACGGGCTGGAGCCGGGCGGAATGAATCGATCAGCGTACCCTAGTCCCTAGACCGTAGAGCCTCTCGCAGTTCGCGTGCAGCACCAGATCGAGTTCCTCGTCGGAGAGATCCAGCGACAGCAGCCTGCCCAGCTCGGCGGAATGCTCCCACATCGGGAAATCGACCCCGAACATCATCCGGTCCATCCCGTACCCGCGCATCATCTCCAGCGCTTGCTCCGGTTCGAGGTAGGGGAGGCTCGACGATGTGTCGAAGTACGCGTTCGACCCACGTAGCAGGCTGTAGGCACGCTCCCAAACGCGGTATCCGCCGAAGTGGGCGGCATCGACCCTGAGCGTGTCGTATCTCTCCAGCACTCGAACCAGCCGCTCGGGAGCCGAGTAATCGTACCTGTCGTCGCCCGTGTGCAGGAGCAGCACCATGCCGCGCTCCTCCATCTGATGGTAGAGCGCCATCAGCCTGGGGTCGTCAATCTCCATCTTCTGGAAGTCAGGATGGATCTTTATCCCCATCAGTCCCAGCTCTTGGGTGCGGTCGAGCAGCGCCTCCACGTCCTCGACCTCCTCGTGGAACGTCCCGAGTCCGATGAATCCGGGATGGATCTCGCACTGCTTCGATATGAACTCGTCGATCGGGGCGACCTGCTCGACCTTCGTCGCCACCGAGCAGACGATGTAGTCGGTGACGCCCGCGCGCCTTCCGTTTCGCAGGAGGGTCTCCGAATCCCCGCTCGGGGCGTCCATCGTCACGCCGTAGAACCTGCCTACGCTATCCGATGCCTTCTCCGAGATCTTGTGTGGATATATATGAGCATGGGAGTCTATGACCCGCCGTCCCTTAAGCCTGGCCATCAGATGGTCGGGCAGAACGTATGCTCTCTCCTCGGATATGTCCGAGGAGGCGTCTGGGATCCCCTCGGGCCACAGGCGCGGATGAGAGGAGGATGCGCGCTCGTCGGGATTTGCGGACATCTCGGCATCCTCCATTCGAATCGGAAAACCCGGCTCCATCATATCGTCAGGCTCACGGGACATGCCGGCCCTCGCCCGTCAGAAGAGGCAGACGATCCTTATCAACGCGAACGAGATCAGGACGTCGAGGACGATGATCGCCGCGATCTTCAGCAGCTTTCCGTGACGGAGGACCTCGCTGTCCCTCAAATCCCCCAGGTTCACGGCAAACGCCCATACGACCCCAAGCAACGGGAAGGAGAGCCATGTCCGCGTGAACACGACCTGCCACATGTTCAGGCTCCCGGGATCGAATCCCTCCAAAAACGGGCTGACCATGCCCACGGCGACGAAGACCCAGTAGACGATGGAGAGGATCACCGCGATGGGTGTCTGCAAGGGATTGCGCGTCCTCGTCGCGTCCTTGATTCCGTACAGGCTGCGATAGTCGTTCGCGTTCCTGAGCGGTCTGGCGATAGTCCTACCCTTGGCCTTGGAGGAATGCAAGCCCACAGAACCCGTCGAACGGGAGCTCCTGACTCGTTTGGGGTTAGTCATTAAGTCGCGCCCTCCAAGGTTGGAACCCGTTGCACGGGAGCGCTCTCCCCGGCCGGCCATGCCATGTCTTTGGCCGTTCAGGTTTCCTCTGTATCCGTCCTTGCTGTTGCTGCGTCTTGCCATAGCGTGCTTCCAGACACTGAAACCTTCCTGCCGGGCAGGCAAGGGAGACTCCGGCGGATTCATTCCGCCCGCCTACGCCCCCGGCGCCCATCCCCGTCGGCGCGATTTACTGCGACCTTCTCGCCTTCGCGTCCGCGCATCGCGGCGGCGCAGGCGCGGGCGTCAGCTATCGATCGGAGTTTCTAGTCGATCAGCTCCACGATCTCTATCTCGAAGTTGAGGGCCTTGCCGGCGAGCTTGTGGTTGAAGTCCAAGGTCACGAACTCATCGTCGATATCGGTGATGACGGCGGGCATCGAGTGTCCGTCGGTGCCCGAGATCATAACCTGAACGCCTATCGGCGCTTTCTCGGCTCCTGGGAAATTCTCCTTGCTGATGTGGAGGACCTTGTCCTCGTTGCGCTCGCCGTAGGCCTCGGCGGCCGGGATGCGCACGGTGGTCTTGTCGCCGACCCCGCTCATCGCGAGCACCGCCTTGTCGAAGCCGGGGATCATCATCCCGGTTCCCACCTTGAACTCCAAAGGCTCCCTGCCGATGCTCGAATCGAACTGGGTGCCGTCGTCGAGGGTCCCGGTGTAATGGACCCTGACGGTCTGTCCAACCTCCATGGGAACACCTCCTGTTGCGTCGGGCCGATCGTGCCGCGTCCCTGCACGCTCAGGCTTATCGGCGCAGGCCAGCGTGACTTCCACTCTAGCACGCCTCCTCGAAGGGGGCTGCGAATGTCGGTTTGCCTCTCGGGCAGGTGTGCTATGATACCCCGTGACGTGAAGCGGCAAGGCTATTTCTCTCACGGATCTCACTCACATATATATCTGCGGCCGGCGCTCGCGTGCATCTGATGACGCTCCCATGGTGCGCGCACTCGACCCCTCTGGGATTTTGTTGTCCGGGGTAGATTCCAATCCGCATATTCGGCATATGGCGCAGTGCGCCCTCGGCTGCTCATGCGGTCCACATTGGCAAGTCAAGCAGGCAGATGCGGGGTTATCCTCGCACGGAAGATCCATGACCGGTTCATGGGGAAACAGGA
This sequence comes from uncultured Coriobacteriaceae bacterium, assembly GCA_964584585.1. Lineage (GTDB taxonomy): Bacteria > Actinomycetota > Coriobacteriia > Coriobacteriales > CADBOM01 > CAZPAN01. The sequence continues at coordinate 1,990 of CAZPAN010000059.1, read as the reverse complement.
GGGGAACTTTGAAGTTCTTCGTCGACACGGCCGATCTCGTCGAGATCGCCGAAGCGGCATCGTGGGGCGCGCTCGCGGGTGTGACCACCAACCCGAGCCTCTACGCGAGGACGGGCGGCAAGCTCGCCGACTTCCCGGCCCATATCGCCAGGATATGCGAGATAGTCGACGGACCGGTCTCGGCAGAGACGATGGCATCCACAACCGAGGAGATGATCGCCGACGGCCGCGAACTCGCAGCCATCGCCGACAACGTCGCGGTCAAGATCCCGGTGACCCCGGCCGGACTCGCCGCCACCAGGGTGCTCGCGAACGAAGGGATTCCCGTGAACATGACGCTCGTCTTCAGCGTCCCGCAGGCGATCATGGCGGCCCGCGCCGGCGCCCGCTACATCAGTCCCTTCATCGGAAGGTTCGACGACATCGGCGAGGACGGTCTCTCCCATGTGGAGGACATCGTCACCGCCATCGGCAACTACGATTTTACCGGCTGTGGAGTCGGAGACGAGAGGGTCGAGACGATCGCCGCCTCCATCCGCAGCGTCAACCACGTCGCCCAGGCGGCTCTGATGGGGGTGGACATCGCCACGGTGCCCTTCGGAGTCCTCGAGAAATGCCTCAAGCATCCGCTCACCGATAGAGGCATGGATCTGTTCAACAAGGATTGGGAGAGGGTCAGAAACGCATGATGACAGGCGAAGGCATCACGGCCGAGACGTCCGAGGCGACCGTCAAGGAGGAGACCGTCGCACCCGCTCGAAAGTTCAGGAGGACGTCCGCCGGCAGGACCGCCTCCAGGTCCAGGACGGAGTCGAAGTCCGGGCCGACGACCGAGGAGGCCGTCGCGCAGGAAGTGGATTCCAAGCCGGTGGAGTCTGCTTCTGCCTCCGTGGAGAGTCCCGCCTCCTCCGAGGGCGGCCGTTCGGAGCGCAGGGAGCAGAGGCGATCCTCCGATGGCAAGAGGAACGACCAGAGGAGCAGATCCGACTCTAGGGAGTCCAGGCAGTCCTCCCAGCGCAGGCAGCAGTCAAAGCAGTCCGGGGGACGCTCCGGATCCGACTACCATGGTGGCAGGGACAGCCGCAGCAACGGCCGCAAGCCCAGGAGGCACCACCAGGGATCGTCGCAGGATCCGATCGAGCCTAGGGTGACCCGCGAGCAGATCGCCTCGATGAAGGTCGTGGATCTTCGTGCCCGGGCCTCCGAGCTGGGCCTCACCGTCAAGCAGGGCACCAAGAAGGCCGCGCTCGTCGAGTTGGTGTTCGACGCCGAGGTGAAGGCCGAGGGCTTCGTCGAGTGTGAGGGCGTGCTCGACCTGTTCTCCGAGGGGTACGGGTTCCTGCGCACCAACGGGTATCTGCCCTCCGAGCGCGACGTCTATGTGGGCGTCTCCACTATCAGGCGCAATGGCCTTCGCAAGGGCGACTGGATCTGCGGCCAGGTGCGTCCGGCCCGCGACAACGAGAAGTATGCGGCCCTGCACCGCATCGACACCATCAACGGACTTCCCCTTGAGGAGTCGCGTCTCCGCTGCAGGTTCTCCGAGCTCACTCCCGTCTATCCAGACGAGAGGCTCGTCCTCGAGCATGGCGCCGACTCGATCACCGCGAGGACGATCGATCTGGTCGCGCCGATCGGCAAGGGCCAGCGAGGACTCATCGTCTCCCCTCCCAAGGCCGGCAAGACGACGATCCTCAAGGACATAGCCGCCTCCATCACCGCCAACAATCCCGACGTGCACCTGATGTGCCTGCTCGTGGACGAGCGTCCCGAGGAGGTCACCGACATGGAGCGCTCCATCCACGGGGAGGTCATCTCATCGACCTTCGACATGCCGTCGGAGAACCACATCGCCGTCTCCGAGCTGGTCATCGAGCGCGCCAAGCGTCTGGTCGAGACCGGCCGGGACGTGGTGATCCTTCTCGACTCGATAACGAGGCTGGCCCGCGCCTACAATCTCGCACAGCCAGCATCGGGACGCGTGCTCTCC
>CAZPAN010000058.1:0-9055 GCA_964584585.1 uncultured Coriobacteriaceae bacterium | reverse complement strand
ATCGATGTCGGGGAAGATCAGCACGTTGGCATGTCCGGCAACCTTCGAACCCTTGGCCTTCGACTCGCCGACCGAAGGCACGATCGCCGCGTCGAGCTGAAGCTCGCCATCGAGGACGAGTTCGGGCGCCTTTTCCTGGGCCAGCCTGGTGGCCTCGCGCACCTTGTCGACCGACTCGCCCTTGGCTGACCCATAGGTGGAGTGGGCTAGCATGGCCACGATCGGCTCCTCGTCCATGAAAGACCTGAAGCTCTCGGCCGAGCTGATCGCGATCTCGGACAGCTCCTCGGCGGTGGGATACTGGTTGAGCCCGCAGTCGGCGAAGACGAATCTTCCCTCAGAACCGTACTCGCAGTCGGGCACGATCATCACAAAGAAAGAGGAGACTATCTTGCTGCCGGGCGCGGTCTTGAGGATCTGGAGGGCCGGGCGCAGCGTGTCTCCGGTGGAGTGGCACGCCCCGCTGACCATGCCGTCGGCTTTGCCGGCCTTGACCATCATGACTCCGTAATAGGTGACGTCCTTGACGACTTCGGAGGCCTCTTCGAGGGTCATGCCCTTCTTCTTGCGGATTTCGGCGAGCTGGGCGGCCATCTCGCCGTGATCGGCAGCGTTGGCCGGGTCGATGACCTCTATGCCGTCGAGGTTCACTCCCAGCGCCCCTATCTTGTCGGGATCGCCGAGAAGGATCGTCTTGGCGATGCCTGCGTCGGTCGCCATTCTGGCGGCCCTGGCTATACGCTCGTCTTCGCCTTCGGGCAACACGATGGTCTTGACGTCGGCTTTGGCTTGAGCGACCGCCTGGTCGAGAAATGCGCTCATCTGATCCCGGTCCTTTCTTTGCGATTGCTTGAAGCATACCGTGCGAGAGGCGGCCCTGCGTCGGGCGAGGGCTGCTTGAAGATGATACACTCGCCCGCCCAACGTGGACCCATCGAAACCCCGCACATAGGCCGGCGGATCCTCGCACTACCTTCTCCTGCCCTTCCTGCCTTTCGTCTCTCTTCTGGGCTTCGGCCTGCCTGATGGACGTGGTCTATCGAATCTCGTAGGTGGACTGAGGCGGGCTGACTGCACGCAGGCTGGCGGACTCCCGTCGCCTTTAAGCATATGGGGTAGAATGATGAACGCTGTGCGCCGGCGACTCATGCCGGACGCGCTGCGCAGAAACCCCAACCAGAGCAGGGAGTGCACATGGCCATCGTGGACTGCTTCGGCAATGCCCCGGAGCTCGCATCGTACGACGCTATCGTCATCGGGTCCGGATTCGCCGGGTCGGTCGTCGCCAGGGAGCTCGCTGAACGTGCGGGCAAGAAGGTCGCCGTGGTCGAACTCCGCAGCCACATCGCAGGTAACGCGTACGACGAGCTTGACGAGGCGGGGGTGCTGGTCCACAGGTATGGCCCACACATCTTCCACACCAACGACGCCAGGGCCTACGAGTACCTCTCCCGATTCACCGAATGGCGCGACTATCAGCACGAGGTTCTCGCCAACATCGGGGGCACCTATATCCCGGTGCCGTTCAACAAGAACTCGATGGAGATCGCCTTCGGGGATGAGAAGGCCTCCCGTTACATCGACAAGCTCATAGAGGCTTTCGGGGACGAGCGCAAGGTGCCCATCATCGAGCTGCGCGAGCAGAACGACCCGGAGCTCTCAGAGATCGCCGATTTCATATACGAGAACATCTTCCTCTGCTACACGATGAAGCAGTGGGGTCAGACTCCGGAGGAGATCGACCCTTCGGTCACCGCCCGCGTCCCCGTCTTCATCTCGCGCGACAACCGCTACTTCCAGGATGCCTACCAGGGTATGCCTCTTCACGGCTACACCAGCCTTTTCGAGTCGATGCTCGACCACCCCTCCATAGACGTCTTCCTGTCGCTCGACGGTCGCGACGTTCTGAACTTCGTGGAGGAGGACAGCTTGCCGCGCATCGAGGTCGACGGCAGGCCCTATGAGGGGATCGTCGTTTACACCGGCGCCCTCGACGAGCTGTTCGGACTCAGGTTCGGGAGACTTCCGTATCGCACGCTCGACTTCGTCTATGAGACCCACGGACAAAAGCACTTTCAGCCTTGCGGTACGGTCAACTACACGGTCAGCGAGGACTACACCCGCATTACCGAGTTCACCTACCTTACCGGCCAGGATCTCGACGTCACGACAATCATGAAGGAGTACTCAAAGCCCTACGAGAGAACTGACGGGCAGATCCCCTACTACGCGATCATCAACGACGAGAATCAGGCTCACTACGGCAGGTATCGGGAGCTGGCCGATCGTTTCGGCAACCTTCATCTGATAGGCCGTCTCGCCGAGTACAAGTACTTCAACATGGACGTGATCGTCTCCAGGGCGCTGGAGCTTTCCGACGTCCTCTGCGGTTAGGGAAGGCGCAATGAGCGAGAGCGACAAACTGCCTGAGAGCGCTTCGGCGTCGGAGCGGCTCGAAAACGAGTCGGATGTCGAGGCTGCCCCCATTTCCGAACCTCAAAGCGAGCCGATCGCGCCGGGCAGCAAGCTGATCACCTTCGCGATACCCTGCTATAACTCGGCTGGGTACATGGATCACTGCATCCAGTCGATACTCGACGGCAGCTCGGCTTATCTCGATGACATCGAGATACTGATCGTCGACGATGGCTCCACCAAGGACGACACCGGTGCCAAGGCCGACGAATGGCAGAAGCGATATCCTGGCGTCATCTGGGCGATTCATCAGTCCAACGCCGGGCATGGCGGTGCCGTCAACCGCGGACTCGACTGCGCCAGCGGCATCTACTTCAGGGTGGTCGACTCCGACGACTGGCTCGATCGCGAGTCGCTTGAGGTGTCGCTCGACCTTCTGGCCGTGTTCGCCGAACGCGACAAGCCTGTCGATATGGTGATCTCCAACTACGTGTACGAGAACGTTGCCCGTGGCGAGGAGGTCATGGATTATAAGGGGATTCTCCCCGAGGGCAAGGAGTTCGGCTGGGACGAGGTTGGCAAGTTCCCGATCTCACGCTACATCCTGATGCACTCGGTGGCCTACCGCACGCAGCTTCTGCGCGACTGCGGCTTGAGGCTTCCGGAGAAGACCTTCTACGTCGACAACATATTCGTCTACTCGCCACTGCCCTATGTAAAGACGATGTTCTATCTGGACATCGACCTCTACCGGTACTTCATCGGGCGCGACGATCAGTCGGTCAACGAGAAGGTGATGGTCGGTCGTGTCGACCAGCAGCTTCGCATCACTAGGATCATGATCGACTCGCATGACCTGTCGCTCATCTCGAACCGCAGGCTCCAGGATTACATGACGAGACACCTGCTGATGATGATGACGATCTGCACGGTCTTCCTAATGCTGTCGGACAGGCCCGGCCGCCTAGAGCAGCGCGATGAGATCTGGAAATACCTCGCAGAGCACAACCCGAGGATCTTTCCGAAGCTTCGGCGCAAGTTCTTCGGACGTGGCTGCAACCTCAGAGGTGAACCCGGCCGTTACATCGTAGTGCTGCTCTATCGCATCGCTCAGAAGATCTGGAAGTTCAATTAGGGGCATAGCCGCTTTCAGCACCGCAGCGCTACGGGCACATCCTGTGAATTGCCATCGCCTCGATCGGGCGCGTTGCATCTCTTACCGTGCGAGTATCGTCACCGTCTCGATGTGGTAGGTCTGCGGGAACATGTCCACCGGAGTGACCGATTCGATCGAGTATCCGATCGAGGACAGTCCCGCGAGGTCGCGCCCCAGGGTGGATGGATTGCACGACACCATCACCATGCGCGAGGGGGACATCTCCCGGATCCTGTCGAGCATCGCCCGCTCCATCCCGCTAGATGGCGGGTCCACCAGCAGCTTGTCCGCAGATCCGATGCCCTCCGACTCGCGGGCGGCGTCTCCGCCGATGACCTCGGCGTCCACGTCGTTCAGATCGAGGTTGCGCCTGAGGTCGCGGATAGAGCTCGACGCAGCCTCTATCGCGATCACGTTGTCGCTGCGCTTCGCAATCGGGATCGTGAACGTACCGGCACCACAGTACAGATCGCAGCAGATGTCGTCGGGCATTATCGTCAGCCCGTCCATCGCGCGGTTGATGAGCTCCTCAGCTCCTTGCGTGTTCACTTGAAAAAAAGACGGGGCCGAGACTGTCATCGTTGCATCGAGCAGCCGCTCCGACCAGGTCTCTTCTCCGTCGAGCAGCTCAACACCCACCGGACGGCGCGATTTCTCGCCGTCGCGCACCAGCACTCTTGTCAGCGAGGTGTACTCCACGGCGCTCGAGAGCACGTCGGCTGCGGCTTTTCGGGGGAAGTAGTCCGGAGAGGTCCAGAGCGCGAGCTGAACTTTTCCGGTTCTCGACGAGACGCGGATCCCGACGCGCTTGAGGCCGTAATCGCTCGCCTTGAGGAAGCGCAACGCTCCAGTTATCGACCTGATGGTCTTGGAAGCCGACTTTGGCAACAGCGAGCACCTTTCGATTGGCACCACATCGTTCGATCCCCTCGTATGGTATCCGAGCTGAAGCTTTCTGCCGGAGCCGGTCACTGGTACCAGCTCGATCTTGTTTCGGTACCCGAGGTTCTCCTTCGACGGCACGCAACTCGAGACCCTGCCGATCGCGTCCCCCACCTTGCCGATCCGCTTGAGCGAATCCACGACGAACTCCCTCTTCCAACGCAGCTGCTCGTTGTAATCCATCGTCTGCCAAGGGCATCCGCCGCACCTTCCAGCGTTAGAGCAAATGGGCGCGATTCGGCTAGGAGAGGGTTCGACGATTTTGTCTATCTCAGCGTTGCAATGGCTCGCATGCTCCCGGGTCACGGTGATGTCCAAGGTGTCCCCGGGGACTGCCCCGCGCACGAAAACGGTCTTGCCGTCCGGCAGCTTCGACACACCGTCTCCGCCAAATGCCATCCGGTCAACTCTGATCGTCGTTGACAACTCTAGCCAGCTCCTTATATTCGGAATTGCCGTTCGTACGGGCTGTTTGATGTGTGGGAGACAGCCCCTGCTTCGGGCGATCCGGTCATCTTGGAGTCCTTGCAGGCTCTTCACCTGCATGTCTTGGGAGTGCCGGAACCTCATCGGAGCTGCGGTGGTGATAATTGTATGTGAATGGGCATGCGAGATTATCTTGTGTTGGTCCGAGTGGAAGAAGGAGAGTATAGTGGCTGTTTCGATCGATGCCGAGAACTGTGTTGGATGCAGCGCCTGCGTGGATACCTGCCCCGCCGGCGCTCTCGATGTTAACGCTGACAACATCGCCGAGGTCAACGCCGACGAGTGCGTGGACTGCGGTGCCTGCGTGGACTCCTGCCCCTCCGAGGCGATCGCTCTCTAGGGAACCCGCGCCAAGCTCAAAACCAGCGGCAACGGGCCTGTTCGGGAAGCGCGGCTGAAAGAGCCGAGCCTTCCGGACAGGCCTTTTCCTTGCAGGCTCTCTAGGTCGTCTTGTCCCGAGCCACCGCTGTTCCCGCTGCCGAACAGTCGTCGGAAGAAGCCCGCGATCCCTCGGTTTTGGCGTTGCTCGTGTGCGGTAAGCACCACATCGGAGACTTCCTGCACCTCTATCGCCGACCTGGCCGCAGCCGACTTCCTCCGGATCGTCTCCTGTTTCTTCCAGACCGCTTTCTGAACGGCTTCTTCCATGAAGTAGGTCTGCGAGTTGAAGGGGTCGCTTCCATCTGGCGGCTCTACCTTCGCGTAACCGCCGTCGGGAAGCAGACGGCACGCCCTGTCGGTATCCGAGAGCATCGCGCTTGTCATCTCGCAGATCCTCACCCTTATGTACGGGTCGAGTATCGGGAAGGCTATCTCCACGCGTCTTTCGGTGTTTCGCGTCATCATATCTGCCGATGAGAGGTAGACCTTAGCGTCATCTCCTTCGCCGATGATGAAGATCCTTGAGTGCTCCAGCAGCCTTCCGACTATGCTCGTGACGGTGATGTTGTCGGTTTTGCCCTTCACTCCTGGCAGGATGCAGCAGATCCCTCTTACTATCAGGTCGATCTGAACTCCGGCGCACGATGCCTCAGAGAGCTTCTCGATGAGGTCGAGATCGGTAACCGAGTTGCATTTGACGATGATCCGACCTCCGGCACCCGCCTTGGCCTTGGCGATCTCGGCATCGATCTCTTCTATCAGCGAGGGCTTGAGCGAGGTCGGCGAAACCCACAGCAGGTCGTACTCGCCGTCGAGGTTGCCCATCGCCATGTTGTTGAAGAACTCCATGCCCTCCATGCCGATGCGCTCGTCGCAGGTCATCAGCGCTATGTCGGTGTACTGCCTGGCGGTCTTCTCGTTGTAGTTTCCGGTGGAGAGCTGGGTGAAGAACTCCACGGCCCTTCCGCGGCGCCTCGTGATCTGGCAGATCTTCGAGTGCACCTTGTATCCCTCGAAGCCGTAGAGCACGGCGCATCCGGCTTCCTCGAAAACCTCCGCCCACCCGATATTGTTCTCCTCGTCGAAACGGGCCCTCAGCTCCAGCAGGATCATCACGTTCTTGCCGTTATCGGCCGCTTCCACGAGGTGCTCGGCGATCTTGGAGTATGAGGCCAGCCTGTAGAGCGTGATCTTGATCGACATGACGTCGGGATCGGTGGCAGCCTCCTTCAGTAGGTTCAGGAACGGCTCCATGCTGTCGAAGGGATAGGAGAGCATGATGTCGTGGTCGCGGATCTGGTCGAACATGGACCTGTCGCGGTCCACCTCCGCTGGGAATACAGGCGTGAAGGGCCGGTAGAGCAGCTCCTTGGCGAGGTCGTCGTCGAGCTTGTCCTCGATCCTGTAGACATACGAGAGGTTGATGGGCGAGGAGACCACGAACACCTGATTCGCCTCGAGTTCCAGATGCTTGCAGAGGCAGTCGCGCAGCCTCTCGTCGATCCTCCCCTGCGCCATCATGCGCACCGGTGCCAGCCTCTTGCGGCGCTTGAGGATCTTCTTCATGTGCTGACGGTAGTCCTCGTCGTCGTCGTATGTCACGTCGTCGGGGTCTATGTCGGCGTTGCGCGTGACCGATATCACCGTCGTGTCGGAGACCCTGTACATGTCGAAGATCTGGGGAGCGTAGTGAGAGACCAGTTCCTCCACCAGCATATAGTCGATGCCGTCTCCCGGGAGGTCGAGGATCCTCGGGACCATGCTCGGGATCTGGATGATGCCTATCGTGGAGTCCTGAACGGCACTGTGGAGCATCTTGATGCTCTTCTTCTTTTTCTTTTTCTTCGAGTCCGATTTGCCCGTTCCCGCTTCCGTCTCGTCGGCCTCGGCCTCCCGGGGCATGTTGTGGTCAGGCTCCTCTCCGTCATCAGGAGGAGAGAGTCTGCACACTACGTAAAGCTCCTCGTTCTGAAGATGCGGGAAGGGATGGCGTGAGTAGACCATCTGAGGGGAGAGCACCGGCATCACGTATTTCTCCGCGTACTCCTCGGCGTACTTGCGCTGCTCGTCGTTGAGACTTTCCCACGAGCGCCTGCGGATGCCGTACCCCCACAGTTGACTCTCGATGTCGGCGAAGATGGTGTCGCGGAGGCTCTCTAGCGGCACGCATTCGCTGTAGATCGCGTCGAGTTGTTGGGCGGGGGTCATCTTCGACTTGTTGTCGACCACGTCATGCTTGAGCAGCGCGAGGTCGTGCAGCCCTCCTACCCTGATCATGAAGAATTCCGAGAGGTTGTTCTGATAGATCGCGACGAACTTGAGGCGTTCGAATACCGGGGTCGAGGAATCCTCGCCAACCTGCAGCACCCTCTTGTTGAAGTCGAGCCAGGACAGCTCTCTGTTCTGCGTGTACCTCATATCGGCCCCCATCGTCCATGCTGCGCTCGCGCGTCCGGCGTGGCACCTTCGTGTGCCCGAAAGCGCGCCCGCAGGTTGTGTATGCGTTAAGCGTGCTCGCGCGCGTGCTGTTGGCTCTCTCGCTTCGATTCCGTTGGGCTGCCATCGATAGCCCGGTTCTCCGGGCCTGTCTGAATCGCCTCCATCGGATTTCCGCTGAGCGCCTGGCCTTTCGATGTCGACCCTTCTCCGAGCACTCTCTCCATCAGGTACCCCTCGCGGATGCCCCGTTTGCTCACCTCTAGCGTCTTTGCGCCCATGTGGTCCATGATCGTCGTGAGGGCGATCATTCCGGGCAGCACCGTGTGCACGCGCTCCGGGCAGATGCGCAGTATCGCATGCAGCGTGTTTTTGCGGTCGAATTCGGCGGCGTCGAGCAGTTTCTGCAACTGCTTTCTCGTCGCCGGCCGCCGGTCATTTCCGATCCTGGCGACGTCATGCACCAGCTTGATGGCGGCCCTGGCGCTGCCACCGAGGCCTATGGCCTCGCCGTAGGGAAGGTCGGGGAAGATGCCGATGTCCTCGATCTGCTTCTCCACATATTCGGAGATGGCTTCGCGCTCACCTTTCGTCGGCAGCAGATCGTCCACGAAATGCAGGAAGAGGAACAGCGAGCCGAAAGGGAGGCTCGCGGTTCGACGCTCGTCGCCACATAGCGTCGTGATCTCTGTGGATCCGCCGCCGATGTCCATGATCGCGCCTTTTTTGCTGCGGATATGGCTTCGGCATCCGACGTATCCCAGGTAAGCCTCGTCCTCTCCGGAAAGGACGTCGATCCTCGTTCCGATCGAGTTCTCGATGCGCGAGCAGGCTTCCTTGGTGTTGTCGATGTTGCGCAGGATCGCGGTTCCGAAGACCGATATAGAGTCGACGTCCATCAGCGAGATGCTGTCGATGAACCTGCCGATCACGTCGATCGCCCGGTCGACTCCGGAGTCGACGAGATGCCCGTTGTCGATATAGCTTGCGAGGCCGGCCACGGCTTTCTTGTTCCAGACCACCGATATGTTCCCGTTGTCATCAGCATCGAAGACGACGAGTCTTATGGAGTTCGAACCAACATCTATGATCGCGTGCTTCATATGATCTACGCACCGGCTTTCTTCTTGTGGGCGGTTTCACCCTCGCGAAAACGCCCTACCTGTGGTATTTTCAAATGCGCTGCGCCCTCTTAGCTCAGGGGATAGAGCGTCTGCCTCCGGAGCAGAAGGCCGTAGG
>CAZPAN010000057.1:0-9097 GCA_964584585.1 uncultured Coriobacteriaceae bacterium | reverse complement strand
CGGGACCACCAGGTCGCCCGCCATATCCGCCGGGGCCGCCAGGGCCACCAGGTCCAGGGCGACCGCCGGGACCGTCACCGCCCTCAGGGCCGCACGGCTTTCCGCCATAGCCGCCAGGGCCACCGGGACCGGGGCGACCGCCCTCGGGACCACCAGGTCGCCCGCCATATCCGCCGGGGCCGCCAGGGCCACCAGGTCCGGGACGTCCGCCGGGGCCATCAGGACCGGGCTTGATCTCAGCGCAAGGGGAGAAACCGGGCTGCGGGGGCATGGGGAGATAGACGGGAATGAACACTGGAATGTACTGAGGCATCGCTGGAGCCGGTGCGCCCATCGGAGGCATCGGGGCACCCATCATGGGCATAGGTGCGGGGGGCATGGGAGCGGGTGCACCCATGGGGGGCATCGGCGCGGGTGCGCCCATTGGGGCGCCCATCGGGGGCATGGGGGCAGGTGCGCCCATCGGGGGCATCGGCGCCGGATAGCCTGGGGAGTTGCTGTACATAGGTTTCCTCCTTGTATTGCTTGTGATCGTCCTTGTCCTTTGAAAAGATTCGACCCGGATCTATGATACCAAGATAAGTTTATTCGGAAACAAAATTATTTCCGATTGACTCGTTTTGTCTTTGTCGGGGTTTTGTTGCGTCTTCCGCTGAACTCCGTCGAAACGGACACTTGCAGTTCGGATCGTGCAATTATCCTTAGACGCAAATGATTTTGCGATAATGGTCGGCGCTGCCTCACCGTCGGAGGCGCCTTGCAGGGCCGTTTTTGAAGGAAAGGGTTCGCCATGCTCAAAGAAGCGATGAGACATCGCCTGCGTTCGTTTGCATCCAGCGCCGAAGCGTCTAGCTTCGAAGCCGAAGACAGAACCTTCTGCTTTGACAGGGCGTCTGGCCGTACGAACCTCGAGCAAGGCATGCAAACAGGCGCTTCGAAGCACGGAATAGTGCAGCAGCTTCAGACGGGTGCTTCGGGATATGAAGTCGCGCAGCAGCCGCGAACAGCCTCTTCGGAGCATGTACGTCCGCAGCGGCTTTTTGGCCGGACCATACTCGCTAGCGCTGCGCTGCTGGGCATGCTGCTGCTGAGTTCCTGTGCACAGGAGAGCTCCCCTTCGATGGCCGATATGTATGACACCTCCGAAGGCGTGGCCGCCACGGTCAACGGTACCGAGATCGGCGAGGCGGCCGTGACGGCCTATGTCACCTCCTACCGAAGCGCCATGGGACTCGAGGACGACGACTACTGGGCAGCCTGGCTCGTCTCCAACGATCTGACGGCCGAGGGCATTCGCTCTCAGGCACTTGACTATTACGTGAGCGTGGAGCTGGTCTATCAGGCGGCCGGGGTGAATGGCCTGTCGGTCAGCGAAGAGGACATCGACGCCGCAGTGCAGGAAGCAAAGGATTCGCTCGGAGAGGACGAGGACTGGGACACTGTTCTTGCCGAGCTGGGACTCACCGAGGAAGAATATCGCTGGGATGTGGAATTCTCCCTCTATCAGGATGCCATCATCACTTCGCTCAGCAGCACCGTGTCGGTAACGGACGATGATGTGCTGGCCTATCTCCAAGAGAACGCCTCCTCTTTCGATGGCATGAAGCGCATAAGCTACATTCTTTTCGACGAAGCCGATGCCGATCAGGCCTCCGAGGTTCTTGCGCAGATTCAGTCAGGTGAGATTGACTTCGCTTCGGCCGCCGAGCAATATGCCAGCGATTCGAGCTTGACGGCAAGCGACGGGGATGCAGGCTGGGGCGTGGAAAGCTCTCTGCCGAGCGACTGCCAGGAGGCGCTAGAGGGCATGGAGGTCGGAGATACGAGCGATCCTATCTCTACCGATGCGGGCACGTATCTGCTTATGGTGACCGATCAGGTAAGCGTGTCTTCCGAGATCGCGTCGCTCGACGATCTGCCCGAGGACTTTCAGACATATATATACGATGCCGCCAGCAACACGGTCCTGCAAGACGCCTATACCGAATACATGAGCGAGTTCCAAAGCGCTTCGACCATTGTCTTAAACGATATGCCCGAGGGCCTGCCCTATGACGTGGACCTTTCGGCCTACGAGGAGGACAACGCGTATACCGCCGATGAGGTGCCCGAGACTACGTCCTCCGAGGACAGCTCGACCGAAACAAGCGACGATTCAAGCGATGCTTCCTCGAACGACACCGCAGACGAATAGGGGCGGCCACCTACAGCGATCTCCAACGAAGCAATCTGGACTGAGAATAAAATGAGCTTGATACTAGTTGCATCGAGCTATAAACTTTTCGAGATATATTTGCACGAAAAAATAGTGTTTCATGGAGAAGCGGCGTCTATGCGCTCTGTCTGCAACTGGCACAGATAGCCTGCGGACAGCGAGCCGCTAAGAACCGAAAGCATCCTGCTCTGACCTGCCACAGCGCAGTGGGAGCAGGCGAAGCGGGCGAAAGTCGCTTTTCTCCGACGAACGAGAAGCTTTCTAGAAATGCGAAGGTAGAAAATGGACGGGATTTCTGCGGAGCGTCGCATTCCAAACGCGCTGAAAGCACTCAGCGCGTTTCTTGCCTTGGCCCTTGCAGCCGGGCTGTGCTCACCAGCCCTTGTCCTGGCGGCAAGCGCTACGGTAAATGTTCCTTCTGCGGGCGAAGTGGAGGTATCGGCACCGAATTCCTTCGCCAACGCGGAGATACTGAACCTGAGCTCCGCCGATGAATCCGACCTGACAGCTGCCGTCGTGGCCGAGGGCACGCTTTCTTTTTACGCAGCTAAATCGGGCACCTATGAGGTCACGCGCAGCGGAAACGATGTATGGTCGCTCATCGATAATCTGGGCACCACGAGCAGCTTCGCCCACATCTCTAAGCGTAGCGTGCTAAGCCCCCAGATAGCCTCCACGAGCACGGGAGGCATATCCAGCTCCTCGCTCAGCAGCTATACCGGATACGAGGACTCCTCATCTTCGACCTATGCTCACGGGACGCAGACGACGCCGATCCGCGCGCTTGCCCACTTCGTCTCCAGCACCGATGCGCCTTCGGGTTCGGTGGAGCTTTCCCTGGTCGCGGCAAACGCCCTTCTGGGCTCCTATTACGATTCGGAAGGCAAGCTGGTCGACTTCGACCCAACCTATCTTGTGGTGGAAGATCGCGATGAGGATACGGGCAGGCTTCTTGCCTCGGTGACATTCAGTCCTGAGACCGAGGGTAGCGCGGCCTCCGAGATGGGAGGAGCCGATGCCTTCAATCTGGTGGTGAATCCCTCTGAGGATCTGCTGCGCGACCGCCTGGCTGCTCATTCGGCCTATGAATCTGACACTGCAGGCCTTTCGGCGCTGGTGAGCGCGCTCATGTCCTTCGAGAGCTCAAGCGATGCGGTGGTGCTCGCGGGCCTGGACAGCATGGCGGCCTACAGCACCGGAGCCAAGGAGTTCACCCTAGACATAGTCACTCTTTCCGGGGGCATCATCTCTGCGGGAGATACGGTCTCGCTGAAGTATGCGGCAGCGGGCGCCGACGCGAACGCCCACACGCTGAATTCCGAGCAGGAAGCCCTTCTGGCCGACACCTACGTGCAGGAGCTCGAGGTCGACGAGGATGGCTATGTCAGCTTCACGCTCTTGGGCGGGGGCATCTATCTTCTGGGCAACGATAGCACGGTCCAGTCCTTCTCGATCCCCCAGACCTCCACGTCAGTTGATGGAGGAAGCGAGAGCGAGTCGGCCTCGGGTGTAGCCAGCAACTCATCGACCGGCAGCTCAGGGGGCGGCGCGACTGTTCTCGGCTCGGGTTCCTCTGCGAGCGCCGCAAGCGCGTCTGGTTCATCCTCGATCGCTTCGGCCGACAGCGTCTCAGCTGCGAGCTCCCTCAGCTCCGATACGACGGAGATCGCCGACTCCGATCTGTTCTCGACCCTTTCCGAAGAGGGCACCGGCACTGCCGGGGGGGATGCTGATGGGGGTTCCTCGGGGTCTTCTCTCTCGAGCTGGTTCACCGACGAGTCGGGCAATCTCAATGTCGCGCGCATCGTGACCGTTGCGGTTCTAGCGGCTTGTCTGGCGGCGGCTTGCACGATAGCGGGCATCATCCTGTACCGCCGATCCAAGGATCGCAAGGAACAGGAACTCGCTGCTGCGGCGGCTGCGCAGGCCGCAGAGGAGGAGCGCAAGGCTCTCGAGCAGATGAGTCCTGCCGAACGAGGTCAGCTGGCCACAGCAGCTGCCGCCACGGCGGCTGCGAGCGCCGCCAAGGATGGCATGGGCTACTTCATGAAACATTCGAGCTCCGAGAAAATCGAGGAGACCGTAGAGCAGAAGGTCAAGCGCAAGGTGCGCGCGCGCACGGGCGCCCCTTCGCAGCGTTTCGTGGAGGAGGACGCTTCGGTGCGCGACATTCTGGATAGCATGCTAGGCCAGGCTGGCGAGGGCACGCGGAACACGGCGGTGGCGCATGGAGTCTAGCAAGTTGAGGCGTATAGCGCTCTCGATCATGACCCTCATCCTCGCCCTGTCGATGCCCCTTGGCCTTGCGGGCTGCAAGGAATCGCTCAAGCTCACCGAGATCATCTACGACCAGACCTCTGAGGACATCGACTACGACAATCCCATGAAGATCCTCGTTCAAGACGAGAACGCCGAGGAGACCTCGGATGCTCTGCCGCTTATCGGCGAGGAGGATCCGGAAGATACCGAGCAGGATGATCCTGAACCCGATGAGGAGCAGAACCAGGACGACAGCACTCCGAGCCTGATCTCCGGCGACTCCGGCACGGGAGCGACATCGAACAACTCGGGAGATCAGCAGTCGAGTTCTGGCTCCGGCATGAGCAGCGGCACGGGCACCTCGACCGAGCAGGGCGACGGCGACGGCGAATCCAGCGATGGCAACGACGACGAAGGCGGCACTGACACCGACGGCACCAGCGGCGCACGAAGCGGCGGCGACCTAACCTATTACAACGACTACGGCGATTATGCGGAGGTGCCGACGGGCGTGGACTATGTGGCGGCCGTGGGCGAGCTGGCGACGGTGGTGTCCATGCTGGTGGGCGACCAGGGTGCGCTGAAGTACTGCGATGCCGAATGGAAGTCGCGCGACAATCTCTCCCGTGTTCTGGGCAGCCGATACAACAGCAACGTGCTCGCCGCCTGGAATGGCGACGGCACCGATGCGGGCGATATCTCCGACGAGTGGATAGACGCTCTCATTGCCGACGAAGAGCTCGAGGCGGTGCTGGTGATGAGCGGCACCACCACCTTGACGAGCAGCCAGATAACGCGTCTGCGACAAGCTGGCATCATCGTGCTCGATGGCATGCCCGATATGACCACCGCCTCGCACATCACCTCCTTGGTGTCGTATCTCGGAGAGCTCTTCGCCGAAGGAGACGAGGGCTGGACCATTGCGCAAAGCCGCGCCGACGCCTACCTGAGCTTCCATGACAACCTGCTCGACAGCGTATCCAATCTCGTGGGCACCTCGGCGACCGATTCGAACGGCGCCCCGGTCTACTCCTCGTCGAGCGAGGGCGATATCTACACCGTCTATGTGGACAGCTGGGCGATAAACGTCACCTATGCCGATTCGGCCTACACCGCCCTAGATGTGAGCAACGGCGTGGGCATAGTTCGCTTGGGTCATCTGTGGAGTCCGCTGACCTACTACATGAGCGTCGGCGGCGCGGTGTCCACAGCGGGAGAGAGCGCCTTTTCGGGAACCACGTACCTATGGCAGTTCAACAGCAACACGGTGGCGGCCAACTTCACTCAGACGGGCCTGGTGACCCGCACCTACACCAGCGGCAACTGGTATGACTACACCATGACGGTCAACGACGACGAGGAGGGCCTGGGTACTGAGTCCTTCCCTGCGGTGGTGGTGAAGACCCAGCAGATGAAGACCCTTATGGAGGCCGATAAGAGCTCTTCGAACCAAAGTCTTTACAAGGTCTACAGCCAGCAGGTGGCCACCGAGGGAAGCGTCACGAACCGCTGGGTGGGGCCTATCGGCACAGGCAACACCAACTCCCTCGTGCGCTATTCGACCATCGGCGTCTTGGGCTTCCAAGGTTCGGGTAGCTCGGGCCAGCTCGTCTCGGGTGCCAACTACAGCATTTACGTCAACCCCGAAGGACTCTTCGAGAGCTGGACCGACGGCAGCATCGAAAGCGTGCTCGAGACCGCCTGGACGGCCTGGCGTTTCCGAGGGGCGCTCTCGCAAAGCGACGTCGAGAACTACATACGCACTTTCTACAGCAACTTCTACGGCTACACCCTCTCGGATAGCGAGCTATCCCAGATTCTCGCCGGTCCGGAAAGCTAAATTACCGTGGGGCTATACGACGATAATTCATCGGGATATCTAAGCAACGCCGAACGTGCTCGGCAGGAGGCTCAGCAGAGCCGGGCCGAGCGCCGCCGTGCGCGTCGGCAGAGCCGTGAGGCGGCTCAGGTCGACTCGGTCATCAACTCGGGCGATACGGTGTCGGGTCCAATCTCCGACGAGGGCCGACGCAAGCAGACCACGCTTGCCACCCTCACCTCCGACATAGATCAAGACGAGGGCCGCGCGCATGGACTCTTCGATGTGGACGGTGGCAAGCCCGACCTGGGCGCCGACTATGGCTACGACCGCATACGCTTGCACAAGAACGAAGAGGTATCGGTGTATGCGGCGGCCAACGATGCGCGGTACGCGATGGATCCGCGCAAGCGCAATACCATCATCTTGGGCATCGCGCTGGTGATCATCACGGTCTTCGCGCTCATATTGCCCGATACCACCTACAACACCCAGTATGTGAACTACTCCCCCGCCCTGTTCTTCCAGCAGATCGGCGAGAACCTCGACGGCATCGCGCGCACGTTCACGGGCGACTTCGCCAACTGGCCCTACTTCAAGATATGCCAGTACGTCGTGGTCATCCTGGCGGGCATGGCTCTCGCCACCTCGGGCGCCTGCTACCAAGGCGCCTTGAAAAACGCCATGGCCTCGCCCTCTACGCTTGGCGTCATGTCGGGCGCGCAGATGGGCATCGTCATCTTCGTGCTTTTCGGAGGCTCGACTACCATGACGGGTTCCACGGTCGATATCAACCAGCTGCAGAACTATCTTTCCTCGCTGAACATCGTCGACTATCTCTTCAACATCTACGGGCAGGCATTCTGCGGGCTTCTGGGGTCGCTTGTGGTAGTGGGCCTGGTGCTGCTTCTCGCCTTCATAGCGGGCAAGGGCAAGGTGAGCAAGGTGGGTCTCATCATCGCGGGCACGGTATTCTCCACTCTCATAAGCAGCATCATCCAGCTCGTGCGCTACTGGCTCATCAACTTCGGCACCGAAGAGCAGGTGGAGACTCTCACCAACATGTCCACAGGAACCCTGTCGACCACCTACACCATCGAAAGCATCATTCTCATCGGCGTGCCGGTGATCATCTGCCTCATCATCATCTTCCGCATGGGTCCCAAGATGAACATCCTGGCCTTCGAGGACGAGGAAGCGCGTTCGATGGGCGTTTCGGTAGCCCGGGCGCGCAATCTGCTCATCGGCCTGTGCACGGTCATCACGGCCGTGGTGGTCGCCTTCTGCGGGAGCATCAGCTATGTCGGCTTCTTGGTCCCTCATATCGCACGCAAGATGGTGGGACCTGACTTTCGGTATCTCATTCCCGCCACCGCCATAGCAGGCGCGGGTTTCTGCGTGTTGTCCACCGCCTTCACAAACAGCTTCCTCAATGGATTGGGCATGGGCTCCATCACGGGCATTATCGGCGCAGTGGCCTTCATCGTCATGGCGATCACGAGAAGGGGCAAGGGCAATGCCGATTGGGTCTGATCGAGATTACGAATTCGGCGCGTCCGAGACGCCGAAACGCTCGCGGCGACGCAGGCGGGGTTCACGCGATGACGTCTCCCCCGACGGAGCGCCTCAGCCTACGGAGGTTCCCGGGGAGAGTTCCTGGCGCCGCGGCATGCGCCGCATGAAGAACAGCGACGCCTTCGAGCTTAATTCCGATGCCCTGGTAGAGCTCGAGCAGGCAAGCCAGCTGCTTGACGAGGAGCGTCGTCAGACGCGCAATATCATCGGTGGGATGCTCGTCGCGCTGATCGTGGTGTTCTGCCTAAGCGAGCTCATCACCGTCTCCTACTACTCCTTCATCGACTTCGGCACGCTGTTCGATTGCCTGGGATTGTGGCTGCAGCAGGCCTACATCAACCTGTTCACCACGCAAGAGCCGCTTTCCGTCATAGAGCTGCAGAGCATCCAGCCCAATTATTTCGAGGTGTCGAGCCGCGCTCTGGTGTCGTTGGTGACCATATTCTGCGGCGCGGTGCTGGCACTTTCGGGCACCTTGTATCAAAACGTCTTCAGAAATCCCATCGCTGCTCCCACCATGTTGGGTGTTTCGAGCGGCGTAAACTTAGGTTTGGTTGTGCTGGTCATACTGCTGGGATCTTCGGCAGTCTCCGCCGTGGGAATGCGCTATCTGCTCTGCTTTGCCGGGGGCCTCTTGGTGCTGATTGTCGTGTTTGGCTCCGGCCGCCTTATGCAAGGGGGAACCTCTTTTAATGTGGTGAACATGATGCTGGTGGGATCGATCATTTCCCAGCTCATGGGCATCGTGGTGCAATACATTACCTATTTCTGGTTTGATACGGATCTCTACGAGGTCTACTACGAGCTACAAGAGATGCTCGACGTAGACGTGTCGGGTGCAACCTTTGCTCTTATCGGCGTTGTGCTTGTAGTGAGCGTGGTGCCCATCTTCTTCCTGCGCTTCAGCATGAACGCGCTGAGCTTTCCCGACAGCGATTCGCGCGTGATGGGCGTGAATGCAAATCTTCTGCGTTTTGTGGCGCTGGCCTGCGGTTCCATTATGGTGCTGGCCGCTCAGATGCTTTCGGGAATGATCTCGATGATCTCGCTTTTGGTGCCACACATAAGTCGCGCCCTCTTCGGTGCGGAGTTCAAGAAGCAATTCTTTGGCAATATGCTCCTTGGCGCACTGCTGCTTTTGGTCTGTCGCGACATCAGCGCGCTCATACCCTTCGTGGATACGGGTCTGCCCATATCCACCGTGGTGTCCTTTGTCACCCTGCCCTTCT
>CAZPAN010000056.1:4269-9125 GCA_964584585.1 uncultured Coriobacteriaceae bacterium | reverse complement strand
CAGGTGAAAGAAGGTGACATCGTGATCGCCCGCACAGGGATGCCGATAAGCGTCGACGGCACCGTGGTCGAGGGCACCGCGATGGTCAACCAGGCCAACCTCACCGGCGAACCCCTGGCCATCGAGCGCACCATAGGCGACGACGTCTTCGCGGGAACGGCCGTCGAGAGCGGCGAGATCATGATCAGGGTCCGCGCAGACGCGAGCCAGACCAAGCTCAGGTCGATCGTCTCGCTCGTAGAGCAATCGGAGCGGCACAAGGGCAGGACCGAGTCGAGACGCGAGGAGCTGGCCAACGGGATCGTCCCGTGGAACTTCCTGCTCGCGGGAATCGTCGCCATCGCCACCAGGAACCTCGTCAAGATCTCGGCCGCGTTGATGGTCGACTATTCCTGTGCCCTCAAGCTCACCGCCTCGATAGCAGTTCTCTCCGCCATGAGCCAAAGCGCCAGGGAGGGCTTCACCGTCAAGGGCTCGAAGAGCCTGGAGGCCCTCGCCCAGGCTGACACGATAATCTTCGACAAGACCGGCACCCTCACCAACGCCGAACCGAAGGTCGTCAAGGTACTCGGGTTCGACGGCTGGGACCACGACAAGGTCCTCAGGTACGCGGCCTGCCTGGAGGAGCACTTCCCCCACCCGGTCGCGCGCGCAGTCGTTCGCGAGGCGAGCGAGAGGGGGCTTCGGCACAGGGAGCGCCACGCCGAGGTCAAGTACATCGTAGCCCACGGCATCGCCTCCTCCCTCGACGGGAAGCGCATCGTCATCGGCAGCGAGCACTTCGTCGTCGAGGACGAGCACGTGAGGATCACCGATAGGCAGAGGTCGCGCATCGCGAAGGAGACCGAGGGTGTCTCCACGCTCTATCTGGCCGTCGATGGCGGGCTGGTGGGAGTGATCGGGATATCCGACCCCCTGAAAGACGGGGTCGCCGAATCTATCCGGCACCTGCGCACAATGGGTTTCGAACATGTCGTGATGCTCACCGGCGACAACGAGAGGACCGCGACCAGGATCGCGGCCGAAGCAGGAATCGACGAGTTCTCCGCTGACATGCTCCCCGAGGACAAGCACTCCTACGTGGAGGCGTTGAAAGCCCAGGGGCTGAAAACAGTGATGGTGGGAGACGGAGTCAACGACTCGCCTGCGCTATCCGCAGCCGATGTCGGCATCGCCATGGGCGGCAGCACGGCGATTG
Source organism: uncultured Coriobacteriaceae bacterium (assembly GCA_964584585.1). GTDB lineage: Bacteria > Actinomycetota > Coriobacteriia > Coriobacteriales > CADBOM01 > CAZPAN01. The sequence goes on along the minus strand of CAZPAN010000056.1, from coordinate 7,927 downwards.
CCCGCGAGGTGGCCGACATCGCGCTGACCTCCGGAGACCTCGACGCGATAGCAAGGCTGAGAGGCATCGCATGCGAGCTGATGCAGAGGCTCGACATCTCGTTCGCCCAGGTGATGACGCTAAACTCACTGCTCCTCGTCGGCGGGATCGGCGGGTTGATAACCCCGAATGCCTCCGCCCTCGCCCACAACGGGAGCACGATAGCCATGGCGCTGCACAGCTCCAGGAGGTACGCAAACGGCACCCGCGCGCTCCCGCCGGCGACGGCAGACGATACAGACGGGAAAGCCCTCTGACCCGATCCGACCGACGGAGCCTACAGCCCGAACGCGGAGATCGCCGAACTCACCTCGGAGCTGGGGAGCACCCTCGTCTCCCCCAGCTTCAAGGACTTCAGGAAAACCTTGCCGTACCACTTGCTCGTCAGCCTGCTGTCGGCCAGCACCAGCACCCCCGAGTCATCACGCGATCTGATCAGCCTTCCCGCCGCCTGTCTCGTCTCAATCACAGCCTGCGGAAGCACCATCGTCTTCCAAGCATCCTTGCGCCTTGCGCTCACCTCCCGGTAGAGAGGGTCGTCGGGACGGGAGAACGGCAGCTTCGGCAGCAGCACGCACCTGAGCGTCCGGCCCGGAGCGTCGAAGCCCTCCCAGAACGACTTGGTCGCAAACAGACAGGAGTCCTCGTTGGAGGAGAACTCATCGCCCAACAACCTCCTCGACCTGCCGTCGGTCTGGCAGAGGAGCTCTATCCCGGCCTCCTTGAGGCTGGGACGCACCCTGCGGTACAGCTCCTGCATCTCCCGACGGTTCGTGAAAAGCGTGAGAACCCCGCCTCCGAGAGCCAGATGCACGTCGACTATCAGATGCTCCATCGCGTCAAGATATCGCGGGTCGCGCGGCTCCGGCATATCGGAGACAACCAGCGTGCCCATGTTCGAATAGAATCCCTCGGACGGATTCAAGCCGCACGCGCTCCACATCGAGGATTCGAGCCTGTCGAGCCCCACCCGATGCGCGAAGGATTCGAACGACCCGCCGACCGAGATCGTCGCCGAGGTCATCACGACGCTGTTCTCCTCCGGGAAGAACCTCGTCGAGAGCTCCCCTCCCGTATCGATCAGCGCCGCGACCAGCTTCTCATCGAGGCGATCGGGATCGGAATGCGCCACGGCGTAGACGCAATAGTCGGAGTTGCCGCCATCGAGGATGAGCGCGAGCGCTTCCAGCGCGTCGCCCAGCTTGGAGCGGATGCCGGCGAGCTCGGCCACGGGTCCCGATAGCTCCTCGAAGTGCTCGGCCATCGAGATCACGTCGTCGCACGCCTTGATGACAGTCCGAAGGTTCTCGGCGAACTCTCCGCCGCAGTCCTCGACCGCCTCCCACCGAGAGTCGCCCCGTATCTCCCCGTCGATCCATATCTCGCTGATGGGGTACGACGACCTGGGTACCAGGGTCGTCAGATCCTTGACCAGACGGAAGAAGGTCTCCGCCAGGCACTGCGCGCCGGACGCCATCCTCAGAAGCTCCGAGACGCTGCCCATCAGGGAGTCCCCGCCCTCCAGAAGCATCGCTTCGCCCTGCATCTGGAGGACCGGACCTGCAGGCGCGTCCAGCTTGCGCATGGTCGAGAGAAGGCTGCGGGCATCCACCGAGTAGGAGAGCTGGTCGCGCGCCTCCGCCTCCATCCCATGCGCCTCGTCGACCACCCAGTACCTGATCGGCGGAAGCACTCCCCCGTCCATCGAGAGGTCGCGAAAGAGAAGGGCATGGTTGGCGATGACGATCTCGGAATCGAACGCCTTTTTCCTAGCGCCGTGCAGAAGGCATTTCCCGGGGAAGAACCGGCACTTCGAGCGCAGGCACTCCTCCGGAGCGCAGACAATGCCGGCACGCAACCCTTGGCTCGGAGTCACGGTCAGGGCGTCAAGATCCCCCCAGGCGGACTGGGCTATCTGCGCGAGCACCGTACAGAGGACCATCAGGTCGTACTCCCGCGCATCAGCGCCGAGCGATCTCGCGTAGCGCATCAGCTTCCGCAGGCACGGGTAATGGTCGTATCCTTTCAAAACGATGTATGAGAAACCGGCCCCCGACTGGGAGAGAGCGCTTTCCAGAGCCGGCAACTCGTTGAAGGCCAACTGGTCGGAGAGCGCGTTTGTCTTGGTAGCGATCCCCACCCTGGTCCTGTTACGCAGGGCGAAGACGGCCGAGGGAAGCAGGTAGGAGACCGACTTGCCGACACCGGTGCCCGCCTCGATCACCCGGTGGGTGGAGGTGCGAAACGCCTCGGCCACCTCAAGGGCAAACTCCACCTGCTCCGGGCGTCTCTCGAACCTGGGATACATGCGGCCCACCGCCCCGTCCGACGAGAACGCCTCCTCTATCTCCTCGCGGGTGATCGGAACGAGGTCTGTCATCGAAACCTCGGCGGGGTCCATGAGCGAGGGCGCCTCGCGCTTCAGTCCGCCGATGCGGCCCTCGCGCAGCCTGCTCATCGAAAACCTGCCCGGATCGCCGTCGCATCGCGCCACCATATCCAACACGTCGCGTACCGGCCAGACCGCGCCGGGGGCGAGATCGGCCATGAACGTCAGGAGATCGTGCGGCATGTCGTCGAGCGCAGCGAGCATGATCCTGAAGAGCCTCGCCAGCGCCCTGGCGTCGCCGGCCGCGCGGTGGCCTCCCCTTCGCACCCCGAACGCGTCGCACAAAGTCGGCTGGTCATGAGAGATCATCCTCGGGAAGGCGATGCGCGAGAGAGCCAGGGTATCCACCCATCGCGACGGATCACCGAGACGAGACCCAGGACCCACGTGCCTCGATACGAAGTCCCTGTCGAACCTGGCGTTATGGGCGACTATCAGGGCGTTTCCGCAGAATTCGTCAAGCATGCGTACAGCCTGGTCCGGAGAGGGCGCGCCGGAGACCTCGGAGTCGGTGATCGAGGTTATCTCGGTTATCAGCTCGGGGATCTCCACCCCGGGGTCCACGAAGGTGCCGAACTCCTCCACGACATCGGGACCGTCCATCCTCACGGCGGCGATCTCTATGAGCTCGTCAACGCCTACATGCAACCCAGTGGTCTCGGTGTCCACCACCACGATCTCGGGTTCCACCAGCGCGTACCTCGCGCGGAGGGCGCGCTCGGGCAGCCCTAGGTAGGCCGAGAGGACATCCGGGTCGGTTCCAGCGGTCAGATAGCAGCGAAGAGCTGAGCTGTCCGAAACCGTCTCACCCGTCCCCGCGCCCGAACTACCGCCGGGTTCGAAGCAACCCGAAACAGAACCGCCAGTCCCCGCGCGCGAACGGCTGCGGGGATGCGGATCATCCAAAACGTCCCTCCCTGAAATGGGGTCGCTCACCTGATGGTCTTCTTGAAGATGCCGAAGGAGTACTCGTTCCCGCTAAGCTCGATCGACTTCTCACCCGCCCGCTCGAAGCCGTTGTGCTCCCAGAAGGAATCGTTGGACGAGCTGACTGGAACGGCGACGATCGCGCTGGTGGTATCGGTGGAGCTAAGCGCGTCGAGTTCGACAGAGGCGACGATGCGCTTGCCGATGCCCCGGAGCCTGACCTCGGGATCGACGATCAGATGCTGGATGGTCCATGTCTTGGGAGTGGGCCATCCCCTCACGACGAGGGCGTACCCGCGCAGG
>CAZPAN010000056.1:0-4259 GCA_964584585.1 uncultured Coriobacteriaceae bacterium | reverse complement strand
GCCCTCCGGCCAGAGGTTCATCTCACGCTCGAAGGTGATCTCGAATCCGCGCTCCAACGAGGGGTTCTCGATGGCCTCGATGGCCCTCTTGCGAAGCCTTTCGAGCTCTTTGATCTCGGAGCTGGAGAGCTGGGTGGCCGAGACCCTGTTGATCTTGATCACGGAGGGATCCTCGTTGGCGGCCCGGAAGTCCTCGTATATCGACTCGAAACCGCTAGGCGGCTCCTCACCCGTGGGCAGTGGCTTTGAGATCATCGGCGCCTCCCCAATAGATGCCGTGATGGGCTTCGCATTGTTGAAGCCCCTATTATACAACCTGGGAAATGGAGCATATGCTATAGTTCCCCGCATGGAGAACCGCATGAAGAACAACATCTTCGACACCGCACTGATATTCGAGGGCGGAGGGCTGAGGGATTCCTACACAGCAGCCGTCGTCACGACCCTCCTGGAGGAGGGGCTTTTCTTCGACAACGTCTACGGCTCCTCCGCCGGGGCCAGCCACTCGGTCAACTACATCTCGCGTGACGCTAAACGCGCCAAGGACTCCTTCGTCGGCTTCGTCGAAGATCCCTCGTTCGGCAGCTGGGACACCTTCCTCGCGCACAAGGGATACTTCAACGCGGAATACATATATGAGGAATCGTGCAAGCCCGGAGGCAGCCTCGAATTCGACATCGCGGCTTTTATGAAAAACCCTGCCAAGCTCACGATCCCGGGCTTCAGGCGAGACACGGGTGAGACGGTCTACTGGACCAGGAAGAACATGAGATCGCTCGGGGCGATTATGAGGAGGGTCAGGGCCTCATCGTCGCTCCCTCTCTTCATGCCGCCTACGTTGGTCGATGGCTACGCCTGCTACGACGGCGGACTCGGTGAGGGCGCGGGGATCATGCTCCCCGCCGCGATCGCCGACGGGTTCGAGCGGTTCTTCGTCGTGCGCACCCGTCCCAGGGGCTATAGGAAGAAGAAGGGCGAGGGCAACCCGCTCTCCTTCCTGTTCCCGACACGCAGGTATCTCCGCCGTGCCCTCAACACCCGCAACGAGAGATACAACGCGGTCTGCGACCAACTCGACGAGCTCGAGCACGAGGGCAAAGCGTACGTCTTCTACTCGAACGACATCACGGCGACCAGCACGACCACCGACGTCTCGGAGCTGGAGGCGAACTACCAAGCCGGCCTCGCCCAGGCAAGGTCCGAGATCGAGGCTTGGAAAGAGTTCCTCCTATGAACTTCAACCGCCCCGGAAAAGGCCCCGATCCTGCAGCCGCGCAGGAAGAGGCCCTCGCGAAAGACGGACCTGACAGGTCCGCATCCGACAGCGGCTCTCCCCACGGCGACGTCTCCGACCTCTACCTAGGATTTCTCGCATGGACCGACGCGGCCGGGCACGAAGGCAGCAAGGCCTTGGCCAGCTCTGCGGTGAGCATCGGGAGCGCTCTTGAGGTGGAGAGGGCCGACGACGGCTCGGTGACGGTCTCCTCCCCGATATGCGGGACGATAGGCGAGCTGAACGGCAAGGACGCCGACAGGGCCGCAAATGCGATCGAGCGTGGGTGGACCGTCAGGGGGAGGCTCTCGCTTGTGGCTTGGAACTCCGACAGAAGGGAGTTCTCGGCCGAGGTCGCGATCATCTGCCACGACCCCTCGAACAAGGCGGTCGACGAGGCCGTCGAGAGGTTCTCCGCCGGGCTGGGAGAGAGGATGGCCAGCGGCGATCACCCGACGCCCGCGCTCTTGCAGGATCGGTTCGACGAGATGGTGGAATCGGGAGGTAGCCGGAACTTCGCCTCCAACGTCCCTATCCCCAAGAAGGACGACGGCTTCACCGTGTTCCGGAGCAGGCGGACCCTCGCCGACAGGCTCACGGAGGCGTCCGCCACCCACAGGGTCGGGTGCACGATCGCAAGCTTCGCCTTCATCGTGGCCCTGATCGCCACCATAGCCGCGCTCGTGATATTCCTGAGCTAGGAACGGATCCGACGCGTGCCGCGCCCCTGCACGCGAAGGCGGGACCCGCATCGTCTGCGCTTACGATCCGCCGCACGAGGTGAAGGCGAAGGCGAAGATCATCGCAGCAGCGATCACCGCGATGCCGGCGAGCAGCGGCCACATCGCCGATACCGTACAACCCAGACTCCCAGGTCCGCCTCGGCGGCTCGGCGGTCTTTTCTCGCCCTGGTCCCCAGCCCTGGCCCTCCCTTCAGATGCGGGCCTACCGGGGGAGTTCTGACGGCGCCGATGGAAATCAGGATCGGTCAGGGCACTTCCCCTGGGGACATAGTGATCCTGCTTGACGCGCTTCCTGATGCCTCCCGTGTCCGGCTTCCGACTCGCCGCACCCGGCTGAGCCGACCCGCTCTCCACGGAAGGGACGGTCCCGCTCTGCCTCAGCATGTCGGGCCTGTGCCTAGAGATTTCGGGGTTTCTCCTGAACGCACCTTCCACGTTCTCCGCGCTGCGCACGTCGAGATCGCGCAGCCGTCCGACCATATGCCTCTCTCCGGGGCGTTTCACGGCCCCGCCCCTGGTCGTCCCCGGTTCACGGATCAGAGCGCGTTTGGAGTCGCGGCGGGATTCCTCTCCGCCGAGGCTGTCAGTCATCGCGATCCCTAGCCTTGACGTACTCCTCCTTGAACGCGGAGAACATGCCCTTTGCCCCGCCGAGCCGCCGGCCCAGGCCGTAACCGAGCCGGTCGCCCGGGGAGGAACCGTCGTCGAAAACCGCCTCCCGACCGGACACCCCAGCCTCCGCTCCTCGGCCATCCTCAGCAGAAGTGGAAGACGGTTGTGTCCCAGAGGACCGCCCGTCCCCGTCCCCGTCATCGTCCACCAGATGATCCCTGGCTCGCCCCAGAAGCTCGCCGAACCTATAGGCGCCTTTCTGGAACGAGTCCAAAACTCCTCGCGACACGGGTTCCATCTTCTCCCTGGCGGCTGACATCGCACGCGCCGTAGCCTCTCCGGCCATGGCAGCCGCCCCACCCGAGGCGGGATCCCACGCTGCGGCCTCCCGGAAGACTAGCGCCCCGGAGGAATATCCGATGAGGGAGTCCGCCCTATGGCCGACGTCTCCCACGAGGAACCTGAAGGCGGCGCCCTCAGTAGTCGTTATCGACAGAACCTCGCCTGTAAGCGGATCGTACTCGACATCCTCGACCCGACCCAGGCTCTCGCCCGACTCCGCAACGGCCGGCATAGTCTCCCATACCAGACAGGCATCGTAGTCGATCCCGAGCCGCTCGCAGGCGGATCCGTCCCAAGCCGCGCGATCCTTGGACGCGATGACGACCCCATCCACGCACGCCATCGAATCGAAGGAGAGGAAATGATCCCGCCTCCTCTTCATCCCGGCGATGTCGGCGCAACGCACGATGAAACCGACGAGCCTCGGCTCGGTCGGATGAAACACGGCACAGCGGATTTTTCCGACCAGGCGCCGGGATCCCTCGCGGAACACGCTGGCCTTCCTGAGATCTCCAATGGCAGGCATAGGCTTCCTCCGCTAGACTGTCCCGATTCTACCACCGCCCGTTTGCCGGCACCTCGCGAAGCACGAGCGATCCGCCTCTCCCTCCCCCATACGACCTTGAGCGCGGGCTTACCGCGAGTTTATGCGCAAAATGGCAGTGTTTTACGCGATATGTCGCTGGCATTCGCCTTGGATGCAAAATACAATCCACACAGGTTGCATTCAATTGAAGACTTTGTACCTCGACCGCGCGAAGCCGGAGCGGGTATACTTGTCAATTGTCTGCAACGTCAGTTGCATTCGGTCGTAGTACATATTTCAACCGAAGGAAGATCGAAAAGGAGTGGCATGATGGAAATCAAGTCCGATATCGAAATTGCGCAAGCTTCGGAAATGGCAAACATCCACGAAGTTGCCAAGACGGCGGGCGTGGACGAGAAGTACTTGGAGCAATACGGTAACTACAAGGCCAAGGTCGACCTTAACATTGTTAATGACCTTGCCGACAAGCCCGACGGCAAGCTCGTCCTCGTGACGGCCATCACCCCCACACCTGCGGGCGAGGGCAAGACAACCACCACGGTCGGTCTCGGCGACGGCCTCCGTAAGATCGGCAAGAACATCATGATCGCCCTGCGCGAGCCCTCCCTCGGCCCTGTATTTGGCGTTAAAGGTGGAGCTGCTGGTGGCGGTTATGCTCAGGTTGTTCCGATGGAGGACATCAACCTGCACTTCACCGGCGACTTCCACGCCATCGGCGCCGCCAACAACCTGCTGGCCGCCA
>CAZPAN010000055.1:0-9286 GCA_964584585.1 uncultured Coriobacteriaceae bacterium | reverse complement strand
TCGATCAAGTCCTCGGCCGCTGTGCAGATGTCCTCCCTAGCTGAATCAATCGCTTCTGCACTTGACGGGTTGTCCTGGACGATTCCCAAGCTGTTGAGCGGCACACCGGTTGCCCCGCTGAAGAGCTTGGCGTAGGTTTCTATCGCCGTTACATAAGGCGTCGGGTTCTGACCCGAAAAAATCTCAAGCTCTGGGGTTTTGCCCTCCTCGTCGCGTGTCGACAAAAACCACGATCCCGCACTCATCAGCCACTTGGACTTGTTGGCGTCCAGCGCGTCGAACTGAGCGTCCGTGAGACCCAGGGCCGCCATCATGGGTGTTGCGTAGATCGCGTTCGAGACGGCCATGTACCTCAGCGTTCTCTCGACCTCGTCGACTAGGTAACGAACCGTGCGAGTGATTCGCGTCTGGCCGAAGGGCTTGGTGCCTGTCGGCCTGAAGCAAAACGCTTCCATCATCGGACGGTCTAGCGGCGTGGCCATTGCCTCTGCGACCCAATTAGTCGCACCTGTGCGCCTAATGACATCAACGCGCCCTGGTAGATGCAGGTTGATTTGGACGGGCACAACGCTTTTCCCATGCCAAGGGGTGCGTTTTGCGTCTGCTACAACAAAGCCCGCACCAATACGGCTAGCTGCCGTATCCCAAATGGCCGAAGATGTCTCCGCTGAATGCATCCGTACTGAAACGCCTGAACCGTTGCGCTGAACGGTGGCAAACATACAGCCGTGCACTAACTCGTTAGCAACGCAGCGGTTGTATTCACCTACAAGGTCATTGCCTACAGTGACGCGCCGCAATACCTCATCTTCGTATTCGCTATCAAAAACAAAACCATCTAGGCGCACCCGCTCGCTAACGGATGTCACTGCTTTAGATGCCCAATCGCATCTAGCCCCGGGGTTCACGGTTTCGGGGATGTTGTCGATCCCGATAGTCGGAGTCAACTGCTCCGCTGCGTAGTAATCTCCGAGCCGTCTGTTTCGAGGCGCTACGTCATCGTGCACCTCGATCAGCTCCGCAAGTACGAGCTTGTCCTCGTCCGGCAACCCTGTTGCCTTGCAGATTCCCGTCAGATTCATAGGCTGACCCTCAATTTCCTGGCTGGGTTTCGCTTGGTAGTCATCACTTCGCGGTACGCCAAAGCGCAAGACTCGATCAACGTCGCATCGGCTTCGTCAGTGTCGGCAAATCCCACGCCGTCGTTGCCGATTCGGCGCTTGGCACATCTTGTGGCCGCGACATCCAGCGCGGGCTGTCCGAAATGGGTGACCTCACCTGACCGCACTGCGTCGATCAGGATCGAATTGGCCTCGATAGCGTCTTTGGTGCTCGCAAGTCTGAAGAGCTTCCTTGGCAGCCCCGCCTCGCATAGCCTTGTTTCTAATGCCGCGCTGCCGATGCGCCCGTCGATAATTACTGACGCGATCTTGTCTTTGCGTTTCTCGATCCATTTTGCCGCCCAACCTGAACCCTTGGCGGTGCTTTGACTGGCCACCACCTCGACATGCGGCTTGCCGTTTTCAGGCTTGAGAGCCACGGCCAGAGAGGCTCGCGAGCCGTCGCCCGCGAATTTCACGGCAACCGCCAACGTTCCGTCCTTAGGCGGATGATCGGTCTGGCACCTCTTCCAGTCGGCCACCTCGATCAGGTGCTCGATTCTGACCGTAGTGGCTGACCACCACCCCAAGCGCTCGCGAGCGAACGTATCAGGGGCCATCTGCTCCTTTTCGGTCGCGATCGTGTCTTCTGCTATCAGAAGGCCGAGCGAGGGGTTTGTTGCATACCAACGATCAACATCGCCAACATCACCAATTGCATCGACTGACCATTCAGCCCAAGCTGTTGATCTCGTCTGCCCATCCAAGGCCGATTGACGGATTCGTCGAAAGACCTCACCGTCCGCATCCTCATCTGGCGGGGTGCCCGCGTAGATCGTCTGTGGGTTCGGACTAGCCGAAATCGACGGCAAAAAACTGCCTTGCTGCTGTGGAGTCAGCTCTTGAGCCTCATCGAACACCAGCAAGTCGCCGTGCTGGCCTCGACCGCCGTTGCGGGTTCTGGCCAGAAACTTAACTCGCCCGCCGTTTCGCATCACGATCTGCTCTCGGCCCATCGCGCGGCGGATTTCCGCGACGTGCTTCTTGATGGCAGGCTGCGCGAAGAAGCCTTCCATGTCCTCGAACGTCTCGGTTGCCGTCTTTTGCAGGTGAGCCGTGTAGACGATCTCCTCGCCCAAGATCAACAATCCGTAGTTCATTCGTGCCTCGACGACCCCAAGCGTCTTGCCGTTTTGCCTAGGCACTGCCAAGCCACATGTTGTTGCGGCCCAAGAGCCATCATTGGTTTTGCCTAACCAGGACTCAAGAACGCCCTGTTGCCATTCAAAAGGATTGAGAGCGCCAACCGCACAAGCCTTAAGACAGTCCGTGAGGTCGTTTGCGACGTATGGCGGACTGACTTGAGCCGTCGGCATCTGACTTCCGACGCGCAACGATCTCGTCAATGCCGTCCTCGCTAACGTCTTCGATTTCCTCGTCGAGCATTTCGCTTAGCTGCTTGAGCGCTTTGGTGTAACTGCTGACTAGAGCGTTGTATCCGTCGTATGCGGGATTGCGCCGGATTCCAGACTGATCGCCGCCGTTGTCGTAGGGGATGGCGACATCGCTGTCGCCGATTAGCTCCCTCGCTGCTTCGAGTTTTAGCGACATCCAGATCACGTTCTCTGCAAGACTGCCGGCCATTTCACGTTGAGGCTCTGGCAATTTAGCGGCCAATGCTTCGGCCTTGGCTTTGATTGCCGTATCCGTCATATACCCACCTCGACTGAAAAAGGGGTATTACCCACCCCCTGGCCGTGCGTGTCCCTTGTGTAAATATCGGCTATGCCCGTGGACCGCGAGCTGACCTCGAGAGGGGGGCTGCCCCCTGCCATCGAGCGGGCTGCTGGGCTTCACCATCGTCGCGAGGTCGGCAGTGGCAGCTTCTTGGGTTCTCCGCGCTTCGTTCTACCGTTCCCCTTGCGTTGATTGCAGCAACGGTGCGCAGGCTGCGTGTTGTTCCAATCGCACGGATCGCCGCCACGAGAAACGGGAACGATATCGTCGACTTCGTAGCTCATCGGATGACCAACAGGCAGCGAATAGTCGATCGGCTTGCCGCATAGGTGACACGGATCGCCGATGGCCCGCCAGCGCTTCCGTATCGAAATCCGCTTGCTGTAGTTGTGGTAGCGAGGATTGCTTGACGGCATGGAGCCTTCCATGAAAAAGCGAGCCTTTCTTTCAAAAGACTCGCCATCCGGGCCTACCCGGCATTCTATATATTAGCAGAGACCAGGGTGCCTTTAGGTGCCCGATACTGTCGATAACCGACCCCCGGAGCGCCTTCAAGCCGAGGGGTGGGCGTTGATTGCCCTAGAGACCGGGTCTCGCCATACTCTGGGCATGACCTCGTAAGCAGCCAACAGTGCCCGCCGTCTTAGCTTCATCATGCCGTCCCACGTGTAGTTCATTTCTGTGCAGCATAGCTCCCAGCTCTTGCCGAGCAGGTAATACGAGGTCAACGCCACACGTATAGCCTCGTCCTCGATCCCTGAAAGAGCCTCGTGGGTTTGGTGCTGCTCCTCGACATAGCCTTGCAGCTCGACGCAGTAATCGGCTATCAGTTCGATCAAGGCCGCCACTGCATTCGGCAGCTGATCATGGTTTGGAGCGGTCTTGGGTAGGTCGTCCGGCCAGATGCTTCGAGCGGATTCGGCGAGAGCGCGTTGGGCATCTATCTCGCATTGAAGAGTGGAGATTCTGGAACCTAGCGACCGCACGTATCGCAGCCAACGTTCTGCCTGATCCGCTCTCCACCTAGCTATATCCGCATCCAATGCGACCTCCCACCTACTGTTGAACGATCCTAATCTTCAGGATATTCTCGAAGATGACCCGACCGCCTTCGAATAGTCCAGAGTTTCAACTGCCCTCCTGGTAAGGTCCCTCTTTCATTCCCCTCATGCTACAAGAGAAAGGTCACCACAAATGCGACGGTCCATCCGTTTAATTGAACGCCACCCGATTAAATCTCGCCTTTGCGGATGTGTATAATCGCACACACGCACAAGACAGGGAGGTCTCAGATGAGCGATCCGGAATACCCGCTCGATATCAACATAAGGCACGAAGACACCCTTGGGTGCTTCGCGAGCCAAAGCGCCATAAACGTGTCCAAAGACGGGTTCGCGGCGCTGACCTTCCTCACGGAGGAACCTTTCTCGTCGAAGATGGACAGCAGGCAAGCCATTGTCGCGGCACGTGTTTACATGCCCGTCCCCGCACTCGCAGCATTCTTGGAGATGGCCCAGAAGGCTCTTGACAACGCTACCGCATCGGAGTCGATGGAAGGCGATGGAGAATGACGTCCGCTACCATAAAAATGAGGCCTTCGTGCAGCTATAACGCGCTGCCCTTTACGTGGGAGACGATCGCATCAAGTGTCGCATGCGGCCCTGTCCTTCGGGATTCGAGCGCGATAACCTCGGACGTGTCGAGCTATGATTGCTACTCCGACAATTTTGAACGCTGGCTGGATGCAGAGACAGCGCGTCGGATCGCAAACGACAACGGAAACAGGACGTCGTTCGACGACGTGATGAGGGAGCTGGGGCTGTCTTATTCCGACCTTGAGCCGGTCGAGGTCGAGACGGATTGGTGATCCCGCCTTGGGTACCCCGTCCTTATGGGACATTGAGTTCACCAATGACGCGAAGGACGACCTGCGCAAGTTAGACAACAGCTTGCAGAAGCGAGTCATGTCCGCGATTCACAAAGCCTCGCGAATGCTTTCGGAGTCTGGGGGCAGGTTCGGGAAACCCCTCGGTAACCAGGGCGGAGTCGACCTTGCAGGATGCTACAAGATCAGGGTCAGCAACCTTCGCATCGTCTACAAGGTCGAGATCATCGAGGAGCGCATGGTGATCGTGATCATCGGGGCACGAGCCGACAAGGCTGTATACTGGGAGGCAGCCAGGAGACTACGCAGATCGCGATGATACGACCCGCTTAATCTTTCATCATCGTCTCACGTGCGGCCTTCTTCCATATCCGCCAGCGCCGGTTGTACTCCGACATCGCCGCCCGGCATCTCTTGCAGCGGCATCCGTACTGGTATCCCGTGGTCTTCCCGTGAGCGCGGTCACACGGGTCCGCTTGCATCTCGCGCAGTCGCCTGAGCGCCAACCTCTTTTGCGCCATGTTCATACAGCCACAACCTCAACTCTCTGGTATCACCTCGACCACCACGCGGGGGTCGGCCGGGTCCACCTCCACCCGGTGCTCGATCCTGCGCATGTGGCCCTGGTCGTCGTCTCCCACGGCCCCGGCTGCCACCAGCCCGTCGAGGATGAACTTCACCGCGTACTCCACGTTGTCCACGTCGCGTCTGCGGTCCCTCTCGTACCAGATGATCCTCAGGCGGTAGGGGCCTTCCACCCACCCCGCGCCCGCCACGACCGTCTCGTGCAAAGCCTGCTTGGCATCAGCGCAATCCTGATCGTAGTCATGGTGGCCGTACCTTTTGCCAGACTACCGGAAGCGTTCCAAATGATTCAATTCCCGTGGCGCCTGAACCTCTTCCTGTGCTTCACCTTGGTCGTAAGCTGTGCCCTCTGCTTTGCCTACTTGCAAAAGCCCGATTGGCAGCGACTCTGGTTCGGGCTGCTCGTTTTGGGCTGTTTCATTGGCGTGGCCACGGTTTGGTCCCACGTCACCTATGACTCCGATTTGTCCCTGGAGACTGCCCGCACCAAAGCTTTGACCTTTTCCGATTATTTACCGGTTAGCTCTTATGATCATAAGGATTACGTGAGCGCCAGAAACAGCGACGAGGTTGTCACCGGGAAATCCAGCACCGTGATCAGCGATTTTGAGAACGATTTTCCGGGCTTAAGCTTTGGCGTGACGCTGGAAAACAGCGCCGATGTCACAACTACTGACGCCACCAGTACCGAGGACGCCGAAGCGACAAGCTCCGCCGACACAAACGAAACCGAGCTCATAGGCGACACTCTGGAATTGCCGCGCTTCTACTACTTGGGTTACCAGATAATTGCAACTTATGCCGACGGCAGCACCGAAGAACTCACCTACCACGAAAACGAATATGGACTCATGGAAATTTACGTCACCAGCGACACCACCATCACCGTCACTTACACCGGCACCCGCCTGCAAAACATCGCCAGGGCCGTCGCCACGATTACTGCGGTCTCCGGCATAGCTTATATGGTGGTGACGCTTGGCACCGCCTTGACCTCGCAGGGCAAGCGCACAAAAAGATCGAGTATGCGCGGACGTGGGTCGGAGCTCAGTCATCAGTAGGCGAATCTTCGTGACGCACGGTCTCGCACGGTCTCGTTCCCCTGTCATTTGCCGCGAAGACTGGAATGAATGATGAAGATGCTACAATGTTAGACGCTTTTTCAATCGCGTTTCAGAAAGGTAGAGGGTATGAAACTGAAGAAGATCTGCGCAATCGCCGTCGCGGGCGTCCTCGCGGCCTCGCTCGCATTGGCAGGATGCTCTTCCTCCGATGAGCAGTCGGAGAGCTACACGCTGCTCAACGAGGGGACCATCACCTTCGCCACCTCGCCCGACTACCCGCCGTTCGAGAATCTCGTCAATGGAGAGTACGAGGGACTCGACATCGCCATCGCCGAGGCCCTGGCCGCCGAGCTCGGTTTGGAGTGCGAGTTCGTCTCCCTTCAGTTCGACGGGATCATCTCTGCAATCGCCGCAGGCGGGCAGGCAGACGCAGGCATCTCCGGGTTCACCATCGACCCCGAGCGCGCGGAGCAGATCGACTTCACCGATTCCTACTACATCGATGATCTCGCGATAGCGGTCATGCCCGAGTCCGGCATCACCTCCGACGACTACTCCACCGCTCTCAACTCCTCCGACATCATCATCGCGGTGCAGTCCGGCACCACCGGCGAGACCTATGCTCAGGAGAACTTCCCGAACGCCAGTACCGTCGGATACGGCAATAGCACCGATGCTTTCGCCGCCATGGCGTCCGGACAGGCCGACGCCGTGATCACCAACGACGCCGTCGTCCAGAACATGCTCGCCGATGCCTACAGCGATGCCGAGATCGTCGCCCAGATCGCCACCGGCGAGGAGTACGCGATCGTGGTCTCCCAGGACAACCCGGGGCTCACCGAGGCCCTCAACGAGGCGCTCGCCACGCTCCAGGAGAACGGCACGATAGACGAGCTCATCGAGCAGTACTTGTAAGAGGTTGCTCGTCCGGTTGCTGGCAGCCCTGCAAGCCCTCCCTGGCGCATGCATGTCGGGGAGGGCTTGCACGTTGAAAGAGGGCCGCATCGGATCCGACGTACCCGCCGCACGTCCGTGCCGCAGCCGACGCGCACGAGGATCAGGGGAACAAGTGACTTCACACAGTATCGGGACAGCTCCGAGACATGCGCTTCGCAGGGCGTTGATGGCGTTTCTGACGCTCTCGGCCGCCGTATCGCTGGTCCTATGCGCCCCATCGGGACAGGCCCAGGCGCTCGAGACGGTCAAGTGCACCGCCAGGCCCAACTCGGACGGCAGCGGCGACGTCATGGGCGGCACCACCACCCGCATCACCTGGGAGGGGCAGGCGGACGAGACCGAGCAGGTCAGCGGCATCAGCCTCACGATGCCGGACAGCACCTCCTTCGGCATCGATGACGCCAGGGTCACCGTGCTCTCAGGTGCCGACCTGATGGATCGCACCGTCGTCGACGCCGACTTCGCCGAGGACGGCGAGACGTTCATCGCCACCTTCGATCCGCTTCCGGCCGGATCGTACATTCGCGTCGAGATCTACGACGTGTACTTCCCTTCATCGGGCGGTGAGATGCAGCTTACGGGAACCTACGTTCTCTCCGATGGACTCACCGTCGAGATACCCTCGATACCCTCCATCTCGGTGTCGGGGATCGATATGGCTGAGCAGCTTTCCAACTGGCTTTCCGAACAGGAGTGGGTGCAGGTCTGGAACTCCAACAGGTTCCTCCGCATGTTCTTCGACCCCACGATCATCGTCACCAGCTTCCCCGTGGTCTTCAACGGCTTCCTGCTGGCGCTCGCGATCGTGGCCGTCGCCTTCCCGCTGGCGATCCCCATCGGCCTCGTGTTCTCCCTGATGCGCATGTCGAGGTTCCGCGTGCTGCGCGGTATCGCCACGACATACGTCAATGTGGTGAGGGGAACGCCGATGTTCCTCCAGATATACATCGCCTTTTTCGGGCTTCCTCTGGCCGGCGTCCATATCCCGTCGTTTCCGCTCGGGGTGATCGTGCTCGCGATGAATTCCAGCGCGTACCTCTGCGAGATATTCCGCGCGGGGATCCAATCGATCCCCAAGGGACAGTTCGAGGCATCGCGCTCGCTTGGCATGAACGGCGCTCAGACGATGGTTTTCGTGATAATCCCGCAGACCGTCAGGCGCGTGATCCCCACGATGACGAGCGAGTTCATCCTGCTCTACAAGGACACCTCGCTGCTAGCCGCCGTGGGCGTGATGGAGGTCGTCATGTACGCGAAGACGATCGTCGCATCCACCGGCTCGATCACTCCATACATCGTCGCGGCCTGCTTCTACCTCGTGATAACCCTGCCTCTCGCTAAGGTCGTGGGCATCCTGGAGGATAGGTTGGCCGACGGGGAGTCGGGAGGTTCCGGAGCGAAGAGGAGGCGACGCAAGCGCAATGCGCCCGCTGCGGCTCCGGCGGATACGCTCGCAGGTGGAGGGTCTGCCAATGCGCCCGCCGACGGTGCGACCCAGCCCGAATCTTTCGGAGGTGATGCCCGATGACCGTTGAGAGTGGCAAGCCCGTGGTCCGCATCGAGGGTCTCTGCAAGAGCTTCGACGAGCTGGATGTGATCAAGGGCGTCGATCTCGAGGTCGACAGAGGGGGAGGCGTCGTCATTCTCGGCCCATCGGGTTCGGGAAAATCGACGATGCTGCGGTGCATCAACCTCCTCGAACAGCCCACCGCAGGGCGCATCTTCTTCGATGACATCGAGATCACGGCGAAGTCCACCGACATCAACAAGGTTCGCGCGAAGGTGGGGATGGTGTTCCAGTCCTTCAACCTGTTCCCGCATCTGAGCGCGAAGTCCAACGTGATGCTCGCGCAGCAGAAGGTACTGAAGAGGTCGAAGGAGGAGGCCGAGCGCATCGCGATCGAGCAGCTGAGCCGTGTAGGGCTGGCAGACAGGGTCGACTACAAGCCCTCCCAGCT
>CAZPAN010000054.1:0-9302 GCA_964584585.1 uncultured Coriobacteriaceae bacterium | reverse complement strand
CGGAGCATCACGTTGGCCGGCATGGTGGTGGATCTGACGTTCAGGCCGACGAAGAGAGGCGATCGGATGGCGACCTTCACGCTCGAGAGCATGGACGGCGCCATCGATTGCGTCATGTTCTCGAAGGCACTCGAGGAATGCGGTTCCGAGCTCGCCGAGGAGAACATCATAAAGGCGAGGGGTCGCTACGACCACAGCGACAGGGGGAGCCAGCTGCGGGTCAACTCTGCCAAGCGGCTCTCGTTCGGCCGCAAGATCACGATCCAGACCGATCGCAGCAAGGTGGATCGGGAGCTGCTGGGAGAGGTGGACAGGGTCATCAGGCAGTATCCCGGCACCGACTCGATATCGTTTTCGCTCTTCGACGGGGACGTCGAGAAGAAGACCGTGGAGCTGCCCGTACGCGTGGACACCGGCAACCTCGTGCTCCTATCGACGCTCAACTCGATCCTGCATGGCCGCGGCAAGGTGCTGGTGTGACAGAGGGAGAGGTTTTTCCGCCATCGTGGGGCAGGCCGGATGCACCGCCGGTCCCGCGCATCGCCGCCGGGCACGGCCCGGAATCGCAGTTCGGCACCATGTCGGACCTGTCACGGAGTTCAGGCGCTTTCTCAGAATGCTCCATCACTCTACTATGCTAGAGTGATGGAGCATTATCGAGTTCCAGCTATGACGAGAGGATTCAATTGATTGCGATTACCCCGAGGGGGTTCAAGGATGTCCTGCCCGAGGAGGCGAGGATCCGAGAAGAGCTCAGGAAAGGCACCTCGTCCACGCTCGATCTCTGGGGATATGACCCCATCGAGACCCCCACGCTCGAGATCGTCGATGTTCTGGAGGAGGGCAGCTCGATCGGCGCCTCTTCTTTCAGGTTCTTCGACAAGGATGACAACCTGCTGGTGCTGAGGCCCGATGTCACCCTCCCGATAGCGAGAATGGTGGCCTCTAGGCTCGGCGAGGACGACCCCCGGTACCGTTTCAGGTACGACCTGAGGGTCTTCCGCGACAGCGAGTCGTCGAGAGGGGAGTCGAGAGAGCTCACCCAGCTCGGCATCGAGCAGATCGGGTACTCCGGGCCGGCTGCCGACGCGGAGACGATCATCGTCTTCGTCGAGTGCCTGCTCTCCGCCGGGCTTCGCGGCTTCAAGATCGAGTTCTGCAACGTGAGGGTGCTCGAAGGACTCCTCGCCGCCTGCGACCTCGCCGCCGCCGACATCAAGGCGATCAAGGTGGCCTTTCATACCTCCAACTACGTCGCCCTCGACACGGTGCTCACCGCCATCGGGCTTGACGAAAGGCTCTCGGGCTGCCTGCGCTCGTTGATGAGGGTGCACGGAGGCAGGGATGCGATCGAGTCGACCCGCAGCATGCTCGACGGCCTGGTAGACCCCGGGGCGCTCGATGAGCTGGAGGCCACCTGGGCGATCATCGACGACTGCGGATACTCCGACTTCACCGGGATCGATTTCTCGTTGATGGGTTCGTTCGACTACTACACGGGCCTCATCATGGAGGCCTTCGCCCCGGGGTACGGACGCTCGATAGGCTCCGGAGGCAGGTATGACAACCTGCTTGGGGCCTTCGGCAACGCCGCTCCCGCAGCTGGCTTTGCCTTCTCGATGGAGGACCTGATGCACGCGCTTGCGATGCAGGGCAACCTAAGGTCGGTCCCGCGCGAGAGCGATGTGCTGGAAGGCGAGGACTCGGCGGTGTTCAAGAAGGCGATGGCTCTGCACTCCAAGGGCATCTCCGCGTCGATCGGAGGCGCGAGATGACGGCTCTGGATCAGGCGATGGGACGGCCGTTGCGCATAGGGGTCCCGAAGGGCTCGCTCTATCCCGACAGCCTCGAGATGCTGGGAGAGGCCGGGGTCCCGGTCGACGAGCTGCGCGAACCCGGAAGGCAGCTGATCTTTCGCAGCGGCGACTACGAGTTCGTGATACTTCGCCCCACCGACGTGCCCGTCTTTGTGGCGACCGGCGGCGCCGACTGCGCGATCTGCGGAGAGGACTCGATCATCGAATCGGGCATGGAGGTCGTGGAGATGGTCGACCTCGGATTCGGCGGTTGCAGGTTCGTCGTCGCGGAACCCAATGACGACGCCGGTGCCAGCGACGACTCCTACGGACGTCTGGGGGTCATGAAGGTGGCCACCAAGTATCCCAATATCACGAGGGCGTACTATGATTCGATCGGAGTGCAGGTGGAGATCGTCAAGCTGCACGGCAACATCGAGCTCGCCCCGCTGTGCGGGATGGCGAGCAGGATAGTGGACATCACGGCTACGGGCGCCACTTTGAGGGAGAACGATCTGCGCGTTGTGGACGAGGTCATGCGCTCGACCGCCAGATTCGTGGCGAATCCGGCGGCCGTGAGGATCGACGGGAGGATCAGGGATTTGGCGCTCGCGCTGAAGGACGCCATCTCCCGCATCCGCTCTGATGACCCCGTCGGATAGGAGGACATCCGCGATGGATATCCAGGTTATGAGGCTCGAGATCGATGAGGAACTGGACGTCGATTCGATGGAGCGCGACGGCGGACTTCCCGAGGAGGTCGTCGGCGCCGCCCAGGCGATCGTCGAGGATGTCAGGAATAGGGGAGATGCGGCTCTCGCCGAGTACACGGAGAGGTTCGACCGTGTGAGGCTGAATTCCTTCCGCGTGCCCGACGAGCTGCTCGCAGCCTCTGCAGACAGGGTCGATCCCGATCTCAGGGAGGCGCTCGACATCGCCTGCGTCTCCATATCCGACTTCCACGCTGGGAAGATCCCGCTCTCGACGCTCGACATGGCTTCCGATGGCTCGATCGTCGGATATCGCGTCACCCCGCTCGACTCGGTGGGGCTTTACATCCCCGGCGGGAGGGCGCCCTATCCCTCCACCGTCCTCATGAACGCGATCCCCGCCAAGATGGCCGGGGTCGACAGGGTCGTCATGGTGACCCCGCCTTCCTCTGACGGAACTATGGATCCGGCGCTTCTGTACGCTGCCTCGATCGCCGGAATCGACGAGGTCTATGCGGTGGGAGGTGCCCAGGCCGTGGCCGCCCTCGCGTACGGGACCGAGTCGATCCGAAAGGTCGACAAGATCGTGGGTCCCGGCAACGCTTATGTCGCCGCCGCCAAGAAGCTGGTGTCCGGGGTCGTGGGGATCGATCTGCAAGCCGGGCCGTCCGAGGTGCTGATACTGGCGGATGAGACGGCCACGCCCTCCTTCGTCGCTGCCGACATGCTCTCCCAGGCGGAGCACGACCCCGATGCCTGCTGCTACCTGGTGCTGATCGGCGACAGGATCCTCGAAGAGGTGCTCTCCGAGATCGAAAGGATGACGGCCGAGGCCCCGAGGCGCGAGATCATCGAGCGCTCGCTCGTCGACAACGGGCTGATCGTCGTCTGTCCCGACCTCGACAGCGCGGTCGAGACCGCGAACGGCATAGCTCCCGAGCACTTGGAGATCCTGATGGAACGTCCGATGGAGATCGTCGGGCGGATAAGGCATGCGGGCGCGATCTTCTTGGGTACCTGGACCCCGGTCGCCGTGGGGGACTACATCGCCGGTCCCAGCCACACGCTGCCTACCTCCGGCACCGCGAGGTTCTCGAATCCGCTCACGGCGGACGATTTCGTGAAGAAGACCTCGATCATCTCCTACTCCCGTTCGGCTCTCGAGGACAGGGCCGATGCGGTGATGAGGATAGCCGGCCACGAGGGATTCACGATGCACTCGAAGTCGATATCGGACAGGATAGCTGCGATGCGAGCGACTGCGGCCGAGCCCGGCTCGGAGAAGGCCACTGCAGATGACGAGGAGTCCCGATGAGGTTGAACCCCACGATAGACGGGCTTTCCCCGTACGATCCCAAGTACATGCCGGCGCAGGTTCTGCTATCGGCGAACGAGAGTCCGCTCGGCCTTCCGGAGAAGGTCTGGTCCCGGGCCCTCGAACGCGTCTCGAACGTCGCGTTGAACAGGTACCCGGACCCACTGGCCACCGAGCTCAGGGGGCTGATCGCGGATAATCTTCCCGCGATGCTGCTCCCCTCCCTTGCCGAGGGGTCTGCGGCGCGGGCCGCCGTGCCTGCCGTCGAACCCTCCAGGATCGTGCTGGGCAACGGGGGGGACGAGCTTCTCTTCGACCTGTTTCTCGCATGGGGAGGCCAGGGTTCCAGCGCCGTCGTCTGCTCGCCGACCTTCAGCGTCTACGGGATCGACGCCTCCCTCACAGGCACCGAGATCGTCGAGGTGGATCGCAACCCTGACTTCTCACTCGACGTAGACGCGCTGATCGAGCGCATCTCCGGCGACGCGAACGTCTCCATCGTCATCGTCACCACGCCCAACAACCCATCCGGCGACATCATCGACGAGCAGTCCGCACGCCGCGTGCTGGAGTCGACCGACGCCCTGGTCATCCTTGACGAGGCCTACGGTGAGTTCTCCGAGACGACGCTCGTGCATTTGACGGAGGAATATCCCAACCTCGCCATCCTGAGGACCTTCTCGAAAGCCTACTCGCTCGCGGGTGCCAGGCTCGGGTACATGATCGCGTCTGAAGAGGTGGTCGCCGGAGTGCTGACGGTGCGTCAGCCCTATTCGGTCGATGCTATCTCTCAGGCGATCGGCTGCGCGGTCTGCGAGAACGTGGACCTCTTCGGCCCCAGGGTCCTCGACACGATCCGCAGGCGCATTCTGCTGACGGAGAAGCTCTCCTGCATAACCGGCGTCGAGGTCTTCCCGAGCAGGGCCAACTACATCATGATCCGCATCAAGTCGGCGGAAGAGGTGTGGAGGCGTATGGTGGACGATTACGGCGTGTTGGTTCGCAACCTCACCTCCGGCAGGGGTCTTGAAGGTTGCCTGCGCCTGACCGTCGGCACCGAGGCGGAGAACGAGTCGATGCTGGACTCCCTGGCGTCGGCGATCATGAAGGCGATGTAGATGAACAGCGGCTTTCCGGCACCGGAGGATTCCGGCGAAGCGGCTTTTACGAATGCGGAGGCGATATAGATGAGGAGATCCGAGCTTGCGAGGACGACCTCCGAGACCGATGTCAGGGTCTCGCTCGCGCTAGAGGGCGCCGGCGAGGCCAGCAGCGAGACCGGCGTCCCCGCCTTCGACCACATACTGGAGGCGTTTGGACGCCACGGTCTTTTCGACCTTGAGGTCCGTGCGGTCGGCGACGTGGAGATCGACGCCCATCACACCGTGGAGGATGTCGGTATCGTGCTCGGCAAGGTCTTCGACGAATGTCTGGGGGATCGCTGCGGGATCAGGAGGTTCGGCGACTGCATCCTCCCGATGGACGAGACGCTCGTGTTGGCTGCGGTCGACATCTCGGGGCGCGGTCAGCTTCACTGGAACGTCGACGTGCCGATAGGGACCTTCGACACCACCCTCGTCAAGGAGTTCATGATCGCGCTCGCCTCCAACATGGGTGCGACGATCCACGTGAGGTCGCTGGCGGGCGAGAACACCCATCACATCATCGAGGCCGCGATGAAGGCGGTCGGCCGAGCCCTCTCCGAGGCCGTCTCGATCGATCCCCGCAGACAGGGCTCGGTGCCCTCCACCAAGGGGGTCATATAGAATGGCGATCGCCGTCGTCGACTATTGCAAGGGAAACCTCCGCAGCGTCCAGAGGGGAGTGGAGTCGGTCGGGGGCAGCGCCTTCATCTCCTCCGACCCCGCCGAGATCGCTCGTGCCGACGCTCTGATACTGCCGGGAGTCGGAGCCTTCGCCGATGCTGCGGCTACCATGGAATCGCTGGGTCAGATGGAGCTTCTGCGGGAGATGATCGCAGGGGGCGTTCCGTTTCTGGGGATCTGCCTGGGGCTGCATCTTCTTTTCGAACGCGGCGAGGAAGGTTCTGAGGAGGGAGGATCCTCGGAGGGTCTGGGAGTGCTCGGGGGGACGGCGAGAAGGCTTCCCGCGATCGCGCCCGACGGCACGAGGCTCAAGATCCCCCATGTGGGGTGGAACACGGTCGAGCTGGTCGCCCCGGCCGCATCAGAAGGGTCGGCCGAGACAGCCTCGTCGGCTTCGTCGGTCGCGCCGGCTATGTCGGACGGATCCGTTGGGGATGCGGGCGCTTCGGCCGATCCCGTCGCCGAGTCCATCCCGTCCTCCAAACCCTTCGGGTCCGAGGGCCGCGCCGTCGGCCTCTGCCCGATACTCGACGGCATTCCAACGGGAACCCATTTCTATTTCACCCACTCCTACGCCGCCTATCCCGAAGACCTCGCCGATGTCGTCGCGACGACGACCCATGGCGAGGCTTTCTGCTGCGCGGTGGCCAAAGGCGATGTCTTCGGGGTGCAGTTTCATCCCGAGAAGTCGTCGGCCGCAGGCATGAGGGTGCTTTCCAACTTCGTCCGCCTCGCGCGTCACAGGCGGATGCGCTCGGCAGGAGGCTGCGCATGATAATCTTCCCGGCTATCGACATCCTCGACGGCAGGGCCGTGAGGCTCAGGCAGGGTTCCTACGACGACGTCACCAGATACAACGACGATCCGGTCGAGCAGGCGATCTCTTTCGCGTTGGCCGGCGCTTCCTGGATCCATGTCGTGGATCTCAACGGCGCCCGCGAGGGCCGCTCCGTCAACCAGGGTACGATCAGGAGGATACTCGCCAACGTCAGCATCTCGATAGAGATCGGCGGCGGGATGAGGACCATCGAGGCCATCGACTCCTATATCGAAGCCGGCGCCGACCGTATAGTGCTCGGCACCAAGCTCGCCACCGACCCGGCCTTCGTGGCCGAGGCCGTCGAGAGGTTCGGCGAGCGTCTGGTCGCGGGCATCGACGCCCGCGACGGCATAGTCGCTGTCTCCGGCTGGACCGAGGGTTCGGGGATACCGGCCGATCACCTGGTCTCTCGCCTGGGCGAGATGGGGATAGGCCACCTGGTCTTCACCGACATCGCGAGCGACGGGATGCAGACAGGCGTCGACGTCGAGCGCTATCTGGAGATCTCAAGGCTGGCCGGGTTTCCGGTCGTCGCCTCCGGGGGCATCGCCTCGATCGAGGATGTGAGAGCGCTCGCCGCGCATCCGGAGGCGATAGAGGGGGCGATTTCGGGCAAGGCGATCTACGAGGGAAGGCTCGATCTGGCCGAGGCCCTGAAGGCCGCCTCCGGGGAGGTGGGAGATGCTCGCTAAGAGGGTGATACCCTGCCTCGACGTAAAGGACGGCAGGGTCGTCAAGGGCGTGAACTTCGTGAACCTGGTGGATGCGGGAGATCCTGTGGAGCTTGCGGCGGAATACGATCGCCAGGGCGCCGACGAGGTGATCTTCCTCGACATCACCGCCACTGCCGAGGGCCGTAGGACCACGATCGAGATGGCCTCGCGAGCGAGCGAGGAGCTTCGCATCCCGTTTACGGTCGGAGGCGGATTCACCGATGTCGACTCGATCCGGGAGATGATAGCGGCGGGCGCCGACAAGGTCTCGATCAACTCCGCTGCGGTTCGCGACCCTTCGCTCATCACGAGGGCGGCCTCGGCCTTCGGATCGCAGGCGATAATCTGCGCGATCGACGCGAAGGCCAGGCCTGCCTCCGAGGGGGGCTGGACCGTCTACGTGGCCGGAGGCCGCATCGACACCGGCCTAGATGCGGTCCAGTGGGCTCGCGAGGCCTCCCTTCGGGGAGCGGGGGAGATACTGCTCACCTCGATGGATCGTGACGGCTCGAAGGACGGTTTCGACCTTGAGCTGACCCGAGAGGTCGTCGCGGCGGTGGACATCCCGGTGATCGCCTCGGGAGGCGTCGGCAAGCTCGAGCATTTCTCCGAAGGGGCGCTCGAGGGCGGTGCCGACGCGGTGCTCGCGGCGAGCGTTTTCCATTTCGGGGAGCTTACGGTGGGCCAGGTCAAGGAGCACATGGCCTCTTGCGGTATACCGATGAGGATGAACGACGAGTTTCCCTACTCGCTGGTCGCGGCCGTCGACCCAGCTGAAGTCGCCTTCGACGATCGTGGCCTGGTCCCCGCGATCGTGCAGGACGCGTCGACCGGAGACGTGCTTATGATGGCCTGGATGAGTCCTGAGTCTCTAAGGCTCACCATCGAGACCGGATCCACCTGGTTCTGGTCGAGATCTCGTCAGTCGCTGTGGAACAAGGGCGAGACCTCCGGCAACGTCCAGCGCGTGCTCTCGATAGAGGCCGATTGCGACGCCGACTGCCTTCTTTTGACCGTGAACCCCGAGGGGCCAGCCTGCCATACCGGTGCCAGATCGTGCTTCTACAGGCCCGTGGGCTATAATCGCTAGACGTCGATCGATCGCCGACGGGGGTTCAGATTGCGGATTGCTTCCAGAACCGGGGTCTTGATCAGGATAGTCATGCTCGTTGCGGCCGCAGCGCTTCTGACGACGCCGCTTCTAGGGTGCGTGCGGCAGGAAAGTCTGAAAGAGACCTCCGAGATCGCGATAGAGGATGTGCAGTCCGCCCAGGAGGCGGAAGAGGCGGAAGAGACGCTTTCCCTCACGGGCTTCGTCGTGGTCATCGACGCCGGGCATCAGGGCAGCGGCGACTCCACTCAGGAGCCCATCGGCCCCGGAGCCTCCGAGACCAAGGCGAGGGTGACCTCCGGAACCAGCGGAGTCTCCTCTGGAACCCCCGAACACGAGATAAACCTTCAGGTGGCGCTGAAGTTGCAGACGCTGCTCGTGGAGCAGGGGGCCGAGGTCGTGATGGTTCGCGAGACCGCCGACGTGAACATCTCCAACTCGGAGCGGGCCGCCATCGCCAACGAGGCGGGAGCCGATCTTTTCGTGAGGCTCCACTGCGACGGATCCACCAGCTCGGACACCCACGGATTCTCGACGCTGGTGCCCGGCTACAACCAATGGACCTCCGCGATAGCTGAGGAGTCCAGGGTCGCCGCCGAGTACGTGCAGGCCGCAGCGGTTGCCGTGACCGGGGCCTCGGATCTCGGGATCGTGGAGAGGACCGACCTTTCCGGCTTCAACTGGTGCGAGGTCCCGACAATTCTCTGCGAGATGGGCTTCATGTCGAATCCCGAAGAGGATCTGCGGCTCAACGATCCCGACTACCAGGACCTTCTGGCGACCGGGATCAGCGACGGTATCTCCGCCTACCTCGGGTCGCTGGCGTCTGCGGAGGGCGAGGCGGCCTGACGGTCGCGGGCCGACCCCCGCATCATCTTGATCGCAACGATAAGGACGTGGCTTCATGCCGCTCGTCCGAAGGGAGGAAGCGATGGGCTACTCCACCGAGAACGTGCAGCCTGCCCACAGAGGGGAGACCCTCGCGGCGCGCGCCGCCACCATCCGCTCCGG
>CAZPAN010000053.1:7684-9485 GCA_964584585.1 uncultured Coriobacteriaceae bacterium | reverse complement strand
CCATCCCCTCGCCGCGTCCCTCGAAGCCGAGGCGCTCCGTCGTGGTGGCCTTCACGCCGACGGAGTCGAACCCGATCCCCAGGGCTGCGGCGATGCGACATCGCATATCGTCGCGGTACGGCGAGAGCTTGGGCGCCTGCGCGACGATGACGGAGTCGATGTCGAGGATCGCCCAGCCTTCCGAGGCGAGCACTCCTGCGACCTCCGCGAGAAGCACCATCGAGTCAGCGTCGAGGAATCTCGGATCGTCCGGTGGGAAGAGCTGCCCGATGTCGCCGCACCTGGCGGCGCCGAGCAGCGCATCCGCCACGGCATGGGCGAGGACATCGGCGTCTGAGTGGCCGTCGAGACCCAGATGGTAGTCGATCTCGACACCCCCTACCACAAGCCTTCGCCCCTCGGAGAAAGCGTGGACATCGTAGCCGACGCCAATCCTGATCCCGGCGGAAAAGTCCTGGGAGGCGGATTCGGGAGAAGCCGCAAAGGGGCTGTCCTCCGTCATCTTCCTACACCCTCTTCCTGAGCCTGGTCGCAAGCGCCGCCTCGGCGGGTCCGAAATCCTCGGGCACGGTGACCTTGATGTTGTCCCTGGGACCGGTGACGAGCGCCACCACTCCTCCGATCCTCTCCACGAGCGAGCTGTCGTCGGTGCCCACGAAACCCTCGGCCAGGGCGGTCGCATGGGCCTCCCTAATGATCGCCGAGTGAAACACCTGAGGCGTCTGCGCTATCCAGAAAACACCCCTGTCGGGAGTGCCGACGATCTGCCCTTCGCTCACGACCTTGAGGGTGTCGATGGCGGGATGTCCCACCACGGCGCCGTCGATGTTGATGTCTCCCTTGACGGTGGAGATCGCATGCGTTATCAG
Source organism: uncultured Coriobacteriaceae bacterium (assembly GCA_964584585.1). Lineage (GTDB taxonomy): Bacteria > Actinomycetota > Coriobacteriia > Coriobacteriales > CADBOM01 > CAZPAN01. The sequence goes on along the minus strand of CAZPAN010000053.1, from coordinate 8,616 downwards.
CTCGGGAGTAACGAGCGGCCTGGCCGCGTCATGTATCGCGATGAGATCATAGGAGTCTGGAACCTTCATGATCCCGCCGAACGCCGACTCCTGTCTCAGCTCCCCCGCAGAAGCAAGCGCTATCGGGGTCACGAACGGGTAGGGATCGATCGCCTTTCGGCAGTACTCGTCCATGCGGTCCTCTGGGCAGACAACGACTATCAGCCCGATGTCCGCCACCGCGTCGAAAGCCTCGGCCGACCAGGTCATGAGAGGCTTGCCGAGGATCTCGAATATCTGCTTGCCACCGGGGTTCCCGAAACGCTCCCCAATTCCTCCCGCCAATATGACGGCAGCGGTTTTGGGATTGGCTGAGACCTGCCCCCTTAACGGTGCGATGGACGTCGCCAGATCCTCGAAATGCTCGGCGAACAAGGCTATCTCCGGTTCGGAGAGAATCGTAGGTCCCGTGACCGGATCCTTAACCTTCCTCGCGCCGTCCACACAATCCCCCATCGCAACCCTCTTCCAAATGCTATGAGCGTCCGCTCTCGCATCCATGCCCGTCGTGTCCGCGCACGGCAAGGCGATCAAGCTCCCCTCGACCCGATGCTGTCGGAAGCGCAGCGCCTCACGCCCATATGCAATCGGACGGCATGAGTCCGGCTCCAAGGTCCCATGCCATCCGACGTCGTTTCGTCCCGATCTACTCCTCTAAAGCCGACCCTGCGGGAGCGGCCTGGATATCCTTCTTGAAGAAGGGCGTGATGAGCTCCGCCTCGCGGACCATCGACTGGCGCTTCCTCGGTTTGGGGATCTCCCCCGTCCCTGCGGTGAAGGTGAGATCCTCGCCGTCGAAGTCGACCTCGATGACCGAGCCGCTCTTCCACTTCCCATCGAGGATCTGCTCGGAGATCGGATCCTCCACGAGCCTCTGAATGGCCCTGCGCAAC
>CAZPAN010000053.1:0-7674 GCA_964584585.1 uncultured Coriobacteriaceae bacterium | reverse complement strand
GGCCTTGCGCCGAACGCGACGTCCGTCCCCTCCTCGGCGATGTGGCTGATCGCCGCCTCGGTGAGATTGATCGTCATGTTCTGCGAGATGAGCCTGTCGCGCAGGTCGCCGATCATCAGCTCGACGATCTGGTTGATCTCCTCGGGGGTCAGCGACTTGAAGACGATGATGTCGTCGACCCTGTTGAGAAACTCGGGCCTGAAGACCTTCTTGACCTCGGTCAAGACCCTCTCGCGAATCTCCGAGTCGTCCAGCGTGCTGCCGGAGGAGCTGGTGAATCCGATCTGATTGGTCGACGCGATCTCGCGCGCCCCGATGTTGGAGGTCATGATAATGATCGTGTTGCGAAAGTCCACGGTGCGGCCCTGACCGTCGGTCAGCCTTCCCTCCTCCAGAATCTGAAGGAGGATGTTGAAGACGTCGGGATGAGCCTTCTCGATCTCGTCGAAGAGAATGACCGAGTAGGGCCTCTGCCGCACGGCCTTGGTGAGCTGTCCCCCCTCGTCGTAGCCGACATATCCCGGAGGCGAGCCGATCAGCCTGGATACCGCATGCTTCTCCATGTACTCGGACATATCGAAGGACAGCAGGGCATCCTCTGAGTTGAAGAGGAACTCCGCAAGGGCCTTGGAGAGCTCGGTCTTGCCGACACCGGAAGGACCGAGGAAGATGAACGACCCGCCCGGGCGCTTCGGGTCCTTGAGACCGGCGCGAGAGCGTCTGATCGACTTGGAGAGCGCATCGATAGCCTCATTCTGCCCGATAACCCTCTCGTGGAGCACCGACTCCATCCTCAGCAGCTTCTCGGTCTCCGCCTCTGTGAGGTCGGCAACGGGGACTCCGGTCGACAACGAGACGACATCGGCGATCTCCTTGTCGGTGACCTCGGCGTTGGTCGACTCGGAATCCTCTCTCCACTTCTCCTCAAGGTCGGCGCGCTTCTTGATCAGTTTCTTCTCGCGATCCCGCAGTTTGGCGGCCTTCTCGAAGTCCTGAAGACGGATGGCCTCCTCCTTCTCGACGCCGACCTGACGGATCTCCTCGTTGGCGCGCAGCACCTCGGAGGGAACCGTCATGTTGCGGATGCGCATGCGGGCTCCCGCCTCGTCGAGGACGTCGATCGCCTTATCGGGCAGGAAGCGATCCTGCACATAGCGGTCGGAGAGCTCGACGGCGGCCTTGAGCGCCTCGTCGGTGAAGTGGACGCGATGATGCGCCTCGTAGCGGTCGCGCAGCCCATCCAGGATCTGGACGGCCTCCTCTCCGGAGGGCTCGCCGATCATGACCGGCTGGAACCTGCGTTCGAGGGCCGAGTCCTTCTCGAGGTACTTGCGGAACTCGTCGAGGGTGGTCGCCCCGATCACCTGGATCTCGCGCCTGGACAGAGGCGGCTTGAGGATGGCTGCCGCGTCGATGGAACCCTCGGCGCTGCCGGCGCCCACGAGGGTGTGCATCTCGTCGATGAACAGGATCACGTCGTTGGCATCCCTGACCTCTTTTACGACCTTCTTCAGCCTCTCCTCGAACTCTCCGCGGTACTTCGACCCGGCGACCAGCGCGGAGACATCGAGTGCGACCACCCTCTTTCCGCGCAGGATGTCGGGAACCTGCTCCTCGGAGATCATCTGGGCCAGACCCTCTACGACGGCGGTCTTGCCAACTCCGGGATCTCCGATCAGCAGCGGGTTGTTCTTGGTGCGACGGGCGAGAATCTGCATGATCCTCTCGATCTCGTGCGCACGGCCTATGACTGGGTCGAGCTTGCCGGCACGGGCCTGCGCGGTGAGGTCGGTACCGAACTCGTCGAGAACGCTGTCGGAATCGGACTGCTCCTCCATACGCGCGTCGACGGCACCGGCGAAGCCGCCCTGTCCGGACCCGCTCTTGCCGATGAGCGCCATAACGGCCGACTTGACCGTGGCGGTGTCGAATCCCATGTTGTTGAGCACGGTGATCGAGACGCCGTTGCCCTCTCGCAGGATGCCCAGCAGCAGATGCTCGGTGGAGATGTAGTTCTGCCCGAGCTGCATCGTCTCGCGGAAGGCGAACTCGAGCACCCTCTTAACCCTGAGCGTGAAGGAGAGGTGCCCCTCGGGAGGCTCCTCGTTGACCTGCACGACGTTCTTGACCTGGTGAAGGGTCTCCTCGTAGGTAATGTTGAGGTTGGCAAGAGCCTGCGCGGCAAGTCCCTCCTTCTCCTTCAGCAGACCGAGCAGCAGATGCTCGGTACCAACGTAGGGCTGCTTCAGCGCCCGCGCTTCCTCCTGAGCGTACGCGAGTACGTTTCGCGCCCTGTCAGTGAATCGCTCAAATGCCATGGGGTTTCCTTTCGTCCTGTCGCTGGGACGCTTCGCTTGTTTTCATTCTTTCAATGCAACGGCCATCTGGATCGAGTCGGATCCATTCGAAAACCATCGCACCGGCAACATCGTTCGTTTCAATTCTAGCGAACAAGTCAAGGATCATAGCCATTGGCCCGCGCAACCGGGACGCTGGGCCAGCTGCGCCAAGACGCCGATCCATCGCTTGCATCCAGATCCGCGCCAACAGCGAGTGTCCGGACTCACCACTTGACATGAAGACGGGCGAAGCAAGCCCATCGGCATCTCCTCGAAAAGCGAGACGGCCCGAAGGGATCGCCCCTCGAGCCGCCGGGTCACATCTATCCGGATTTCGACCGCATCGTCTTATGCTTCGTCTCTCATATGCGGGAAGAGCAGCACGTCCCTGATCGAAGGGGAGTCTGTGAGCAGCATCACCAGACGGTCGATGCCCACCCCGATCCCTCCCGCCGGCGGCATCCCGTACTCGAGGGCTCTGATGTAGTCGGCATCGTAGCTCATCGCCTCGTCATCGCCGCTCTCCTTGGCTTCGACCTGCTTGACGAACCTCTCGCGCTGATCAACCGGGTCGTTGAGCTCTGAGAAGGCGTTTGCGTACTCGTGACCGCAGATGACCAGTTCGAAACGGTCGGTGATCAGAGGGTCGTCGGCGTTCTTCTTCGCGAGCGGCGAGACCTCGAGCGGAAACGCCGTGACGAAGGTGGGGGCGACGATAGAGCCCTCCACGAGCTCGTCGTAGAGTTCTGCCACGATCTTGCCCGGCCCCCAATGCCCCTCCGGCTCGATCCCCTTGGAGAGGCAGAGCAAGCGCAGTTCCTCGATCGGGGTGCGGAGGTCGACGTCCACGCCCGTCTTCTCCGAGACCAGCTCGCACATAGTACGCGATCTCCACTCTCCTCCGAGATCGACCTCGACACCCTGGTAGCTGATCTTGAGATCGGAATTGGACGCGAGGCAAGCCGACTGGATGATCGCCTTGGCAAGCTCCTTCATGCCGTCTATGTCGGTGAAGGCTTGATAGGCCTCGATCATCGTGAACTCGGGGTTGTGCATCTGGTCCATGCCCTCGTTGCGGAAGGACCTGTTGAGCTCGAAGACCCTCTCGAACCCTCCGACCAAAAGCCTCTTGAGATGCAGCTCGGGAGCTATCCTGAGATAGAAGTCGCGGTCGAGAGAGTTGTGATGGGTGACGAAGGGCCTGGCGGTGGCGCCCCCTGGTATCGGGTGGAGCATCGGAGTCTCGACCTCCATGAACCCGCGAGACTCGAGGGCCTTGCGAATCGCGGAGATGATGGCCGAACGCTTCTCGAACGTCGCCTTGACCTCTGGGTTCGCGATGAGATCGACGTAGCGCTGCCTGTAGCGGGTCTCTTTGTCCTGAAGCCCATGAAACTTCTCGGGAAGGGGCCTTATGGACTTGGTGAGCAGGACTACACTACCGGGCACTACCGACAGCTCGCCGCGCCTTGTGCGGCAGATCGTACCCGTCACGCCGATCCAATCGCCTACGTCGAGGTCCTTGATGCGGGCGAACTCCTCCTCCCCGACCACGTTCATCCTGCAGAAGACCTGAATCTCGGCGGTAGCGTCACGGATGACGAGGAAGCATGCCTTGCCCTGGTCGCGTTTGGCCACGATGCGTCCGGCTACTTTGCAGGAATCCTCGACATCCTGTCCGCTTTCGAGGGATTCATACCTGCTCCTGAGCTCGTCGAGACGGTTGTCGCAGTCCCACCTGCGGGCGTAGGCATCCTCACCGGAGTCGATGATGGCCTGACGTTTGCGAAGCCTGACCTCTATCGGATCGTCGACTATGCCCTCAGCGGCCTCTCCGCTATCCGGAGTCGTGGAGTTCGCATCCATCTCGGTGCTCATCGATCGTCCCCGTCTGCCGTATCCTTCTTGTCGGCGTTGTCCTTGCTGATCTTAACGATCTTGAACTCACTCACCACACCGGTAGGGCCGGTGACCTCGACGACGTCGCCCTTCTTGGTGCCGATGAGAGCGCGGCCGACCGGAGACTCGTTCGAGATCTTCCCCTTGAAGAAATCAACCTCGGCGGATCCGACTATCGTATAGACGTGCTCCTCCCCGTTGACCTCGGCTGTGACGGTGCTTCCTATGTTGACCTTGTTGGAACGCCTGGGGGCGTCTACCACCGACGCGTTCGAGAGTATCTGATTGATCTCGGCGATCCGGCTCTCCATGAAAGCCTGCTCGTTTTTGGCATCATCGTACTCGGAGTTCTCGGTGATGTCGCCAAACTCTCTAGCTACGCGAATACGCTCGCCGATCTCCGCCCGCTTCTCGTTCTCGAGATAGTGGAGCTCCTTCAAAAGCTCATCGCGTCCCTCGGCGGTCAGAACCATTTCCTTGACCATGTGGCGAAATCCTTTCAGTCCATAAGTGGAACCCAAAGACGAACTACATGCATAAGCCGCGAGGAAGGGGTGCACATTCGACGGCATCCCTCCTGTCGCGGCTGTGATGGATTATCGTGTCGTCTATTACTCCGTCTTGCCCGATCCCTCAGCAGAGTCATCCTCCGGATCTTCCTCGTCGGAGTCATCGTCTGCGGCATCCTTCTTGCCTTCCATGCCATCCCGGACGTTCTTGATCGTCTTCCCCAGCGAGGATCCGAGCTTTGGAAGATTCTTCGGCCCGAAGATCAACAGGACCACGATCAGGATGACTACCAGTTCTAAGATACCGATCCTTGGCAATTCGATTCACCTGCCTGAAACTTGGGCTACCTGTAAGCCCCCTTGGATCGCAGACAATATTACCATCATGCATCTGAAGGCCGTTCTACAGTCTCGCAACAGCCGTAGGCACACGGTCAGCGTTTCCCTTCATATACCAAATAAGGCCAGGGCCAAGAGAAGATGGCCCCGACCCTGATAGCCTGGTCGGGATGACTGGATTCGAACCAGCGGCCTCTGCGTCCCGAACGCAGCGCTCTACCAAGCTGAGCCACATCCCGACAAGCGTGAATCCTACCAGACGGCCGCATGAGACGCTATACACTTTTGTCAGATGAGGACTGAAATGATCACGAGTGGTTTGGAGAGATTCATGGGCGAGAAGACAGGCTGGACGGTACGAGGAAAGGTTCCCAGAGCCGCCACGTTCGCTGCGACGGTGCTGGCCGCGATCCTGGCGATTGCGATCTTCTGCGTCTCCTCGATACACGGGTCCAACCTCCCCAGGAACATATCCCCGTTCACGACGATCGCCCATTTCTGCGAATACGCGGTGCTGGGAGCTCTCATCGCCATCTCGTCAAGGGCCTGGACCTCCACCGATTCGATGTCGGCCATTGCCGCGATCGCGATATCGAGCGCCTACGGGATCAGCGACGAGATCCATCAGCTATTCGTGCCGGGACGCACGTGCGATGTCTTCGACTGGCTGGCGGACACGGCGGGAGCGGCTGTGGGAGCGGCTGCGGCGATCCTAGTGATGCGCAGGATCGACGCCCGGGGGTGAGGGCCTGAAGGTTCGGGCCTTTCGCCCATCGTACGATCGGCGGCGCGGCGCGGATCCGCCCGCCCTCATCGCCCGCGTACGTAAGCGACGGATCCTCTCCATGTGGACGCCTTCTCTCATCAGTTTCGTTCGGCCATCTCCGAAGCCGTGTCGAAGAAAATCGGCATCAGCACAGCATCCCGAACGGCTTCCCACGACTCCTCCGAAGCGAACATGTCGGAGGTGATCTGGGAGTCTCCGGTGCCCGAACTCGCCATCAGCTGCTCGATCATCTGACGCGAATAGACGTAGACATCGGCGTCGAAGGGATCATCGTGGGCCTCGGTCACCGTGAACGTGATGCTCTGCATGCTGGGACAGGCCGCCAGTATCGCCACCGAGTTGTAGGCGAGCACCCTGTCGATGGCGTCGTCGTCGATGTTGTGGTCGACGTTCGCGTAGTCGACGGTCATCGAACCCACAGCAGAGTCCACGGTGGTGGAGGCGTACGACCCGAGCGGGAGCGACTTCGCCAATGCGTCAAGCGAGGAGGAGTCGGAGACCGAGATGTTGGCGTAGGGCTGCAACGCCGCTGCGGTGTGAGCGTAGACCTCCTCCTGAAGTGCAGAGGTGGCCTGGTATTCGGCAACATCTTCGGGATCTGCCCACGCGGGGACGGATCCCGATCCGAAGCCGGAGTTAGTCGAGGCGCTGCCGGACCCGCTCTGGCTATCCGTCTCGCTCGACTGCTGGCTGTCCGCAACCTGATCCTGACTCTGAGGTCTGTCCAGCGCCCCGAACGCCAGTACCGCACAGATGGCGACAATCACCACGACGGCCGCTGATATCCCTATGATCGCATGGGTTCCCAGCTTTCTCTTTCTCTCAGCCGGAACCTGTGCGGGCTGCATCGGCTGGAAAGGCTGGGTCGGCTGGGCATTCGGCGAACCGACGGTGGCCTGCACGGCAGCGACCTGCGTGGCAGCGGCCTGCTCGCCCTGCTCTCCCTGCAGGTCTTGATCCTGCCTGAAGACGTCGTCGATGCTCGTGAAGCTGGCCTTGGTGCGCTCGAGCGCCTCGGCCTCGTCCATCCCGCCCGATATGTAGTCCTCGTAGCGTGCTACCAGGTTGCCATATATCTCTTCTTTCAGCTCGATGTTCTCATCTGTGAGAACCCTGCCTTTGAACAGTTGCTCGACATACATCCTGAGCTCGTTCATCGTTCACCTCCATCCTGGCCGAGGAGCCTATCGATGACCCCTCGCGCCTTGATCCAGCGATCGATGGAATCCCTGAGTTCGAGGGATCCCGACTCGGTTATGTGGTAGTACTTGCGCCTGGCACCCTGGGACTCGTCACCCCAGTAGCTCTCGACGAGTCCCTGCTTCTCCAACCGCTTGAGTCCTGTGTAAAGAGACGGCTCCTTCATCTCGTAATCTCCGCGGCTAGCAGAGGCGATGCCCTTCAGAATCTCGTAGCCATAGCTGTCTTTCCCTTTCAAGGTTCTCAAGATTATCGCGTCTATATTCCCTCGGATAAGGTCGCTCAGGGCGTCTTTGCCGGACATCCTTCACCTCGATCCCCTGTCGTGGACCGGCTCCTTGAAGCGAATATATCATCAATTGCTATGTCTGTCGATATACTTCTATAGACAAATTATTACGTGGAACATACTTGCTTCGGAAGCAATAATCCGCATCCGATGTCACTTCCAGACGAAAGCGCAGAAGACAGGGCAGTGACAGCACGTTCTTTCGAATTGTCCGGCTAAGCCGTCGGATTGCCATCTTTACCGCGCTCGGCACATGCAGAAAAGGGGTCGGCGTTTCGTCGACCCCTCATCCATTCGATATCCAGCAAGCAC
>CAZPAN010000052.1:0-9628 GCA_964584585.1 uncultured Coriobacteriaceae bacterium | reverse complement strand
ATGTTATCCGAGCCTTGTCGCGGGGTGAAAAGCTGCCGGAAAAGAATAAAGACCACGAATTAACTGGCAACTGGACGGGATATCGCGAATGTCACATTCAGCCGGACTGGCTGCTCATCTACCGTGTTGAAGATGACGTGTTGGTTCTGACGCTGACTCGCACTGGCTCGCACAGCGATCTGTTCGGCAAATAAATCGTCTGATATTTTCACGGGCGGATGTGGCCCCTTCTTTTGTCGACATTGAATATAGCGGGCTATATGACTCTCAATCCTTTCAGCAAGAGCGCACATGAACGCGCACCATCGTCGTTCCAATCACCTTCGTTGTTGTGTCAGAGAATCAGCAATCCAAGATTCAACTTTAAGTCTTAAGGAGCGGATCGGCTTGGTATTTGCACCTATGACAAAAACCACCACTCCAGCAATAATCTGAAGAACTAACGATAGGGAATTAGTTTGAGGAGACTGGTCTAAGTTTGGAAAAATACGAAGGTTCAAGACAGCTAATACTAAAAATACAAAAGCGACTAAGAGCACAACAGTTATGACATATGACAAGCAAGTAGCAATTTTACGTAGAGTGATAGCCATTTGCTCGTTGCGTGCCTGAGTTTGATCTTGATCTTGCCTTGCTTTTTTATATTTTTCCTCTATCTCTTCGCGGTTTTTTCGTTCTGAAGCTACCTCGCCCTGTAGCTTCGAAATTATAGGTTCAAGTTCCGCTCTCACTTCAGAAGTTGCCTCTGCTGTGAGCTCGTGTTTGGCCTTGTCTAGTGCCTCGCTATACGCTAGATCGGAAGTTTCTTCGTCATTGAAGCAACCGAGATGATCGTATTCCGCCAGAATGCTATCCGTATCAAAACTTACAATAATCGAAAGAGCTTGCTCTTCGGTTAATTCTCCTTGATCAATATCACTTTTAAGCTTGGAAAGAGCAGACTCCCAAACCTCTGCTCTCGGTTTCATCATTGCGGAAAACGCAGCGAGCACCGAGTCTTTCGAAAGCGTGCTATGCTTCTGTGCCCCTCCGTAAAGCCATGCAAAATTCGCAAGATCATACAAAGAAAAGATAGGAGAAATATCCGGCCTACCTTCTGTTTCGGCAGGCCAATGCGCGCTCCGCTCGTCCTTTATGGGGCGTTGCACATGTGCTTGCGCTGTAATTGACGGTAGGTCGGGAATATAATCGGATGCCGGGAAAAGGAGAATGGAAGGGCGATTCGAATGAAGTACAAGTACGCTCCGAGAGGAGTCTGTGCTAAGGAGATAAGCTTCGACTACGATGGGGAGAAGATATCCGATCTCGCGTTTCATGGCGGATGCCACGGCAACTTGAAAGCCATAGGCAAACTACTCGATGGATCGACTCCGGAGTACATCGTCGACAAACTGAAAGGCAATACGTGCGGATCAAGACCCACCTCGTGCACCGACCAGCTGGCTCGGGCGATGGAAGCTCTGATGGCAGACGAGCTCAAGCCGTCCGCCTAAGCTGTTTGATCCGGGCTTTCATGGTGTCGCTTCGAACAAACGGATGAAGATGATTTCGAACAATCAAGATCAAGGCGGCCCGATCAGCGAGCAGCTTGACGAGCTGACCTGCGATGCTATCGGAATGGCTCTCGACAAACTTGCAATGGGAGAGGGTATCTGGCCTACGCTGGTTCTTCTACATGAGGACGGCGAGCGCGATTGCTATGTGTTCGAAGACGATGGTCTGGATATCTGCCTGATGGAAGCGCGCGAGTCGGTTAAGAAGCTCGGCGAGCAATCGGTGTGCTATGCGCTTTTCTACGATGGATTCTTTGAGAACGCCGATGGGCTCTCCGATAACGCGATCGTAGTGGAGTTCGGGGACAGAGGCGCCGAGACGGCCTATTCGGCTCTTGTCGCTTATGGGAATCCTGGTATGGAAGACGATTTCTGGTACGACGCTCCCATCGCCGGAGGCGAGGAGAGGCTTCTCTTCTGAAACGGGAATTTCGATCTGCGAGGGATGGCCGTCGTCGATGGAGCGATCCTCGAGAGAATTCTCATGGCGTCGTAGTGCTGGATTGACTGTGAAAAGTTAGAGGGGGAAATGGCTCACAAGAGCATCAGGAACATCGCGATAATCGCTCACGTCGATCATGGGAAGACCACGATGGTTGACAGGATCCTCCAATCAACCGGAGTCTTTAGGGCCAATCAGGATGTTCCAGACCAGGTGCTCGATTCCAACGATCAGGAGCGCGAACGCGGCATCACGATACTCTCCAAGAACGTGTCGGTGGAGTATAAGGGCGTGAAGATCAACATCATCGACACGCCCGGCCACTCCGACTTCGGTGGAGAGGTCGAGCGCGTGCTCAACATGGCCGATGGCGCCCTCGTTATAGTCGATGCATTCGAGGGGCCGATGCCCCAGACCCGCTTCGTCTTGAAGAAGGCTCTCGAGATCGGGCTGTTCCCGATGCTCGTGGTCAACAAGATCGATCGTCCAGGATCCAGGCCGCAGCAAGTGGTCGACGAGATGTTCGACCTGATGTTCGATCTCGGTGCCACTGAGGAGCAACTCGAGTTTCCGGTGGTCTACACATCCGCTGCTCAGGGCTACGCCCGTTACGATTCAGACGACGACAACTCCGACATGACCCCTCTTCTCGACACGATCCTCGAGAGCATCCCCGAACCCAGCTACGATACCGCAGGACCAGTGGCCCTCCAAGTCTGCACGGTGGCTCATTCCAGTTTCGTAGGCAGGATCGCGATAGGGCGTCTTCATTCCGGAACACTGCACAGCAGGGACAACGTGCTTGTCATCAAGCCCGACGGTAGCGAGCGCATCGTACAGATCAAGCAGCTTTTCACTTTCGAAGCGCTCGCTCAAGTGGAATGTAAGGAAGTTCTCGCCGGAGACATCGGTGCGATCGTGGGCATCGATGGCGTGGACATCGGCGATATGATCACATCTCCTGAAGATCCAGTCAGGCTCTCGCCCATCTCGATCGAAGAACCCACGATAGCCGTCGTCTTCGAGGCCTCGACCAGTCCGCTCGTAGGTCAGGAGGGAACTATCGTCGGCGGCCGCCAACTTCGCGAGCGCTTGATGCGCGAGAGGGAATCGAACGTGACGATGCGCATCGAGGATCTTGACGACAAGAGCGGCATCGAGGTCGCGGGAAGGGGCATCCTTCATCTCTCCGTTCTGATGGAGACGATGAGACGCGAAGGCTATGAATTCCAGGTGGGTCGTCCGAAAGTGCTTTTCAAGAAGGACGAGGATGGCAAGCTGCTCGAACCCATCGAGGAGGCCTCCATCGAAGTCGTCGACGAGTATTCCGGCAAGGCGATCGAGGTCATGGGTGCCAGCGGGGGAGAACTTGTTGACATGGTTATCCGAGATGAGCAGACCTTCATGACATTTCATATACCAACGCGCGGGATCATGGGACTCAATACCAAGCTAATGAACGTCACCCACGGAGAGGCCATCTTCACCCACCGCTTTCTGAAATACGGCACTTATCGCGGTGAGATCATCGGGCGCAAGAACGGCGCCATGATCGCGATGTGCAACGACAAGGCTGTCGCCTACGCGCTCGATGCCCTTCAGACCAGGGGAGTCATGTTCGTGGCACCGGGAGACCAGTGTTACGAGGGGATGATAGTTGGGGAGCACGCCAAGGAGGGAGACCTGGTGGTCAACGTCTCCAAGACCAAGCAGCTCACCAACACCCGCGCGGCTTCTGCCGATAAGGCGATCCTCCTTACCCCTCCCAGGGAGTTCTCCCTTGAGGAGGCGCTGGAATATATTCAGGATGACGAGTTCGTGGAGATAACCCCGAAGTCCGTGAGGATGCGCAAGAAGATTCTCTCCGCCACAGACAGACGCAAGGCCAAGCGGGTCTGAAAAGGTGACGACGCGGCACCAAGCGTACCTTCCAGCCGGCAATGGCCTACAAGAACCAAGCGGGTCTGATCTTCAGCCGGCAGCGGTCGGTGCCGGAATGCTTCAGATAGGGATGAGCCTATACTGTGGAAGAACGCAAAGGTGATCCTTTCTGAAAGCAAGCGGTTTGGAGGAGAAGATGGACACGAAGATCCTGAGATCGCTCTCATATGGCGTTTACATAGTCAGTTCCATGGATGGGGAGAGGCCCTGCGGATGCGCCGCCAACAGCATCATGCAGATAACCTCCGACCCTCGAACCGTCGCGGCGAGCATCAACAGGGCGAACTACACCAACGAACTCATCAAGAAGACCGGGCGTTTTGCGATCTCGATTCTCGCCGAGGACAGCGATCCCGCGATCATCGGCATCTTCGGATTCAAATCATCCAAGGAGTACGATAAGTTCGACGATTTCGAGCATGAGATGGTAGACGGTCTTCCAATCATCAAAGATTCTTGCGGATACATGGAGCTCAAGGTCATCGATTCTATCGAGACCAGCACCCATACCATCTTCATCGGGGAGATGACAGAAGGTGCCGTGTTCAAGGGCAGAACCCCGATGACCTACGCTTACTACCACGATGTGGTGAAGGGCAAGACCGGCAGGAACGCTCCCACCTATATGCCTGAGATCGATAGCGATAAAACCAGCCAATCCGACGAGGCCGCCTCCACCACTCCATCTGGAAAATGGGTTTGCAAGCGCTGCGGTTACGTCTATGACGGGGATGTTCCGTTCGAGGAGCTTCCGGAAAGCTGGTCCTGCCCGCTCTGCGGTGTCCCCAAAAGCAGTTTCGAGTATAGAGAGGATTGATCGAACATGTCCGAGCTTGTTCCCGTCGAGGATGCTATCGCCAAGGTGCTGGCGAGCGTGAAGACCATGCCTGTGGAGAAAGTCTTCGTAGTCGACGCGATCGGCCGTGCCGCTGCCGAGGATATGCATAGCGACATCGACATCAACATGTTCGACGATGCCGCGATGGACGGGTACGCGATAATCGGCGAAGACGTGGCCGATGCCAGTCCCGAGAACCCTATAGAGCTCGACATCATCGACGTGGTCGGCGCGGGCTATCTGCATGAGGGAACCTTGGAGAACGGAAAGGCCGTCAAGATCATGACCGGCGCCGCTATGCCAGCCGGCGCCGACACCAATGTGAAGATCGAGGATGTGGAGATCACCGGGAACGGAGATGCCGGGGACAAGGTGATCTTCACTGCTCCCTGCAAGATCGGCGCCAACGTGCGTAAGGCAGGAGAGGAGGCCAAGGCCGGACAGCTCGTCTTCGAAAAAGGCGATGTCATAAATCCAGCGGGCGCGGGTCTTCTCGCCACCACCGGCAATGTGGAGGTGATAGTGCACAAGCGACCCAAGGTTGGGATCATCTCGATCGGAACCGAGCTGGTCGATTCCTCTGAGGTCCCGGCGATGGGCAAGAAGCGCGACTCCAACAAGTACACCCTCGCCGCGATGGCACGCGATGCCGGTGCGGAGGTCGTTCTCTATCCGATAGTGGCCGATGAACCCGATGCGATTCGCGAGGAGTACATCCGCGCGGTATCCGAGTGCGATTATGTGGTCTCCAGCGGCGGCGCATGTGGCGGAGACTTCGACTACGTCAGCCAAGTGATCGAATCACTGGGAGAGATCCAGTTCGAGTACGTCAATATGAGGCCAGGCAAGGCCCAGACCTTCGGCGTGGCTCCTGACGGGACCATGATGTTCGGCCTTTCTGGCAATCCCGCCGCTTCGGCCACCGGGTTCGAGATACTGGTGAGGCCCGCCTTGCTGAAAGCGCAAGGCTTCAAGGAGATCGAGCGTTCTAGGGTCAGGGCCAGGCTCAGCGAAGACGTGAAGAAGAAGGAGTCACGCCGCTTCCTGATGAGGGGCCGAGTCGAGAAGGACGCAGATGGCGGCTATATTGCGATTCCGTCCTCGCGTCAGTCGTCGGCTTTGATCGGGACGACCTCCAAGTCGAACTGCTTCATCGTTCTTCCCGAGGGAGGAGCGCCCTTCAGCGCCGGCACCGAGGTCGAGTGCATCCGCATCGACATACCTGAGGGGACCGTGGTGTAAGGCGGCCGAATGCGTTGTGTGTCGGACTGAGCCGTTGCCCGTATGCCCCTTCGACTGATTGGGTCTCGTTAGAGTGATGACACGATCTCGTCTTTGTAGCGCGTGGTCTCGGCGATCGCCCTCTCCACGTCTATACCAGGCCATTCCCCATCCCTGTAAGCGATTCTGCCGTCTACCATCGTGAGAACCACATCCTCGCCCGATTCCGAGTAGATCACATTGGTCGGCATGTCTGTGACGGGCTGCATCCACGCGTTGTCGATGTCGAGAACAACCAGATCGGCCTTGCATCCTTTTGCGATCTTTCCGCAGTCGGAGCGGCCCTGTGCATAGGCTCCAGCCGTGGTCGCGATGCGCAGAACGTCGCTGGGGGAGAGTCCGACGGGGTCGAGGTTATATCCTCTATGGATCATGGCAAGCAGGTACATCTCCCGGAAGAGATTGTGAGAGTTGTTGCTGGCGACTCCGTCGGTGCCGATGGCCAGACGAACACCGCTCTCGCAGGCCTTCTTGCAGTCGAGGAACCCGCTGCCGAGCTTCAGGTTTGAGGCAGGATTGGTGGCGATGGTGACATCCTTCTCCCGAAGGATCTCGAAGTCATCGTCTTCGAGCCATACGCAGTGCGCAGCGGTCGTGCGGGGGTCGAACACCCCCAGCTCCGCCAGGTACGCAGGTGGAGTCTTTCCGCCACGACGCTCTTTGCATTCGGCGACCTCTGTTCGGGTTTCCGAGACGTGGATCTGCATTCCCACGCCATACTCTAGCGCCTTCTCGGCCACCTCGCGGACGATGTTGGGGGTGGTGATGTACTCGGAGTGGAGGCATAGGTCTATCTTCAGCCGACCGTCGAAGGCGTTGTGCAGATCGTTGTACAGATGCTCGTTGATCGAGAAAAACGGCGTGTCGGAGTAGTGGAGGCTGGTGTCGAAGCAGCTGATGGAGGTGCACAGGTTGCATTTGATGCCCGACTCTCCGACGGCTTGGGCGCGAGCGTCGTCGAAGAAGTACATGTCTGAGAACGAGACCGTGCCGTATCTCAGCATCTCTGCGATGGCCAGTCGTGTGGCGGGAAGCGCGGCTTCATCTGTGATCTTGGCTTCAAACGGGAAGACCATCTCGTTCAGCCATCGATGGAGCGGAAGGTTCTCGGCATATCCGCGCAAAAGGGTCATAGTGGAGTGGGCATGCGTGTTGTAAAGACCCGGCATCAGGAGCTTGCCGCGCCCGTCGTAGACCTCGCCGTAATTCTTTGCCGACGCGGGGTCAGGAGCATCCGTGCCGATGTAGTCGATGGTGTTGCCTAACGTTCCCACGTAGCAACTCCGCTTGAGCGTGAGGTCCTCGTCCAGTATGTCTATGTTGGAGAAGAGCATCATAGCCTCCTGGTAGGCACAGGTTTCCGTCGCTTAGGGTCTATCCGGACATGATAACCGCAAGCGCTGTGCAATCCTGGATGGGATGGAGATCGGGAGATGCGAGTTGGGAAAGTAGATCCAACATGGGAAGGAAGGAAAAAGCCCCTGCCGATATGTCGTCAGGGGCCTGTTTTCGACTGGCGGAGGAGGAGGGATTCGAACCCTCGAGACGGGGAACGCCCGCCTAACGGTTTTCGAGACCGCCGCATTCAACCACTCTGCCACCCCTCCGCTTATGATCCGACGGCGTGCCGCCATCGGAAGGGCTGCGGTAGATTCCAGGGAAGAGGCGATCAATTCATTTCGCCCGCCATCGGCTTCCTCCGCGCCCCTGCATGTTCAGGCTCATCGACGCAGACCAGCGCGCCCTCTTCGCCTTCGCGCGCATTGGCTTCGCTATGCGCCGGATCCGGACGAAAGCAATCGATCATCGTTTCCCTAGACCAAAAAGCCGGAATGGCGGAGAGCTAGGGATTTGAACCCTAGATACGGTTTCAAGCCGTATACACGATTTCCAATCGTGCGCCTTCGACCACTCGGCCAGCTCTCCATATCCCATATCCGATTCGCATGTGCCGACAGCTCAGGGCCGGCGGAACAGCATATGGGAGTATAGCATTTATCAAGTGGGCGAACATGGAGATCGCAGCCGGTGGATTTATCGTCCGTCACTCGCTGCACTTCCGCAGCGTAGCCCTCCGCATCATAGCCAATCTTATGATGCAATTTTGCAAGATATTCCAAAATTGAATCTAAGCTGAAAGTGCTAGAATGTTTCCTCGAGCTATTCTTGAACGGCTATATATACATATAAGAATAAGTCAGCTTATAACTAACTGGCCGTTCGTCTGTATCTATAGCTCTGCAAGAAATAAGTCTCAAGCAAGCTTCAAGGGTTTTTGTATTGCAGGTGGCACGCAACTTACCTGGGCGCTTTTGTGTTGCTTGAGACTTTTTTGTTTTGTGAGGGATTTAGTTTGCAGGGGTGCGTCTCATGCGCCCCACGTTTTTGGTGGAGAACACAAGGTTGGAGGAATGGGGGGCTTATCTTGGCTAAATCGGCTCGAGCTGTGCTTTGTGTTGCAATGGCTGCAATGCTTTGTTTGACAAGCATTCCATCTGCGGCACTTGCGTACGCATCTGATGGGCTTGCATCTTCGGATACCACAGACGCAAGCACTGTGGATCAGCAAAGCAATTCGGAAAACTCAGACACTGACTCTGCAAACAGCGATGATGGGCAGGATGCTTCTACAGATGACAACGGACAATCTGCCAGCACTGCTGCAACGCAGTCAGAAAACCAGACTTCGGCAGATTCCGCAGAGGTGCTGGAAAGCCAGTCGACTGTCGAAGATGGTTTGACTACCGAGCAGATATCGGCTCTTCAGGCTGAGGCTGATGCTCGTGAGCACAATGCTGGCAAGGATCTGCAAGATGGTTCACTGATAACCGTTTCGCAGGCCGCGATGGATGTTGATGGATTTTCGCAGGGTAGCGGAACGATCGAGGATCCATACATCATCACGACAGCAGCAGAACTGGCATATATGAGCCAGCAAATTGATGAAGGCACCACTTATAGTGGTGTTTATTTTATGCAGAGGGCGGATATAGATCTGTCTGAGATTAGCTGGGTTCCAATCGGATCCATTTCGGACAAATCATTCCAAGGACACTATGACGGGCATGGCTTTAGTGTTACTGGTATGACCTTAATAGGCGACGGCAATCTGGGTCTTTTTGGCCGCGTAAGTTATGGTTCTGTTTCTAATCTCACCGTTGAAGGAACAATCTCAGCTAACGGCCAAATCGTTGGAGGCTTAGTAGGCGCTCTTACAGGTGGCACACTTTATAACTGCGTGGCCCGAGTAGACATCACCAGTCAGTCCAATCAGCTTGGCGGCCTTGTTGGATATGCCTCTGGATCGTTTACGATTTCGCACTGCGGAAGCGAAGGTACTGTAACTTCCAGCAGCACCTCTGACTATGTCATGTGGGGAATTGGTGGCTTGGTCGGCTACATTAATGCTGATTCTGGTGCAAGTATCGAATATTCCTATAGCACAGGTGATGTTACAGGCGCCGTTCCCAGTGTTGGCGGATTCATCGGATACGCTTCGGGTTCTACATCGAGTTCTCCAACACAAATAAGCAACTCTTTTGCAACAGGAAACGTTACCTCCAACTACCCAGG
>CAZPAN010000051.1:0-9710 GCA_964584585.1 uncultured Coriobacteriaceae bacterium | reverse complement strand
GAGCCTCAGCCTTCCAAGCTGATTGTTGCGGGTTCGAGTCCCGTCCGCCGCTCCAAGAAAGATCAGGGCCGGCTCCATAGGGGCCGGCTTTTTCGCCTGCTGGTTCCTACGATTCTCTCCGATACCTTTCAGGGGCCTTGCCGCTCCTGAGCAGATAGACCCACAGCGCCATTGCGATCAGCCCGCACCCAAGCGAGATCGCCCCGAGTCCCAGTTCGTAGCTGAGCCACGGCAGGGTCGCCAGCACCGTTCCCAGGCTGGAGAAGATGCTGTAGAAGAAGTTCGCCGCCGAAGAGGCCGCGCCTCTCATCTCATCCCGGTTCTCTAGGAGTACGATGAACCCCTGCGAGCGGAACATCCCTTCGGCCAGAAACACCGGCACGAACGAGAGGGTTATCGCCAGCGCCGAGAGACTTCCCGTCGCCAGGGCCAGCGCGCCGCTCAGCATCGTCGCTACTATGCAGATCCAGGTTATCGAGAGCTGCTTGGCTCTTCTGCTCAGCGATAGATATATGAATGGGGATAGCACCGAGAGCGCCGCCATCGCGCCGTAGAAGATCGAGTACTCCGTATATCCCAGGCCGAAGTCCTCGATATAGACATACGAGCAGACCGCCATGTACCCGAATATCGGCACGGCCGACATTGACACTGCCAGCACCATTGCTGCAAATCCCGGCTCCAGGCAGACCTTCCCCATGTTGACGATCGAGCGGCCGATACCGGCATCGATTCTCCTGGACTTGGGCAGCGTCTCGGTCAGGACGATCAACGCGATCACGCAGACCGCCCCCAGCGCCGCGATCAGCCCGAAGATCGCCTTCCAGCTGATCGCGGTGAGCAGCAGCGACCCGACGAACGGGGCGGCCACGGGGCCGATGATCGGCAGCGACTGCAAGATAGCCATCGCCCGGTCGAACGATTCTTTCTCGTAGCTGTCGGAGACGATCGCAGTCATCGACGAGATCGCCGCGCCCGCGCCCAGCCCCTGGAAGGCTCTTGCCGCGACGAGGGTCCAGACGCTCGTGGCGAGCATGCACACGAGCGAGACCGTCGTGAAAATCCCCATCCCCGCCAAAAGCACCGGCTTGCGCCCCAGCTTGTCGCTGAGCGATCCGCCTAGGATCTGCCCGATCGCCTGGAAGATCATATAGAGGAACAGAGTCAGGTTGATCGTCGCGTCCGAGACCCCGAACGAATCGGTGAGGGTGGGGAGCGCCGGCAGATACATGTCGTAGGCCAGATAGAGCACCGTGATCGAGACGCAGGACACCGCCAGCAGCGATGTGGGTCCGTAGACCCTCTGGCGCACCGCTAGCTCCCATGCGGGCTTGTCGTCTCCGTTTGCGTCCATGCGCCTCGTCCCTTCGGCCATTGCGTACAGCAGGCTACATTAGAGCAGGTCGCGCGAGCTGTGCGGCCTCGTGCTGATCGCATCGGCGGATTCCCATCTCATGCGGTAGAGTGTTCGCCGGAGAAGAGCTAAACGATCGTTCTCCCGGTCAAGGCGATGCGGAAGGGAGCTGTATGTATCCTGCAGTAGGCGATTCCCTAGGATTGATATGGGTCGCGGCGATATTCTGCGTGATAGGCATCGTGCTTCTGGTGGTAGCCTACGTCGTGATCGGCAAGCCCAAAAAGGACGGAGTTCCCCGCAGTGGGCCGGATACGCCTGATGGGGCCGGCGGAGATGCCGGCGGCTTCGGCGAAGACGGTGGCGACCAGTCGGCAAGGCACCTCAGATGAGCTGGGCCGAGGAGAACGCCCTCCATCTTTCACGCGACGGGATCTCTAGGCCCTTCGCCGATCCCGACTCCATCCCGGCCACACTCGTCTTCCTCGGAACCGGCGCGGCCTGCGGCGTGCCCACCTACTACTGCGACTGCAAGGCGTGCAGCGAAGCGGAGACCCGTCCGGAGGCCAGGCGCACCTGCTCCAGCATCGCGATTCTCCGCAGCCAGGCCACCCTTATCGATGCTTCGCCCGAGCTCCACATCCAGCTCAGACGCGAGAGGATAATGGACATCGACAGGGTGCTCTTCACCCACGAGCACTTCGACCATGTCGGCGGCGTCCCGCAACTCGAGTACTACTCGCGTCTGCGCAGCGGCGTTCCGCTGGAGTTCTACTGCAACCCCGAGACCGCAGTCTGCCTCAAGGCGCGCTTCGACTTCATGTCCGATGTCTTCACTCTGACGCCGGTGGAGGTCGGCATGCGGATGGAGTTCGACGGCATCTTCTACACCCCGTTGGCGGCTTCGCATTGTCCCGGGGCCATGGGGTATCTGATCGAGGTTCCAGCCGCGCTCTCCCACGACGGCACCGGCAAGAAGGTCGCATACTTTCCCGACACCTCGCGGCCTCCAGAGGAGACCCTGGAGGCGATATCGGGCGTCGACGTCCTCGTGATAGATGCGACGTTCAACGGCGGAAACTGGATGCCCGCCCAGCACCTGGATATCGATTCCGCAGTCGCGCTTGCCGACGAGCTAGATGTGGCCAGCGCCTATCTCACCCACCTCTCGATGCAGTTTGACGAGCCGATAACCCTGACCGAGCTCGATGCTCGTCTTGCCGGGACACGCGCCTCCGCCGCCCGCGACGGGATGCGACTTTCGTTATAGGCGGCAACCCCGACGTGCGCGAGCGATTCCGTCCAAATCTGGCTTTGCAGCTCGCCGCGCCCGCCGCGCCGGCCGTCTCGCCCCCGGTGGGCAGCTCGCGCTCGAACCGCACGCCACGCCGCCCCGCCGACGAACCCTGGGCATCTGTGCCCGGGGCACGCGCCGGGTGGCCCCGTCCATGCGGCTGAACATGTCGGCTGTGGTCTATGATCACCTTACCGTGCCAGCATGTCGTTCGGAGGGTTCATGTACACGATGTATCTAGCGCTCGATGCGCTTTCCAGGTACCGATGCCGCGCGAGCATCTTGGACGGGGCGACCGACCTCGTCGGGGTCCGTATAGGCCCGGATTACCTCGACGACTGCATATGCGTTGACGATCCGGAGGGCGATGTCGAGTGCGTCAATGGCGAAGACCGCATCGTGGTTCCCGGCGCCACGATCGAGGAAGTCACCAACATTCTCATCGGGATGGGGGAGCGAATCTCCAGATGGGAGCTCGAGCTTTCCAGGCTCTCGATGGGCGGGACGGTCAAGGAGATACTCGATTCTCTCTCCTCGATGCTCTCCTGCCCCGCCATCCTCGTCGAATCCCGCAACATGATGTGCACTATGTCCGACGCCGAGCCGGATGTCCCGATATCGGAATGGGATTACGCTAGGTCGTTCGGAAGGCTCCCATGGCCGATGTTTGATCGCATGGAGCGGGACATGATGTATCAGTCGAAGCTGCTCTCGTCGCAGGGCAAACCCTTCTCTACCGCCATCTGCGAGGACGGCCGCGAGTCGGTCGCTTGCAAGATCGAGTGCGAGGACTCGCCGAAGATGCTCCTGCTGGTCTTCGACTCCGGCAGGGGGATGAGTCCTGGGATGGTGCAGCTCGTCTCGCTGGCCGTGGACGCGATCAGACGTTGGATCGACGGACATCGCGGAGAACAGTCGATCTTCTCGATGATGGACATTCTCAGCAGGCTTGCGATCGGTGACGAAGTCCCCGAAGAGGAGATCGTCTCCCAGCGCAGGAGGATGGCCCCCGATGGCGCCCATTTCGTGTTGATGCAGGTCGTGCACGATCTGAACGGCGGCAACGCCCGGGCTGCGTCTCTCTTTCAGTCAGAGATAACGCAGAGTCGCTGTTTCGAGGTGAGGGAGAGGCTCTATGCGCTCTGCGTCTATTATCACGGCATAGAATCCGACCTGGATGTCATCGCCATGGGCAGGGGGATGAGGTTCGGTCTCAGCTGGAGGTTCACGAACTGGAAAGAGATCCCCGACGCGGTCAACCAGACAGAGGTGGCCCTTTCCAGCTACGCCGGCAGCGTGGTCGCCCTCGACTCCCATTGCGTGATGTTCTACATCTTCTCGATCCTGATGTCCTGCACGAGCAACATCGAGATCATCCACCCCGCGATCACCGATCTCAGCAAGTACGATGAGGAGCACGGGAGCGAATATCTCCGTACTCTATGGTCCTACCTGCGCCACGAGCGCAACCTGGTGAGAACCGCCGAGGATCTGGGGCTGCACCGCAACTCCCTCGTCTACCGCGTGCAGCGAATATCCAAGCTGATCCCCGACGTCGATCTGGATGACCCCGAGACAAGGGATCACCTGATGGTCTCCTATAGGGTTAACGGGCTGCGCAACCGGACCGAGAAGGACTCCGTCAGCGCCTGATCTGCCGGAACGTGTGGGTCGGAGAAAATCAGCGTATACTTCGACAGGCTGACAGGGCGGTTTTTCGGAAGGCGGGATCTCAGATGGCCGATCGCCAGGATACGGAGGATCTTGACGGGTTCGCGTCGCTTGCATCGGACGACGACCCCGAGGTGCGCGGACGTACCGCCTCTGCGCTGGGCTCGCGGGGTTCCCTCGCCATTCCCATTCTGGTGAGCCTTCTTGACGACCCCGATGATCGCGTGCAGATGGAGGCCATCTCCTCGCTCGGCGATATCGGCGACCCCATGGCGATCGAGCCCCTTATGCCCCTTCTGGAGGATGGCGCTCCCGAGACCGTGCGCCAGGTGCTCGCGGCGTTCGCCAAGATAGGGGATCAGCGCGCTTTCGGACCCGTGATAGCGAGGGTCTTCGACGTCGACGACGGCATCCGCGCCAACGCCGTCGCGGCCGCCGGCGGTATCGGCGATCCGCGAGCGCTGGAACCCCTGCTCATGTGCATCTCCGACGACAGCGAGCGCGTGCGGGCCAACTCCGCCTGGTCGCTCGGCAGGCTTGGAGTCCCCGATCCCATTCCCGCGCTCACTAAGCTCAGCGATTCTGCGGACTCCGACGACGTCAGGGCCTGCGCTGTGAGCGCCCTAGGATCGATCGCCGCCAGCTGCGCCGAGGTTTTTCCGGATGATTCCCGACAGGCCCTAGAGTATGTGATCGACGTGCTCGACGACCCCGAGGAGCGCAGCAGGGTGAGAGCCTCGGCGGCAATCTCCTGTACCGAGGCGATCCGGGATCTCGGCGCTTCGGGAACCTCTGCATGGGATAACAGGGCCGTCACCGTCCTTTCCGTCCTCGCATCCGACGGATCGGACGAAGATCTCAGATCCACCAGCATCTGGTGTTTGGGCCGCCTGTTCGAGGGATGCGGGAGCGCTCACGATGGAGGCGGCGACATCGTCACGATCGTGTCCGCCGCCCTGGCCGACGGGGGAGAGTGGAGCATAAGGTACTCCCTGGAAGCTCTGGCGCGCATCGGGGGCAGCAGGTGTCTGGAGGCGGTAGAGTCCTTCTCCTCGACCGACGCATCCGAATCCTACAGGGACCTCTGCGACCAGGCACTGGATCTTCTCCAGAAACATTCGTGAACCAATCGCAAAACGGGTGTTGCGAAAACACGTCTACTGGGCTATTATCCTCAAGAAAGAATAATACTGTTTGACATTTGTTCTGAAAGCAGGCTATTATCACCCTGGCATAAAGGGGTGCAGACCGGGCTTGCGAGATTAATAGAAGGCTTTTGGTGAGCTTGGCTGCAACGAACCAGGAGGTTTCATATGAGGAAGCGTATGACGGCGATCGTTTCGTCCGTTACGGCGCTCGCGCTTGTCGGAGCTTTCGCCCTCGCGGGCTGCAGCTCCAGCACCGAGGAGGAGGCCAATGAGGCAGTCGAGCTTCAGATCTTCGCTGCCAACTCGATGAGCGAGGCGATGGAAGAGGCGATGGCTGCTTACACCGAGAGCCATGAGTGGGTTACCTTCGCGGACGCTCAGTATCTCTCTTCGGGCAACCTAGTGCAGGAGCTCGAGGGCGGGGCCTATGCGGACATATTCATCTCCGCAGCCCAGCGCAACATGGACACCGCCTCCGAGGGGGGCCTGATCGTAGACGACACCAGGATCGACCTCTTCAATAATGATCTCGTCGTCATCGCCCAGGAGGGATCGGGCATCGAGATCAGCTCTCTCGAGGACATCATCGATGGCGGATACAGCCTTGCGGTCGGCGATGATTCCGTGCCGGCCGGCAACTACGCCGCACAGTCCTTCTATGCGATAGGCTACTACTCCGACAGTTCCGGATCTGGTGGCGAGTACATCGACATGCAGACCCCCATCACCGGTTCGAGCGTCGGAAACGTTGCGGAGTACGTCTCCGGTGGAGAAGTTGATCTCGCGGTCGTCTTCCTCTCCGATTCGTACCGCTACGATGGCGTCGAGGTCGTCTACACGATTCCCGCCGACATGCATGACAGCATCATCTACCCCGCTGCGGTCTGCAGCGTTTCGGAGAACCAGGAAGAGGCCCAGGACTTCCTGGATTGGTGCGCGACCGATCCCGCAGCGGAGGAGATATGGCAGAAGTGGGGCTTCTCACTGGCTGCCTAGGGGAACGATGATTGATTGCTTTCGTCCGGATCCGGCTTGTGTCGGAGACGAGCGGAATGAAGCGATCAATGTTTCCCTTAGATAAAGGTGTCGTTTCCGCGCCTTTCCTCTCTCTTGTCCGGTTGTAACCGGAACTCCGACCTGGTCCAAGGGTCCGGGAGCTATCCCGGGCCCTTGGGCCGTCTTGAGGCTTTTAGGCTCTACCGGGACCCTGGGGTCGCCGTGCGGGCTCCCATCTTTTGCCAGCCCTTCGTTTCGACGAACGAGTTGTCAGATTTGTCTGACAGTCGACCGGCTGTCACCAGCTGTGATCTCCTTGCGTGGGTCCGCCCTCGATCCTTGCAGGCGACTATTTCGATTTCCGTATAATTATTTCAGCCTTCGGCTGCTCAATCGGTCTGACCCATCGAAAGGAGAGCATGATCGCCGCCAAAACGGACAGCAGGATGAGAAGGCTCACGATGACCTCGTTCGTCAGCGTGGCCATCATCTGCATCCTCTCCCTTTTAATAGCCCAGGTGGTTCCCGAGACGGCTGACGGCCAGTCTTCCGTCGAGGCCACGATCGACCAGACCGGGGCCTCGGGGATAGTCGAGGGAGATGATTTCGGGATCAACGACTTCTCACGTGCCCAGGTTGGGTCGAACAGGGAGGTCGACGGGGTCTATTTCGGCTACACCTATCTCACCGGAGCCGACCTGAACGCCTTCTCCGCCGTCTTCGTGAACATGGAGAGCGACGACCCGTATGTGGTCCTCTACATCCCCGAATCCGCCGAGGAGGCCGGAGTCTCCGTGTCCGATGTCGAGTCGGTCGAGGCCTTCAAGAACCTGCTCGGCCAGATGGACGAGTTCAACGCCAATGGCGGAGTGACCCTCGCCAACGACCAGATGACCTGGTATGTGACATCCGATGAATCGATAACGATCGACGGCGTGATCTTCTCGTTTGCCCAGGAGCTGCGCGAGGGAAGGGGCTACACCTGCGTGATAGGGGAGGACTCCTCGGACGTCACCGCTCAGGACAACCCCAACCAGATCGACCTCGGGCACTGTTCGTACGGCGTGATCGCCCCGGCTTCCGAGGTGACGGTCGTCGAGTCTTCGACGGGATGGTCAGCCGTCGTCGAGTTCTTCACGGAACTCGACTACAGACCGCTGTTCGTCTCGCTTCGGACGACTCTGGTGGCCTTGGTTATCATCTTCGTGCTGGGCCTGCTCGCCGCCTACTGGGTGCTGACGCTCTCTCCGCGTGTGCGCTCCATCATGGATGCGATCTTCACGATACCGATGGTTCTGCCACCCACCGTCTGCGGTTTCATCTTGCTGATGCTTCTGGGGCGAAACTCGCTGGTGGGACAGTGGTTCATCAACATCGGATTTCCGCTGATCTTCAGCTGGCAGGCTACGGTTATCTCCGCCGTGGTCGTGGCCTTTCCGCTGATGTACATGAACGCCAAGGGTGCATTCGAGGGTCTCGATAACAACATGCTCGACGCCGCTCGCACCCTTGGGTGGTCCAGCTTCAGGATTTTCCGCAAGCTGATGCTCCCGCTGACATGGACCTCGATCGCTGCCGGCACCGCGCTCTCCTTCGCGAGGGCCTCGGGGGAGTTCGGTGCCACGCTCTTTTTGGCAGGCAACTACGCCGGGATCACCCAGACGATACCGCTCGCGATCTACTTCCAATGGATGAACGGGCGGACCGATATCGCGATCTTCTGGACCCTCGTGATGATACTGATCTGCTTCGTCGTCCTGCTCTTCATCAATGTCTGGTCCAACCGGACGACGAAGTACAGAAGGAGGGACTCCGATGGCGCTTAGCGTGGAGATCGAGAAACGCTTCGCTGGGTTCTCCCTGGAGGTGGCCTTCGAGGCGGGAGACGAAAAACTTGGCCTTCTCGGCGAGTCGGGCTGCGGCAAGACCCTGACGATGCGCTGCGTCGCAGGTATCGAGACCCCTGACGCAGGCCGCATCGTCGTCAACGACAGGGTCTTCTTCGATCGGGCCCGAGGTGCCAAGGCCAAGGTCAACCTCACAGTTCAGGAGCGTAAGACCGCCCTGCTGTTCCAGAACTACATGCTCTTTCCCAATCTCACCGTGGCTCAAAACGTCAGCGCCGGCATCGGCAAGGAGGTCTCGAAAGAGGAGCGCGCCCGTCAGGTCGAGATGGAACTTAACCGGTTCGGCATCTCCAAGTTCGCGGATCGCTACCCGGCCCAGCTCTCCGGCGGCCAGCAGCAGAGGGTCGCGCTCGCCAGGATGATCGCAGCGAAGCCGGGGATCCTCATGTTAGACGAGCCTTTCTCCGCCCTCGACTCCCACTTGAAGGGAGTCCTGGAACAGAACCTCACCGGCGTGTTCGGGATGTTCGAAGGCACCATCGTCTACATTAGCCATGACATCGATGAGGCGCTTCGCTTCTGCGACCGCATCGCGGTGATGGACGACGGCCGCATCATGGAGATCAGCTCGGGCGAGGAGCTGGTCAACAGCCCCAAGTCCACCGCCTCGATCAAGCTTTCCGGTTGCAAGAACGTCACCAAGGCCCGTCGCGTCTCCGATCACAGGGTCTTTTTGCCCAGGTGGGGCGTGGAGATGACCACCGAGCAGAAGGTTCCTGAAAATGTGCTGAACCTCGGGATCAGGGCCTTCATGCTCGAGAGGGTAGTCGGCCCCGACGGGGTGCCGATGCCAGGCTATGCCAGGCAGTCGCTGAAGAGGAACGGTCTCGACGAGACGGAGCCGAGCGGCTCTGCGGAGGACGGGGTCGTACCGGAGATGCGTTTGGAGAACGTGTTCAGAATGAGGTGCGACAGGGTCTCCGACTCCAGGTTCGAGAGGACCATCCTCTTGGGTTTCGTCGATGACAGCCAGGAGGAGCCTGAAGAGACGGATGACCCCGAGAACGAGATGAGCTTCCTGCACAATCACGTGTTCTGGAGGGTCGACAAGCTGCAGGTTCCCGCAGAGGATCTTCCCGAGCTGGGTCAGGAGGTCTGGATTCGCTTCCCACCCGACTGCATATATCTTGTGGATCGCTAGCTGGATGACAGCGTCTGAAGGGCCTCCGAACGCTGTCGCTGCCGGTGTTTCGCCTGCGTTCCCGCCTATGGAATGTGTATTGCAACGCTCAGAAGTTCCGGGCTATCATATTCCACTGTCGTGATTTGCACCCGAAGGGGGAAGGGATTTGAGCAAGGAAGATGCAATCGAGCTCGAGGGCAAGGTCATTGAGCCGCTG
>CAZPAN010000050.1:0-9758 GCA_964584585.1 uncultured Coriobacteriaceae bacterium | reverse complement strand
AATCATCGTGTACTGCACCGGAGGCGTGCGTGCAGCCTTTGTGGCCGAGATCCTATTAGACCAAGGCTACGAGAACGTTAGTGTCTATACCGCCGGGTATAGCGAATGGGCAGGCGACGAGTCCAACGAGATAGAGATCTAGACTGTAGGTTGTGAGCCTGCGGCGTGGATTTAGCTGTGTTGTTGTAGGTTGAGCTGCAGTCCGGATTTGGGGCGCTTACTTTTTCAATTGAGCCCCCTCCCTTTTCAGGCATCGACGCTAAGCTAATTAATATATGCGTTGGTCTACTATTACACATGATCAAGTAGTAGAATGTCGCGGTGGTTGACGGGCGTTCGAGGTTCTTCATGGGTCGAACGTCGGACTCCGTCATCGGAAGGGTGGGAATCGTTTACAGAAAGGAACGGCAATGGCTTATAGAACGCCGGGTAGACGCTGGGCCAAGCTGATGTCTGCCGTGGTGTCGCTTTCGCTTGTGGCAAGCTGCGCATTGGTCGGGTGCAGCGGCACCAGCACCGACACCTCCAGCGAGGATATCGACTATACCGATTGGGACGCTGTCGTCGAGGCTGCCCGTGGAACCACCGTCACCTACTATGGCTACGATGGCAACGAGGATCTGAACACCTGGGTCAGCGAGCTTGCCGAGACGGTACTCGAGAAGTACGACATCACGCTCAACTACATCTACGACGAGAGCGCCATGACCGCGCTGACCGACTCGCTCGCCGCCGGCTCGACAGCCAACGACGGTGCGTTCGACATCGGTTGGGTTAATGGGCTGAATTTCAAGGACAACCAAGAGCTCGGCGGCTGGTTTGGTCCGATCGACGAGCTTCTCCCGAACTTCGAAGCCTATGTCGATCCGGAGAACCCTCTGGTCTACATCGACTTCGCTTATGACAACGAAGGTTACGAGGCGCCCTTCGGCTTCTATGAGCTCAACATCATCAAGGACGATGCCGTCGCTCCCGGCGATCTCTCCAGTCCAGAGGACTTCATGGAGCTTGCTATGACCTACCCGGGTAAGTTCACCTATCCGTCATCCGAGAACTGGGTCGGTGCCGCGTTCATCCGCACGATCATCTACAACACCTGCGACAACTACGAGGATCTGATGACCGTCGATCCCGAGGACACCGACGCTATCCGGGAGATCATCCAGCCGGCTCTCGACTATCTGATCGAACTCAATCCCTACCTCTGGCAGGAGGGTCAGACCTTCCCGGCCGATAACGACGAGATGACGCAGCTCTTCAGCAACGGCGAGATCTACAACGACGTGCTGTATGACCAGTACGGCTGCGGAGCCAAGATCAACAGCGGCGTGTATCCCGAGACCGCGCAGTCCTACATCTTCGAGAACACGACCGCCAACTTCAGCTACTGGGCCATCCCCTACAACTCGCCCAACAAGGCGGGTGCGCTCGTCGTGATCAACGAGATGCTCAGCCCTGAGCAGCAGGCGCTGAAAAGTTCTCGTGCCGCCGGCGACGTTCTCGATCACTCCAAGCTTACCGAAGAGGAGCAGGCTGTCTTCGAGGAGATCGACCATGGTCCCAACAACGTCTCCGACGATGCGCTTCAGGAGGCGGCGACTTCCGAGTACTCCGCCGACGTCGAGGCCGCCATCACCGAGATATGGCTGGAGGAGGTCGTGGGGCACTAGTCCCGATGGCATGACTATCAGATAGAGCGCAGGCCATATGAGCCGATCTCATGTAAATAAGCGGGGACGTTGCGGGAATGCGGCGTCCCCGCCCTCGTCGCAGCTCGTCCGGCGTCATCGCGTACGCCGGATCGCCCCGCTGATCCTGCTGACCCCGCTGGCCTTTCGCCTGCTGATACTGCTGTTCGGGTTCGTCTACGGGGTCCTTCAGTCGTTTGGCCTGCTGATGCCCGGCGTCTACGCGCAGGAATTCACCCTCGATTACTATGCTGACGTTCTGTCTAGCAGCACGCTCGTGTCCAGCATCCTGCTTAGCGCCTACCACGCCTCGGTCAGCACGACCGTCGCCACGCTGCTGGCGATCGTGCTCTCATACGCGATGGTCACCACGGGCCATGATCGCGGCGCGCTGTGGTCGATCATCAAGTTCCCGATGTTCGTCCCGTGGTCGGTGACGGCGATGATCATGATCGACATTTTCGGAGGCAGCGGCCTGGCGGAGTCGATCGGCCAGGCGCTGGGCTGGGAATGGCTCGCCAACATCTCGGACGTGCTTCTCTACCGTGCAGAGGGGTTCGGCATACTCATCGCGTTCATATGGGGGGAGATCCCGTTCATCACCTACTTTATCGTCACGGTGATGTCCAACATCAACTCCTCGATGGGCGAGGCCGCACGCACTCTGGGAGCTAGCTCGTTTAGGGCTTTCACGAACGTGACGCTGCCTCTTTGCATGCCTTCGATAAGGAACGTGTTCCTGATAGTGATAGCGAGCCTGTTCGCGGCTTACGAGATCCCGCTTCTGCTTGGCGTCACTCGTCCGACCGGCATCTCGGTTACTCTCTACCAGACTTACACTCACGCCTCTCTCGCCGACCGTCCTGAGGTCATGGCGATGTCGATGATAGTGATCCTGGTTACCTTCGCCTTCATCGTCGTGTTCTACGCCCTCTTCATGAGGAAGAGGGGCCTGCGGGGGATCCTCGGAGAGACGACGGTGTCGGCTGATAGGGGAGGTTCGTCGTGAAGCGTTCGAGGAAGCTTGAGGCCGAGAAGGCGTTTTGCCGCCATCCCTTCCTGCACCTGGTGGTGTGGCTGGAGCTGATCGCCATCGTGGTGCCGATCGTGATCCTGGTGCTGTCGGCCATCGTGCCGCGCTGGCCTCTGCTGATGGAGGGCGGATTCTCCACCTATGGGATCGACATGCTTCTCAGCAGCAACTATGACATCGTCGGCGTCACGCTCTACTCGATCGTGCTTTCCACCTCTGTGGCGGCGCTCTCCACGGCGATTGCGACATGCACCGCATGGGCCATCGTCCATTTCAAGGCCAGATATCGGTGGCTTGTGGAGCTGATGTCATTTCTGCCCATGATCATCCCCGTCTTCGTCTTCGCCATGGGCGTGAACATCATGTTCATACGCCTTGGAATCGGGAACTCGCTGTTCGGAGTGGTGGTGATGCTTCTACTCGCCAACGTGACCTACTCCACCAAGATCATGACCGACGTGGTCGAGTCGGCGGGGGACAAGCTGGAGGAGCAGGCCCGTGTGCTTGGCGCGGGTCCTGTGCGGGCTTTCCTGCAGGGTGTGCTGCCTTCGCTTATGCCCGGCGTGCTGTCATCGATGGCGTTGGGGTTCATCGGGGCGAACTGCGCGTATCTGCTGACGAGTCTGATGGGAGGCGGCAAGGTCGTCACGCTCGCCACGATGATACTGCCCATGATCGGCGGAACGACACGGATGGTGTCGTCGGTCTTCTGCATTCTGTTCGTGCTGGTCAACGCCGTGTTTTTCCTGGTGCTGCAGGGGATCTCGAACATGCTTACCAAGCGTTACGGCAAGAACCTGGGGATGCAGTGAGCGGGTTGCGGCGTGTGGCGGCTCGCGGGTTGTTGCAAGGGCGCCGCAGGCGGCGACTGCGCGGAGGAGCCGTCGAGCGACTGCGGCCCTCTGACCGATACGGGACCACGATAGGGGGATGGCGGGCATGAGCCTCGACATCAAGGGACTGGTGGTTACGCTGGGCGGCAAGGAGATCCTTCGCTCGATGGATCTGCAGATCCGCGACGGCGAGCTGTTCTCGCTGCTGGGGCCGTCTGGATGCGGCAAGACGACATTGCTCAAGACAATCGCCGGTTTGCAGATACAGAGCAGCGGGTCGGTGACGCTTGGCGAACGCTGTCTCGATGGCCTGCCGCCTGAGAAGCGCGATATCTCCGTGGTGTTTCAGGAGCTTCGGCTTTTCCCCAACATGAATGTGGTGCAGAACGTGGCGTTCCCTCTCAAGATGCGCAAGGTGTCCAAGGGAGAGCGTCTGAAGCGGGCGTCGGAGATGCTCGAGAGCGTTCAGCTGGGCGGTTTCGAGAAGAGGCGGATCGCCCAGCTCTCTGGGGGCCAGCAGCAACGAGTCGCTCTTGCTCGCGCGTTGGTAGCGAATCCCAAGGTCATGCTGCTCGATGAGCCGTTCTCGTCGCTTGACGAGAACCTGCGCGACGACATGCGCGACCTTCTCGCCATGATCCACGGCAGCGTCGACACGACGATCGTCCTCGTGACCCATGACCAGGCCGAGGCGCTCAAGCTATCCGATCGCATCGCGGTCATGGACGAGGGAAGGGTGCTGCAATGCGGCACTCCGCAGGACGTGTACGACCATCCGGCTAGCCTTCGGATCGCCAGGTATTTCTCCAACTCGAACATCGTCGAGGGCACGTGTGCTGGCGGCGTGTTCTCGTGTGTCCTGTTCGATGCACCATGCGAACTAGGCGACGGCCCCGCAGTCGTGATGGTGAGGGAGTCGGCGATCCGCATCGTCGGCTCGAGATCGGATGTGGCGGCGAGTGCGGGAGAGGCGTCGGGCGCGGAGACCGGTACGGCTTGCGCGGGTTCGAGGCCGGCATCGAGTTCCGGCATCGAGTTCGAGGTCGTCAAGGCCGATTATCTCGGCGACAGGCAGAAGCTGGAGGTTGCATGCAGAGGTGTTGTCCTGGAGCTGGAAGCTGGCAGCCGAGACGGGCTGGTCGGCCCCTGCTCCGTCGGCGACACGATCAACCTGTCGTTCGACCCCGCAGGCCTCATCATGTTCTCTGCCTAGGAAGACGCTGATTAGGATCCGGCGCATGGGCTGCGCCATGCGCCGGATCCGGACGAAAGCAATCAATCAGTGTTTCCCTAGATCAGATCGAGGTACGTTCGGATTCCGTCCATCAACGCGTCCACGTCCGCGACCGTGTTGTACACCCCGAGGCTTGCCCGTAACGTGCCCGACAGCCCCAGGCTGGCCTGTAGCGGAAGCGCACAATGTCCGCCCCCGCGTGTCGCGATGCCGATTTTCCCCAAAAACCCCGTCAGCGCCATCGAGTCGATCCCGGCGATGGAAAACGCCACCAGCCCCACCTGACCGTCGGGACGGGAGTGGTCTCCGATGAGGGTCAGACCGTCGATATCCTCCAGGCGTCGCACCAGGTACTTGGTGAGGATGGCTTCGTGCCGGCGGACGTCGTCCATGCCGAGGAGGTCGAGGTACTCCAGTGCCGCCGCCAGTCCCACGGCCTGCGAGGCCGGCGGGGTTCCCAGCTCGAACTGGATCGGCATGGTACGCAGATAGTAAGAGTGTTTCCCGACGTGAGAGATCGTGCCGCCGCCTCCCGTCAGCGGGTCCATCTCGGGCGCGGCTTCGTCGGAGATCCACAGGCCGCCGATGCCCATAGGTCCATATGCCTTGTGTCCAGAGAACGCCAGCCAGTCCACGTCGAGCTCTCCGACGCGGACGGGGATGTGTGGAAGCGATTGCGCGGCGTCGAGCAGCACCCGTGCCCCTGCCTCATGGGCCTCGTCGGCCAGCTCGCGAACCGGCTCGACGATCCCGATCACGTTTCCGACATGGGGGATGGCGACCAGCTTCGGATGTTCTTGCATGATGCGGGAATAGGCATTGCGGTCGATGCGTCCGGATGCGTCATAGGGGAGATAGCGGATCTTTGCTCCGGTCATCTCGGCTGCTATCTGGAAGGGGACGATCGACGAGTGGTGTGACTCCAGCGCGATCGCGATGACGTCTCCGGGATTCAGGTTGCGCATCGCCCAAGCCTGGGCGACCAGGTTGATCGCCTCGGTGGTGTTCGCGACGAAGGCGAGCTTGCCGCCGGCACCGCCCTCTTCCGGATCGCCGGCTCCTATGAACTCCTCGACTTTGCGCCTCGCCTCTGCAAAGGCGCGGGTAGAGGCTACGGAGAGCTCGTAAGTGCCTCGGTAGACGTTGGCGTTGATGTTCTCGTCATAGTCGCGTTGGGCCAGTAGCGCCTGGGCGCAGCGCTGCGTCGTGGCGGCGTTGTCGAGATAGACGAGCGATCCGCCGCGATGTCCCTTGGCGAATATCGGGAAGTCGGCCCTGCAACGCCGTCCGAAAGCATCGGCCCAGGCCAGCTCGTCGGGGGCAGGTCCGTTTTCTAGATGATGCTCGCAAGACGTGATGGCATGCATTCCATTCGCGCCTCCAGGAGATTCGCTGTTATCGTCATGCTCGTCGCCTTCGACCTTGGATCCTTCCGGATCTTCCAGGTAATCCTCCATGGCGCTCGAGACCACGGCGTTGGCTCCCAGGCGCTCCTCGCCGAAAAGATGGTCGATCGCGTTCAGCTCCGGCAGCGGGCGCCATTTGCTGTCCGGCATCTTCTCGAGCAGGCCCGACTCGGGAAGGCTCTCGATGAAGGCTCGGGAGATCGCGATGGGCGTGCGCGGGAACCAGCGGATCCACGAGGTTACGATGTCGGCCTCAGGGTGGGAGTCGGCATCGGCGAGCAACTCGTAGATGTGCTCGGGGCGTAGGCGGACCTGGTCGCACGAGAGCACCAGGATGCGCTCGCAGCACGGCGAGATCTCGATCGCCCGGCGGTGCATCGCGGTGATGAGTCCGTAGGGGAGACAGTGCACTTCGAACCATGCGGCATCGCTGGTCGCACGGCGCTCGGCGTCGAGGTCGCGCACGATGATCTCCGTCTCGGCGTCGATAGCGGCAGAGATGTCGTCTGCAAGCTCCTGGGTCGTGAGAACCACAACGGATGCCACGCCGGCCTCGCGTGCCGTCTCGATCGACCAGCTCACGCAAGCCCGGCCGTCGTAGCGCTGGAGCGGGCGGGCGACGGGGGCTTCGCCTTCGTCCGGCTCGCAGATGACGGGCTCCACGTCGGGCGATTCGAACTCCACCTTCAGGGGAGTGGTCCCTTTCTCCGATGCGAGTACGAACGCTACCGCCTTTCCGCATACCTCTCGCATGCGATCGGTCGGGATGGCGTCTCTGCTCATCGGTCCTTCGGCGGGTTGATGGATGCTCTGTCCCACGGCTTGCCTCCTTCGTCGCTCGTATGCATACATGGATTCACGACCGATGCCGGCACACGGGGTAATCATGAAACGCTATTAGACTACGTCAAATAAAGACAATCCGTGCGGCAAAGAAGATAGATCTGCTGTGACAGGTGGAATAGATCCAACAGCCCCGAGACAGTCAAACGCTACATCTCCCATTTCGAGAATGCCTTTCTGATCTCGCGGGCGGAGCGCTACGACTTGAGGCGCTACATCGTGACGACGCCGCCTCCGAAGAGGGATTCGTCGACGCGCTGCCTGCATCGATGCTCTATGGTCGAACCATCTCGTCGCCGCTTCTAACCTGCCGATCTCCTCCGCAGGCCGCTCGCAGCCCATGAGGGGCCAAATTCTCCCTGCAAACGGGGCGAATTCGCCCATCTCGGCGTATACTTCATGAATTGTTTGCTTAGCCTACCCCTCGCTGAGTCTGCCGCGAACCACCGACGGCTCACCCGGCTTGGGGCGGACACAGGAAAGGTGGTACACCCATGGTTCTCTCCAAAGAGCAGAAAGCCGAGCTTGTCAAGAAGTTCGGAAAGAACGAGCATGACAGCGGTTCTCCCGAGGTCCAAGTCGCTATCCTCACGGCGCGCATCCGGCACCTCACCGAGCATCTCAAGGAGCACAGGAAGGACCATCACACCCGAAGGGGTCTTCTGATGCTAGTAGGAAAGAGGCGTCGTCTCCTCACCTACATCAAGAAGCGTGACATCGAGGGATACCGAGCGCTCATCGCGGAACTCGGGATCCGCGACAACGTCTAGGGGAGCGATGATCAATTTATTCCACCCGTCTCCGGCTCGTGCTACGTTTCTGCACGTTCAGGCTCATCGACGCGGGCCAGCGCGTCCTCTTCGCCTTCGCGCGTATGGGCTGCGTCACATGCCGGATTCGGACGGAAGCAACAGATCAGTGTTTCCCTAGGTAATCACATCGAGCAGCATGGGGGGAGCCTAACGGTTCCCCTCTTGTGTAGCTGGGGCTTTCGGCGTGAGATGGCCGGAGTTCCTGTGGCCCGCCGCGAGATCCGGCGGGCGCGAGCGGGGCGTCCGCGCGAGTGGCGTGGGGTCCCGGGAGAGGGGTCCGTGCGAGGGGCGCGGGCGTCTCGGGGGCACCCGGCGCAAGGGGCGCGGGAGTGTCCCGGGCAGGCTGGCTGGCGCTAGACGTCCGTCAGGGATGCCCGAAGAGGGCAATGGCGCGAAGGGCGCCATCGAAGAGAACGGATAGAGGCACAATGGCAAAGATCACCGAGTCCTTCGAGCTGTACGGCAAGTCTTACACGCTCAGCACTGGAGAACTCGCCAAGCAGACCACCGGCTCTGTCGTGGTCACCCAGGGCGACACCACCGTCCTGGTCACGGCGGTCGTCTCCAAGGAGCAGAAGGACTATGATTTCTTTCCGCTGACGGTCGACTTCATCGAGCGTATGTACGCGGTCGGCCGCATTCCGGGCGGCTATCTCAAGCGCGAGTCCCGTCCGTCGGAGAAGGGCACCCTTACCGCCAGGATGATCGATCGTCCGATCCGTCCGGGCTTTCCGGACGGCTTCCGCAACGAGGTCCATGTCGTCGCCACCCCTCTCGTGGCCGACGGCGAGAACCCGCCCGACGTCATCTCCATAATGGCTGCCTCCGCAGCTCTGATGGCAGGCGGGGCGCCGTTCGAGGGGCCGGTTGCAGGGGTGCGCATCGGACGCGACCGCTACACCGGAGAGTTCATTGTCAACCCCACCTTCGAGGAGGAGGCGAAATCCGATCTCGACCTGACTCTCGCGGGGTCCGCGACCTTCATCTCGATGGTCGAAGCCGGCGCCGAGGAGATCTCCGAGGAGGACATGCTCAAGGCGCTGGCTTTCGGGCAGCAGGTGATCGGCGAGTTCTGCGAGGTCCAGCAGCGCTTCCTCGACCGTATCGCACCGACTCCGATGGAATATCCCGTCAAGCTCCCGGTTCCCGAGGTCCACGATCGCGTGTTCGCCTTCAGCGACCAGATGGACGCGGCCCTCAAGGATGCCGACAAGCTCTCCCGCACCGCGAAGGTGGACGCCCTGAAGGAGGAGGTGCTCGCAAGCTTTTCCGAGGAGGAGCGCGCGGAGTGGTCCGGCGATATCTCCGCCGAGTTCAAGGCCCTCGAGAAGAGGGTCATGCGCACGATGATCCTCACCACCGGCGAGCGCATCGACGGGCGCAAGATCGACGAGATCCGCCCGTTGATGATCAAGCCGGGTTACCTGCCCCGCGTGCATGGCTCCGGACTCTTCCAGCGCGGGCAGACCCAGGTGCTCTCGATACTGACCCTGGGCATGCTCAACGAGTGGCAGCGCCTCGACACCATCGAGCCCGTCGACGGCAAGCGCTACATCCACCACTACAACTTCCCGCCGTTCTGCACCGGCGAGACCGGCCGCATGGGCAGCCCCAAGCGCCGCGAGATCGGCCACGGCAACCTCGCCGAGCGCGCGCTGCTGCCCGTGATCCCCTCCGAGGACGAGTTCCCCTACACCATCCGCGTGGTCTCCGAGGTCATGGAGTCCAACGGCTCCTCCTCGATGGCCTCCACCTGCGGCTCCACGCTCGCCCTCATGGACGCCGGCGTGCCCCTCAAGCGCCCGGTCTCCGGCGTGGCCATGGGCCTCATCCAGGAGGAGGGCAAGACCGTCGTCCTCACCGACATCCAGGGCCTCGAGGACTTCCTCGGCGACATGGACTTCAAGGT
>CAZPAN010000049.1:0-9821 GCA_964584585.1 uncultured Coriobacteriaceae bacterium | reverse complement strand
GCCCGATCTCGCAATCGGCGAAGTCGGCCGGCGCTATCTCGAAGTAGGCGAGTATATAGTTGCTCATCTCGTAGGAGCTGACCGGCCGGACCGTCACGCACGCCTCGACCTCGGAGGATGTGACGTTGTCGCCGGTCACGTTGCGGTTGAGGTACCCCTCGGTATCCTCGAGGCTTTCCGCCTCAGGCTCCGGGTCGCCGAAGGTCACCCGGTAGTCCACATCCTCTGCCAGCACGTAGTCGCCGTAGGACAGCGAGATCTGCGGTTCTATCGTCTCCCCCGTGAAGGTCGCGACAGGAAGGCCCGAAATCACATCGCCGTTCTCGTCGACCATGTTGAAGCGCTTCTGGTCGGCATCCCACACCCACTCGACGCCCTGACAGGAGGCCGAGGAGATCGTGGTGTCGTCTCGGATGTCGACGGTTTGAATGGAGTAGTAGCCTATCGTGGATCCTGCGAGCACATCGCTGTCCTCGTTGGCGATGACCTCCACGATGTAGGCGGCGGGGGTGCCGCCCCTCGCGCGGATGCAGCTCTGCCGGTTGCTGACCACGGACCCGACGCCGCCTCCGGAACCGGTGACGTAGTAGATATTGCCATCGCTGTCCGAGATCAATTCCCCATCGCGATCGTAGAGAAGCCACTCGTCCGCAGAGTCGAGATCGGCATCGGCCACAGGTTCGCGCGTAATGCCTCCGTCGAAGGAGACATACCCCGCGCTGTCGTAAGCGGCGAACGCCGTGCCCGACCCTCCCTGAACTGCACTGAGGAGCGTGGAGTTGTCGTAGATGATGTAGGAGTACTCGCTCGAGTCGATCTCGTAACCGCCGATCGTCACGCTGACCGACGTGGGGAAGATAACCTTGCCGAACGAGTAGGTGCGCGACTCGATCGTCACCACCGCGTCCTCGAGCTCGGCGGGGCCGATGCCGTAGCTGGCGACGTTCGCAACAGTCCCGGAGTACCTGCCTATCCCCTCTATCGAGGCGGAGTAGGACTTCTCGCCATAGGTCATATCCCAAGCGCCAGTTTGGGGAATCACCTTGAAGTCGGCGCCCTGAACGAGCTCCGTTCCATCTACGAGGACGACCTTGAGCTCGGGAATGGTGGCGACGCCCTCTCCCACGAATGGGGCCTCCTTGATCTGCTCCGCGTAGCTGATCATCTCCAATGTGAGAACGGTGGTCTCAATGTCGGCGGCCCAAACGTTGAGCGTGGGATACGACCCGTCGCCTGGGGAGATCCAGTAGCAGCTCCAATCGTCATCGGAGATGGCCTGAGCGTTGAGGAAGGCGGCGGCGGAGCTGCTCGCGAGTTGCTCTTTGGTGTAGACCTCTAGGTTGGAGTAGTAGCCCCAGTCGCTGTCTCCTATCGGGGAGTCGTTGTGATAGGGCACGGTACCCTGAAGGACCAGCGAGTCGTGCACGTACCCTTCGTTGGATCCGACCAGCCCCGCCTCGCGGTACTCGGCACTGGTGCCGCTCCCGGCGGTGTAGATGTCACCGGCGTTATAGCAGGCGTAGACCTCGCCCATGACCGTGGGGTAGTCGTCCGATTTGGCGAGTCCACCACAGATGCCGGCCATGTAGTAGCCGCTCTGGACGTTCTCAATGACGGCATAGTTGGCGCAGTACGAGACGGTACCCGCCCAGATACGCCCCACGATGCCGCCGGAGGTGGGCTTGTTCCACCTTGTGGCGACCACGTGCCCGGGGAGATCCATGTTCTCGATGCCATTGCTGCACTGGGTGATGATGGTGGAGGTCCCGGCCTCTCCGACGATTCCGCCGACGCCCACGCATCCGATGATCTCCCCGAGGTTATGACAGTTTTTCACCTCCACCGGATTGTTAGGATCACCGTCGTTGTAGCGATTGGATTCGTCGCTTACGCTGCGCACGCCTCCGACTATGCCGCCTACCTGGTCTCCTCCGCGATTGTCCAGGTGGTCGCCATCGGCCGCATCCGTGGCAGAGGTGCTGACGAGGCCGACGACGGTGTTGGAAAGCTCGTCGTAGGAACCGTTGGTGCAGTCGATGACGTTACCGTTGGAATACCCGACGACCCCTCCTACAAAGAAGGCGCGCGCGTAGGTGGTGACGGCCCCCGCCGCGTCATCGGCACCTGCGCCGGTGCAGCGAACCCATACGGTGCCGGTGTTCGAGCAGTCCGAGATCGTCCCGAAATCATCCGGGTCGCCGAACCGGCCGACCACGCCCCCGAAGCTGTCCGCGACCCTCAGATCATCTGTATCCGTGGACTTGACGTAGGAATCGGCCTCCACCAGCACATCCAGGGTGCCGCTGAACGAGCACCCGCTCATGTCTCCGATGACATAGCCGGCCACGCCGCCGACGTTGCGCACGACGTATAGGGCGTTGGCGGTAGAAGGGGTGGTGCTGTGGATGATGACGTCGGCCGAGCTGGAGCAGTCGATCACATCTCCGCCGGCCTTGCCCACCACGGCTCCGATCCCGTTCAGAACCGCATTGGAGGTCTCGATGGAGATGCGGCTGGGAGCGCTCTCATTCTGCTGGATCTCGACGCCTTTGATCGTGGATCCCTCGGACGTATATCCGAAGAGACCCACGTTGGTGGAGCCGGAGGTGATCGTGAGACCTTGGATCACGTAGCCGCCTCCATCGTAAGTGCCCGAAAACGGGGTCGACTCGGTCCCTATCGGAGTGAACTCCACCTCGGTGAAAGAGGAA
The DNA here is from genome assembly GCA_964584585.1 of uncultured Coriobacteriaceae bacterium. Lineage (GTDB taxonomy): Bacteria > Actinomycetota > Coriobacteriia > Coriobacteriales > CADBOM01 > CAZPAN01. The sequence goes on along the minus strand of CAZPAN010000049.1, from coordinate 7,110 downwards.
GACGACGTGTCGTACTCGGCAAGCGTAAGGTTCGTGCTCTGCGTTATCGTCACACCCTCGAAGCTGACCGCCTCCGAGACCTCGCCGGAGGTTCCGTTTACCAGCTCCGAAAGGCCCCTCAGCTGCGCCGGGGTACTGATCGTGTAGGAGCTGGCGTTCCGGTTTTCGGTGTACCACGAAACATCGGCGTCTTGCGTGGAGGCCCGGGTATCCATCATCACCGTGGCGGTCTGTCCGTCCTCGGCTGCTTCGGCCTCGGAGGAGCCGGCCTCGTCGGACGCGGCTTCGATTGCGGTCTCATCAGACTCGGTCTCGGCCTCGGCGGCCGCGACGGCACCGGAATCGACGGACTCCTCGGCCTCGACGGCCCACGACGTGGCTGGCATGAGAAGAGACGTGCACAGCAGCATGGTCAGCGCTATGGACGCCATCTTGGAGCGAGCGCTCCCGGTTTCAGTGAGAGATCTTGGCATCCTCATGTCGACATCATCCTTCCAATGACTACTTCGTCGTCGAACTTCCTCTTGACGTAGATGATCGCCAATACCACAGTGGCCAAAGCCGCGATCAATGCGATCGACCTCCATGGGTTGTCCACCACCCGAACCAGGTCGAAATCGCCCTCGACGCTCTCCTCGTCCACCTCGGAAAGGAGGCTGACCACGCCAGAAAGACCTCCATCCCCCGAGGTTCCCCAGGCGCCCTCGCCCACGCCTTCGCCTGTTCCCGAGGTGGCGACACCGCTGCCGCTGCCGCTGCCACCGGAGGAGCCGGTACCCGTCCCCCAGCTTCCGGTGCCACTGCCACCCGGTGTCGAGCCGGATTCGGGAGTGCTGATCGGCGAGTCGTCCAATTCGTCATCAAGCGGATCGTCGACGATGATCGTGCACTCCGAGACGCACCTGACCATGCTCGCGGCGTTATGAGTGTCCACGCCCTGCATCCCCATCAAGAGCCGCAGGCAGCTGTCCGAGCTCATCTGGGAGTATCCGGACGAGATGTAGTCGTCGCCGACATCGCGGTAGTACTCGAGCGCGATCATCGACGAGACGTTCTCCTGGCCGAGGTAGGCGGCGCTGCTGGAGACCTCGTGCATGTAGTAGTTGGTGTACCTGTAGCGCGACGACTGGATCTGGCTGGCGCTGTAGAAGCCGCTCTCGGTGCCATATCCATCGGAGCCGACGAACGTGATGAACTGCATCGACGAGGGGTCTATGCCCGCGAGCCTCACGAAGTTGCCGATGGAGATGCCCCGCGCATATATCGTTCCCCAGCTGTCGCCACGGGTCAGGTAGGTGAACCAGTCGGTGTATGTGCCGGCCGCCTCGATGTCGGAATCGGAGATCGTGACCACCCTGGAGGGCGTGGCGTTAAGACCGAAGGTGTCGTAGTCGGTACGTGTGATGACGTTGACGGTGATCGACCCCGAATAGCCGATGTTCTCGTCCTCGGACCCGTCGTAGACCCTCACCTGCGCGTATACGTCGTTGCCGTAGATGCCGCCGCCGACCATCGTCGCCCGCACGTAGCACTGCGAGAAGCCCGACTTGGTGGAGAACTCGCCGTCCTCCGTTATGGAGGAGTAGAGATAGTCCTCGTCAGACGAGGGACCTCTGAGCGTCCTCCATTCGAGCGTGTCGAGCAGCCCGTAGGCGTCGTAGTCGGACGAGACCATCGAGCCGTTGCTGAAGGTGACCGTGGCTGTGAAGTAGTGGATGTCGCCCGAGACGGAGACGTCAATGGCGACGTTGCTTTCGAGCAGCCCGAGGCTGTCGGTGATGCTGACGCGCGTCACGTAGGTCTCGTTGCCGTAGATCTCCACCTTCACGTCGTAGGTCAGCGTGCTGCCGTCGGTCTTGTTAAGCGTCGCTCTGAAGCAGGCTATCCCGTTCCCATAGGAGGAGGCGGTAACCAGCCCGTCGGAGGAGATGTAGGCGAGCGGCACATCCACCTCGTTGCCGTCGAAATCCGTGCAGTACAGCCGCTCCCATGTAAGGGTCAACGGGCTATCGGCGGCATTGGTCATCGTCCCGTCGCTCCAGTAGATCTTGGCGACGAACTGGACGTTGCCCATCTGGTCGACGATCTCGGGGAGGTTGCTGGTGCTGTAGGAGACCTCGCTGGCGTGAGTGCGGTCGGTGTAGTTCATCATCAACGTAAGCGGAGTGGCGGTCTGGGTGCCGGATATGTCGTTGCCCTCGATGTAGACACGGCAGCTCACGGTGAAGCCGAAGGCCTGGCCCTCCACCACGATGGAGCCGTTGCCCGAGCCCGTGGCCGTGACCGTGCCGTCGGACGAGACCTTGGCAAGCTCGGTGGCGGTCACGCTGCCCTTGTAGTCGTAGGTTGCCGTCACCCGCCACTGCGCGTCGATGCCGTCGGAGTACGTGAAGAGGTAGCTGCCGTCGGACATCAGCACCGCGATGGAGAGCGCGAGACGCCCGTATTCGACGGTGATGGCAGGCCGGCTTACGCCGCTGACGTAGTAGACGAACCCATCGGTGGAGTCATCGTCGTAGAGCAACGCCGCCGCGATCGCCTCTATGCCCTCGGAGACGGAGTTGTTCTCGATCCTCACTAGGATCTCCGCGCCGTCGTGATCGGTATAGGCAGTCGAGGAGCATCTGATCTTGACGATGCCGTCGCCTGCGCCCAGAGCCGTGAGCAGGCCGCTGGAGTCATCCTGATCCTCAACCGTGGCTATCATGGCATCGAGCGTGGTTGATCCGTCCAGCGAGGTGGTCTCCACGATCCTCCAGGTGATTCCCGCGTCGGCCTCTGAGGCGTCCTGCACGGTTCCGTCGCTCCAGTGGATCGTCGCGAAGAGCTCCATCTGGCCGTTGGTCTTCGAGATCGTCGGCTGCTCGTCGGATTCCGGGTCGTACTCGGAGATCCCACCGTCAGGGTCGTACCCCTCGTCATCCGGGTAGAGAACGAGACGGTAGCCGATCTCGATGCGGTCGATGGAGACGTCGGCGTCCAGCGCGGCGCTCGTGTGCGAACGCTCGCTGGAGGCGGATTCGTTGGCCTGCTCCGTAGCCTGGGAGCGGTCGACCACGATGTTCTTCTCCTCCTGATCGGATCCGCCTGAGAGAGACTGGCTGGAGGAGCTGGCGCTGTCGGATCGGGAGTCGGTTGCGGAACCGGCTGCGGCATTGGAGTTGGATTCGGAGTCGGTCGAGTCTGCATCCTCGCCGGAGACGGTCCCGGTCGCCTCATCGTTCGAGGCGTCTCCCTCGGCCTCCGACTCCCCCTCCGCCGAAGCGGCGGCGTCATCGTCTGAGGCGGAGCCTGCAGTGGTCTCCTCATCTAGCTGCGAATCCGATTCGGCTGCGGCGCCATCCACGCCAGCCTCGGTCGCAGAGAGGTTCTCGTCGGAATAAGAGGTATCGACCGATGATCCCGAATACCCATCGGCATACGCTCCCGGCGCCGGGATCAGACATCCCAGCGTCAGCGAGAGCACGGTCACCGCCGCGCAAGCGTTCCTGCAGACGACGAGCAGCCTGTCCGAGACGCGCCTGCGCTTCTCGCTTCCCGTTTGGCCGAGCTTGGTCCGAATGCCCTTGGGGCGCATCCGTCTCCGTCTGCCCACGTCTTCGCCTGACCGGGTCATCGCGGGTCACTCTCCTTCTGACGTTGTCTCCTCGGTTGAGGGGGTCACCAGGTACAGCTGACCGGTCTCGGGATCCTGGTAGACCCTGCCCATGTCGATGTACGTATCGCCCCCGCTTCCCAAGAACTCGTCGGTGTCCTCCACATTCTCGACCACCTGGGAGTCCTCGATATCCACCTCGGTGGTGGTGCTGGTGATGTCGATGTTCCATGCGATCACCAGCGCCGTCATAAGACCTGCCGCGAGAACCAGCATGCAGTCAGCCAAGTTGACCAGTCCCGACGACGGGTCGAGGTCCTCCTCATCACGTCGGCGGCGCAGCCCACCGCCAGACAGCCTGCCTCCCATGCCCGATCCGATCATGACGCCCCGCCTTCCCTGCGTCTCGCACCACGCGCATCGGGGCATCTATCGGCGTAAGCCGTCGGCTCATCCACGTCGACGCCGCCCGCTCTGCGCATCTCGTCCACCTTCTCGAGGATCGCGGTCGCGGAGGCATCGAGGGCGGACATGTAGTTCTCGTACCAGCTCTTGCGGATCCTAGAGACCACGTACGCGACCGCAGAGACGACGAGACCGGCCACCGTGGTGTCGAAGGCCACCAGCAACGAGGAGGAGAGCGTCGCGGTGTCGCCGTAGCTAAGCGCCACGATGCCGGGACCCAGCGGGATGAGCGTAGCCATGAGGCCCAGCTGCGGGGCGATGCGGGAGATCGTCTGGGTGCGATCGACCTTGCCCGCCCGCTTGGAGTCCTGCTCCTCCAGAAGACGTTTGGAGAGGGCCACGTGGGTTTCCACGTCGAGCGTCCTGTAGTCCCAGATCCTGAGCAGCACCCGCTTCTGCCAACCGAGCAGCTCCGATTCGAGGATGACCTCATGAAGCTTGCCCGGCTCGGCCCGCTCGATGTCGTCGACAAACGCCGGCATGTGCACCTTGAAGTGCCGTCTCTCGGTGAACGTCTCGGCGATGAGCGAGCCGGCGGTCCACAGCATGTAGACGATCAGCGCTATCAGCACCACAATGGTCGGCACCAGAAGCGTCTGGGCGATTATGTGAAGAATATCCTGAACGTACGTCTGCGCAAGAAGATCCATCTGGTGATCCTTACCCCCTGAACGTCAGCCCTACCCAGCTAGGTAGCTAGAAAACCCTCCATCTCCGCATCGGAGACCTCCACTCCCAAAAACTTCGAGTAGAAGTCCTTACCCACCTCCACCATGTCCACGTCGTAGAGGTCGGGGTATAGCAGGTTCGCGACCCACTGAATCCCCAGATACCTGTTGCACGCCATCGGACGGTCGACCCAGGCGAAGGGGACGTTGGGCATCGTGTATACCCGGCCATCGCGCACAGCGCGTATCGACGACCAGTCGTCGCTGGTCCTGATCAGCTCGTCGGCACCGCCTCGCAGCTCCTCGTCCCAAGCCACTATCACCTCCGGATCCCACTTGATCACCGATTCCAGCGACACGTTCGACATGCCTGCATCGTCGAAGATCTCCACCTGGGCCACCACGTTAGCGCCGGCGACTACGAAGGTCAGCGCGTGCTGGCTCTCCGCCGGCTCGGTCTGGAGACCCAGCGGACCCTCCGCGTAGTAGAGGGTCACCTTGTCCTCCTCTGCGACGCCGCTGACCGCCGAGGTGACGTCTTGGTAGGCCTGCTCGCACCAGTCGGCCAGCTCCGCCGCCTTCTCCTCGCGCCCGAGGATGTCGCCGAGCATCGTGTACGCCTGGTTGATCCTCTCGAACGAGCCGTCGATCAGCACCACCGGGATGCCGGTCTGGTTCTGGATGTCCTCTGCTTCCGAGATGTTGGCCTCGGTGAGGTCGACCGAGGAGATCGAGAAGATGATCTGGATGTCGGCGGCCATCACGGCCTCCAGATCCATCGTGCTGCTCTCCATGTTTCCGAGGTTGATGAGCCCTTGCAGCTCTTCTGGAAGATACTGAAGGTCGAGGTCGCTGTACTCGGAGCAGACCGCGCCCATCAGATCGGGAGCGAGGGTCATCACGAACACCTGGGCGAGCGCCGAGGTGAAGAAGACCTTCTCGATGTTGCCGGCCGTCGGTATCGTGAGCTCCCTGCCCGCGTCGTCGGTGATCGTGCGCTGGCCTTTGAAAATGGCGTCGCCCGCTTCCGAACGACAGCCACCAAGAAGCGGGGTCGAGGCCGCAGCCAGACCAAGAGCTGCCGCTCCGGCCTTTCTGGCGAACTCCCTCCGTGTGACCTTCGCGGTCATCTCCGCACCTCCATGCATCGAGCGTCCGTTCATCTTCCATTCCTGAGCGGCGTCGCGGGATCTACCGCGCGTGGCGCCGCCGAAGGCGATCGCCCTGCCGATCGCCTTGCCAGCCGAAGCAGCGTCGCGGGAGTCATCCCGATCCGAAACTCCGACCCACGCGCCTCCTCGGCCGCCTTCCCTCACACCGGGATGCAGACTCTCGTCTTCTTCCCGGGTTCTATCTCCACCTCGACGATCCGAGCGCACGTTCCGTAGATCTCCTGCATGCACTCGTCGGTCATCACCTCGTCGGGGGTGCCGTCGCCGATGATCCTCCCACCCTCCATCGCGATCACCCTGGTAGCGCAGAACAGCGCATGATCGGGGTCGTGGGTGACCATGATGACCCCGGCGCCGCGCTCGGCCAGACCCCGCATCCTCTTGAGCACCATCTGCTGGTTGCCAAAGTCTAAAGAGGCGGTGGGCTCATCCATGATGAGGAAGTCGGGTTCTTGCGCGAGCGATCTCGCAATCAGCACGAGCTGCTGCTGGCCACCGGAGAGATCCGTGTAGTTCCGGGCCGCGAGATCCTCGATCCCCAGCTCCACCATGGCGTTGTAGGCGACGCGCCTGTCCTCGGGCGAAGTGATCGAGAGGCTGCTCACGTACGGCGTGCGCCCCATCATCACCACGTCGGAGACGGTGAACGGAAACGGCGGGGTATGCAGCTGCGGGATGTAGGCGAACCTGCGAGCACGCTCGCGCTCGGTAAGCTCGGTGGTGTTCACCCCGTCGAGGGACACGCTCCCGGAAAACGGCTTGATCAGCCCCAGCATGCTCTTGAGCATCGTGGTCTTCCCGCACCCGTTGGGTCCGATGATGCAGACGAACTCCCCCTTGAGGGCGGTAAACGAGACGTCATGGACGATCTCCGTCTTGCCATATCCCGCGCAAAGGCGGTCGACCTCGAACATCATCTCATCGCCAGCCCTTCATGTTCTTGCGGAATATGAAGACGAAGAAGGGTACGCCTATGATGGAGGTGAGGATCCCTATCGGTATCTCCACGCTGGTCACGAGCCTGGAGATGTTGTCGATTATCAGCAGGTACACAGCCCCGACGAACATCGATGTGGGCAGCAATACGCGGTAGTTGGGCCCCACGGTCGCGCGCGCGAGATGCGGTATGACGAGGCCGATCCAGCCGACGATCCCCGCCACCGCCACCGACACCGAGGTCAACAACGTGGACGCAAAGATCACGATGAGG
>CAZPAN010000048.1:1252-9826 GCA_964584585.1 uncultured Coriobacteriaceae bacterium | reverse complement strand
GCTGATCCCGCGCCCTTCGAAGACGCGCCCCCAGGACCGCCTCCCGAAACCGTGCGCTCTCGCGATCCGGTCCGTCTGCGGGTGGCGCCGGGCGCATCGGATACGGACGCATCTTCGCCGTCTCCGTGCTCGGCACCAGACGCATCATCGCCGCCCCGGACGGCATCCTCACCGGAAGACGCCGCGATGGCTTCCAGCAGCGACAGAGCCTCGGCCAGAAGGCTCTCCATGCTGGCGGGTCTGATCACGATCCTATGCGATTTGGCGAAGTAGATGGCGCCGGCGTCGGAGACGGCGATGCGCTGCGCCGGATTCAGCTCGATCGGCTCGAGAGCCGCCTTGCCGCCGCTGGCCACGAGACTCTCCACCCCCAGGAGCCCCATGGCCATCTGAAGATGCGATCTCGTCTCCAGCCTCTCGGCCTGCTCGGGCAGATCGCCATGGGCCGCCCTCATCTCATCGAAGATCCTCGAGATCTCGGAGTCATCCCTCGCGATCGCGATGCGCCGGTAGAGATCCACCCGCTCCTCAGTCGACGGGATGTACTCCTCCGGAATGAAGACCTCGACCGGCACGTCGACCACGGTCTCGGCCCTCATCTTTTTGGGAGCGCCGCCCCTGGCCTCGTCGACGTATTCCGAGAGCAGGTTCATGAACGCCTCGAACCCTATCGCGCTTATGTTCCCCGACTGCTCGGCGCCCAGAAGCGATCCCGCACCTCTGATCTCGAGGTCTCGCATCGCGATCCTGATGCCGCTCCCCAGATCGTGGTTCTCCTCGATCGCCTGCAGCCTCTCGACCGCCTCCGGGGTGAGGCTGACGTTGCCGGGGAACATGAAGTACGCGTAAGCCTGCACATGGGAGCGGCCGACCCTCCCCTTGAGCTGATAGAGCTGCGCCAGCCCGAGCATGTGCGAGTCGCCTATCACGAGAGTGTTGGTGTGCGGGTTGTCGATGCCCGACTCCACGATGGTCGTGGAGACCAGCACGTCGATCTCCCCCGCCGCGAAGCTCTCCATCACGGCCTCAAGCGCGGTCTCTCCCATGCGGCCATGGGCGAACCCGACCCTGGCCTCCGGGGCCATCTCGGCGATCTCGGTGACCGCATCATCGATGTTGGCTATTCGCGAGGAGATGAAGTAGACCTGCCCGTCCCTTGCGAGCTCGCGCCTGATCGCGCCTCCGACGACATCGGTGTCCCACTCCCCCACATAGGTCCTCACCGGCATCCTACTGGTCGGGGCGGTGTTGACCAGCGACATGTCCCTGATGCCGCCGAGCGACATCTGGAGCGTACGCGGGATCGGGGTCGCGGTGAGCGCGAGCACGTCGATGTGCTCACGCAGGTTCTTCAGCTGTTCCTTGTGCTTGACGCCGAAGCGCTGCTCTTCGTCGATGATGACGAGACCGAGCCGCTTGGGGCTTACGTCGTGGGAGAGCAGGCGGTGCGTCCCGATGAGCATGTCGACGGTCCCGGCGGCGAAGCCTTCGAGCGCCTTCTTCTGCTGCGCCTCGGTCCGGAAGCGCGAGAGGATCTCCACCGTCACTGGGAAGGGCTCGAACCTCTCGGAGAAGGTCGTGTAGTGCTGCTGCGCGAGAATCGTCGTGGGGCAGAGCATCATCACCTGCATACCGTCCTGCACCGCCTTGAACGCCGCGCGTATCGCCACCTCGGTCTTGCCGAAGCCCACGTCTCCGCATATGAGGCGATCCATCGGACGGGGGGACTCCATGTCGGCCTTCACGTCGGCTATGGCGCGGGCCTGGTCGGAGGTCTCCTCGTAGGGGAACATGTCCTCCATCTGGCGCTGCATGTCTGTGTCGGGAGGATAGGCGTGCCCCTGGACCGTCGATCTCCTCACGTAGAGGTCGACGAGATCGAAGGCGAGCCTGCGTGCGGCGCGGGAGGCTTTCTGGGTGGCCCGAGACCAGTCCGAGGTGTTGAGCCGGGTGAGCCTGGGCTCGTCCCCCTTCGATCCCACGTACTTGGCGACCTTGGACATCTGCTCCACGGGAATGAAGAGCTTGTCGCCCGCCGCGTACTCGAGCACCAGGTAATCGCGCCAGATGCCGTCGACCTCCTGGCGCTCCATCCCAGCGAACCTCGCGATGCCGTGCTTCACGTGCACGACGTAGTCCCCCGGCTTGTAGGGGAAGCTTATCGAGGCCGAGTCGCTTCTCGACCCCGGCATGTTCTCCGATATCGCGGTGACGCCCTCGTCGGCGTTGAGCAGGGCGAGCCTGGCCTCCGGAATCTCCACCGCAAGCGATATCGGGGAGTCGACCACGTTGACGACATCAGGAGTCAGCTCCGGAGCGTCGCGATCGCGCACCGCCATCGGAATGTGCGCGTCGGTGAGGTCGGTCATCAGCTCCTCGCGAAGACGCCTCTCCCCTACGCCGAGCACCACGGTGTACCCGCGCGACAGCAGCGACCTCGTCTGGGCCGCGAATCTCTCGGGAGACCTGGCGCTCTGTGCTCTTTTGGCCTTGAGGCTCCCGTCCATCGAGATGCCGGCGCTCATGAGCGAGAGCATCGTGAGGGTCTGTCTTGAATCGAAGCGCATCGCGGCGGGTTCGCAGAAAAGCCCCTCGGACGACGCGCTCGCGGAGTTAGCGGAGTTCGCCACCTCCTCATGGTATCGGGTGGCATCGTCGAAGATCGACCTCGGCTCCATCAGCATGAAGAGGGTCCTCTTGCTAGAAAGGCCCATCAGCGTCGACTCCCCGTCGAAGAGAAACGGCATGAACTGAGCCTTGGATCCACAGACCCCTGAGATCTCGATCGACTCAAGCTCGGATTCGATCTCGTAGGTGAGGATCCCCGCCTCGGAAAGCCGTCTCCTGGCGCGGGAGACCTCCGCCACGCCGGCGATGATCTCCCGGGCGGGATAGATCCTCACCGAGTCGAGGTCGCTGATGGTCTGTCCGGTCGAGGGAACGATCCTCCTGATCCTGTCCACCTCGTCCCCGAAGAACTCGATCCTCGTCGGCGAGACGGCACCGGCGACGAACACGTCCATCGAGTCTCCGCGGACGGAGAAAGTCCCCATCTCGTCCGCCCTATCGGCGCGCGAGTAGCCGAGCGACGCGAGTCTAAGAGGGATCTCCTCGTAGGCAAGGCCGCGAAGCCCGCCTCCCACCGAGAGTTCGATCGGCGATGAGGGCATCGCGGAGGCCGGCGGATAGAGCCGCATCAGAGCTCTCGCCGATGCCGTCACCACAACGTTCTCCCCGGCGCGCAGGGCGCTGATCGCCCGGATCCTGTCCCCTGCAGATTTCGGGTCGGGGTCGCGGTCGGACCAGGGCATCTCGGTAGCCATCGGGAAGTGCAGCACCCTCTCGCGCCCCAGATAGAGGCTGAGCCCCAAGGCGAAGCGACGGGCGGAATCCTCCCCGGCCATCACGACGAGTGTGGGCCTGGGATCGCGAGCGAAGAGCGCTGCGGCTAGCAGCGAACGCGCCGACGGCGGAACCCCGAACATGGGGCTCTCGCCGGAGTCGAGCGCGAGCTCTAAAGAGCGCACCGATGAGCAACCAGAGAGCATCTCGCCAATGGAATCGATGAGCATATGCCGGATAGACCCTCCCGTCGAAAGTGTTTCTAGGACATTTTCCAACGAGGGCGGCGATCGGCGAGATGCTAGGATGGGATCCGGTTCGAGGGGGCCGCAGACGGTTCGGAAGATGGAGGTGCCCGGGTTGCCCAGGGAGTCGAAGGCGTCGCGCAGGGTCCGCGCCGCCGAGGCGTGCAAAAGGATCGTGGAGCGCTACCCAGGCGAGGGCGGATACCTGAGGGCAGACACGCCCTTTCAGCTCGTCATCGCCGTGCTGCTCTCCGCCCAGACCACCGACAGGGCCGTCAACAACGCGACCCCCGAGCTTTTCAGCCGCTGGCCCGGCCCGGAGGAGATGGCCTCGGCCGACGTCTCCGAGATCGAGCATGTCATACGCTCCATCGGCTTCCACAAGACCAAGGCTCGGCGTTGCGTCGACTGCGCGAGGACCCTGCTGGAGGAATTCGATGGCGAGGTTCCACAGAACCTCGACGATCTCCAGAGACTGCCCGGCGTGGGACGCAAGACCGCCAACGTGGTGCTCAACGACGCCTTCGGAATAGCAGACGGGATAGCAGTGGACACGCATGTGGGCAGAATCGCCCGGAGGATGGGCTTCTCGAAGGAGAACGACCCCTCCAAGGTGGAGCAGGACCTGCTGGCGACGATCCCGAAGGAGATGTGGTCCGACGTGAACCGCAGCTGGATCGCCCTAGGCCGCGAGATCTGCGGCGCGCGCAACCCAAAGTGCGAGGAATGCTTCCTGGGAGATATCTGTCCCAGCTACGGGAAAACCGTTAGCGCACAAGGACGCGGCGAGAGACGGAGACGGGCGAAATGAATCGATCGTCGTTTCCCGACCGTCCGCACCCCGACGACGCAGCGCGGAAGCGGAGGAGATCAGAAGCGGTAATAGAGGTTCCAGATCGTCGCTGAGACGAGCGCCAGCACGAGCAGCAGCGCCGAGACGACAGCCCAGATCCTCTCCCGTTTGAGGTAAGTCTCGAGAGAGACCTTGTCGGAGACCCGGGCGTAGGCGGCAGGACCGGCGGTCTTCGCGAAGAATACCGTCAACGCAACCGTCGCCACGCACATCACCGTCGCCAGGGGGATCGCGAGTCCGCCGTAGTCCACCGCGCTGCATATGGCGCTGTCGACGAAGATCAGCAACGGGTAGTAGAGGATCGTCACCCAGTAGCCGTGGGCCGGTCCCCAGATGCATGGCATCAGCAGCGCACCAATGCTGATCGCCGGGAGCCTGGCCTCACCGCCGCCGTTGGAAGTGCCGCCGTTCTCCGAGGGACCCGCAGCAGGGATGTCCTTCGCGGCCGACTCGGCGTTCATGACCTCAGCGGGCACTCCGCCCGCATAACATAGTCGTCCATGACGAATCCCCCTCCGATGTCGGTATCCTCCGAACGCTCAATCCTAAACCCCATGTGATCGTAGAAGGCCAGCGACGGCTTGTTCTCCCTGTTGCAGGTGAGCCAGATGGAGCCGAGCCCCCTCTCCACACAGAGATCGGAGAGGTACTCGAGCATGAACCTGCCGGCACCGGTTCCGCGTACGTCCTTGCGGGTGTAGAGCTTGCTCAGGAACATGTCATGATCGGAGCACTTGATACTGATGAAGCCCACGGGATCCTCTATCGTGCCGAGAACGAAGAACTCGTAGCCGTCGTCTATGCTCTCGGAGATCGCCTTGGGCGTAAGAAAGAGGCTGACCATGTGATCGACCTGCTCAGTGGTGATAAGGCCGGCGGTGTCTACGAAATACTCATGGTACACGGAGGAGGCGAAATCGGAAGTCCTGCGGATCTCCTCCGGGGTCTTCACGGAAACGATGTCATCTGAAGTGAAACCGGACATATTCGACACCTCTTTCAACTTCAATCTCGACCGAAGACGTTTTCCCTAGGGAGGCACTGATTCCTTAAAGAATAGTGCCGTAAGACGCGTTTTTCCTTCGCGACGCGGCGATCGTTCATAAGCCTTCGAGATCCGGGCTGAAACGTCTCGCTATCTCGTCGACCACGATCTTGGCCTCCTCTGCCTTGGAGATGCGCCCGGTATCGCGAACGAGCTCGTCTGAGACCAGCCAGACCCTGTTGTCCTCGGTCCCAAACCCAAGCGAGGGATCGGAGACGTCGTTGGCCACTATGAGGTCAGCATTTTTGGAAGTGAGCTTAGATCGTGCAGCGGCTATCGGGTCTCCGGTCTCGGCGGCGAAGCCGACGACGAACCTGTCGCCCTTGTGCGCCGCGAGGGTCGCAAGGATATCAGGGTTGCCGACCAGCTCCAGAGTCATGGACGCCTGGCATTCGCCGGGTCTGCCGATGGAGTCCTTCTTGATCTTGCGACTCGCCGGAGAGGCGGGCCTGAAGTCCGCGACCGCAGCGCAGAAGACCGCCGCATCGCAGCGGAGGAAGGGTTCGCGGGCGGCTTCGAGCATCTCCAGAGCGGTCTGAACGCGCACGACCTCCACCCCTATCGGATCCGGCTGCGAAGTCGGACCCGTGACGAGCGTGACCTCGGCACCGGCTTCGCGGGCGGCAGTCGCGATGAGGGTCCCGGTGATTCCACTCGACCTGTTGCCGATGAAGCGGACGGGGTCGATCGGCTCGTGGGTCGGACCGCTGGTCACCATCACCCGCTTGCCCGAGAGCGGGCCAGCAAAGGGAAGGGCCGCGATGGCGGCCTCGACGATATCCCGGACCTTCGCGAGCTTGCCTTCTCCGACGTCACCGCAGCTGAGGTATCCGTCGTCGGGTCCCACGACTATGACTCCCCGGGATCGGAGTTTGGAAACGGCGTCTTGGACCCTGGGGTTGAGCCACATCGCGGTGTTCATCGCCGGAGCCACCGCGATAGGGCAGTTGCAGGCGAGCGCCGTGGTGGTCAGCAGGCTGTCGGCGATGCCCGCTGCGAGCTTGACCAGCACGTTCGCCGTCGCCGGAGCCACGAGCAGTAGATCAGCCTCCTTGGCCAGCGATATGTGGTGGATCGGATCGCCGGCGGCATCGAAGAGCCCCACGGCGACGGGCTCGCGCGTGAGCGCCCTGAAGGTGGCCGGCCCGACGAACCGGGTGGCGTTCTCGGTCATCAAGACCTTTACGCGGATCCCGGCCTTCTGCAGGCAGCGCAGGATCTCACACGATTTATACGCGGCGATGCAGCCGGTCACGCCGAGCACCACGGTCCGGACGAGACGTTCGCGGGAGACAGGCCGCTCGTAAGGTACGGTCTCGGACCCGACGGCGAAAAGCTCCCCCGGTTCCTCCTTCCCGAAGGGTGCCTTCCAGTTGCCGACGGGCCCACCGGAATCGAGCGCTTCGTTGACGAGCTCGTCGGACCTCCTGTTGAAGCGCCTCGGCACATGCGAGATCTCGAAGCGGTCGAAACGGGCGATGAGAGCCGCAGCCTCGGAGTGCAGCTCTTTCAGCCTGGCGTTTCTCACCTTGTACTCGCCGTTTATCTGCCTGACCATCAGCTCGCTGTCGGCGACGGCCTCAATGTCGGACACGCCCATGGCAAGAGCGTTTCGCAGCCCCCAGATGAGGGCCTCGTACTCGGCTTCGTTGTTGGTGCCCTCCCCGATCGGCCAGCCGCCCTCGCAGACGACCTCGCCCTCTCGGGTTATGGAGAAGCCGATGGCGGAAGGCCCGGGGTTTCCCCTGCTTCCGCCATCGGTATGCATCCTGAAGCTCGCGCCGGAACCCAACTCTCAGCCCTTCTCGACGATCAGGATCCGGTGGCACTGCGGGCAGGCGGTCACCTCCGGTCCGGAATTCAGCTTGACCAGCTTGCCTTCCGGGAACTCCACGCGACACGCGGAGCAGTGATCGTCTTGCAGGACCCCGACGGCTATGCCGTTCTTGGACTTCCTCAGGCGCTCGTAGCTCTCCTTGGAATCGTCCGGAAGCCTCAGCAGGATCTCCTCGCGGGAAATCATCAGGGCGTCCAGCTTGTTGCGGGCATCCTCGCAGATCTCGGAGATCTCCGCCTCGAGCCTCGTCTTCTTGGCCTCAAGCTTAGACAGCGCCTCGGCGACCTGATCCTCCACAGAGGAGATCTTGTCGGCCCTCTCGATGAGCTTGCCGTGATCGAACTCGATCTTGTTGCGCCTCTTCGCTATGCCCTCCAGCTCCTTGGTCCTAGGCGCTATCGAGCGGAAGTCCGTGCTCTGCTGGATCTCTTCCTCAAGCGCCCTGGACTTCTCCAGGAGTTCCTGGTCCTCGTCCACCAGCCTCTGCATCTGCAGCTCGCAATCGGAGCGCATCGCCGATATCTGCCTCGACTTGTTTTGGACCTCCTCCAGCTTCCGCATCGTCGTCGAGAGCGATGCGTGCTGAGGCATCTCGTCAAGCCCCTTGTGAAGCCTCATGATGTCGAGATCGATCTCCTGAAGACCGATGAGATCAGAAGCAAGGCTCATAGTCCCTCCATCTCAGGTTGCCACCACGCGATGCCCTGATCGAGCACCTTGACGTTGAACGCGAAGGCCGGATTCGATTCGACCGTCTTGCGCAGGCATTCCAGAAGCGGAAGCTCGGAGACGTCGTGCCCGAGCTCTATCAGCCCTATGCCTTCGGAGACGAGTTCGCAGGCTTTGTGATAGGACATCTCGCCCGTGATCGCGCAATCGGCCCCGGAAAGGACTATATCACTCATCATCGACGAACTCGACCCGTTGGCCACCGCCACGACCCTGACCTCTTTCTCGGGGTCCCCCCATACGCGGGGTCTTCTTCCATCCGGACCGATATATCGCCGGGCCAGGTCGCCGAGACTCATAGGCTGCTCCTCGTGAATCGGCGCTGCAAGGCATCCGAACCCGGGAGCGTCGTCGTCGGTCTTCGTCAGCTCGCCCTCGTAGGCGAGGCCGAGGCTAGAGAGCAGCACGTGGGTGGCGAGGGGCGACTTGTCGAGGTTGGTGTGCATCGCTATCAGGGAGACCCTCCGCGAGATCGCCTCCAAGACCCTGGCGGCCACTTCCCCACCGCCCATCGCCCGGTCGA
>CAZPAN010000048.1:0-1242 GCA_964584585.1 uncultured Coriobacteriaceae bacterium | reverse complement strand
AACCGGGCGGGAGGGTCGAGGTAGGCGGGATGATGGGTCAGCAGCACGTTGCAGCCGGCATCGTAGGCCCGCACTATCGTTGAGACGTCCGGATCCAGGGCGATCGCGATCCCCCTTACGACGTCGGAGGAGTTTCCCACCAGCAGGCCCGAGGTGTCCCAGCTCTCGCAGTGCTGCTCCGGAAAGCGCGTGAAGAGATATTCGAGCAGATCGCCCACGGTGGCGGTTTGATCATCCACATGGGAGTACGGGACATGGGGGACCGATTCCAGAAAAGCATTGGCCGACGCCTCGGAGTCGTCGGCGTTCGCGGCTGCGGGGTCTTCCTCCCCGACCTCGGCGAGCAGGTCCTCTTCGGCAGGGGTCCCAAGCTTGCTGAAAATCGAATCAGGCATATCGGACCTCCTCAGCGAATCGGGATGCATCTTCTATCCTGGTCGGATCCCAAAACGGTGACATGATCGTATCCCGCGCGCACCATCACCTCGTATGCGTCGAGGATCCCGGATCCCACCTCTAGCGGGCTGTGAGCGTCAGAGCCGACCGTGCATTCGACCCCAGCCTTGCGAAAATACCTCAGAAACTCGACGCTGGGGTACTGCTCCCCCACTTCCTTCCTCCATCCGGCGGTGTTGACCTCCACCATCAGGTCGCGCTCAGCCGCAAGCGAGGCGG
This sequence comes from uncultured Coriobacteriaceae bacterium, assembly GCA_964584585.1. Classification (GTDB taxonomy): domain Bacteria; phylum Actinomycetota; class Coriobacteriia; order Coriobacteriales; family CADBOM01; genus CAZPAN01. Next base: position 567 of record CAZPAN010000048.1, on the reverse strand, counting down.
CCTCCGCGTACTTCCCTCGGAGGTCGTATCGATCCGAGGGCATACAGGAGGCACCGAACTTCTTGGGGAGGTCGGGATGGGCCATTGTCGTGAAGGACACCCTGCTCGAAGCCGCCTCCATCCACAGCTCGAAGTATTCGTCCCACACGGCATCGTTGCCGCGGATCTCCCAGCCGTCCCTCACAGAGGGGTCGTCGAAGCACCAGCCGTCACGCAGCATGTGCACAGAACCCAGGACCACGACCGCGCCGGCGATCATGGGGATCACGAAGTCCTCGCAACCGGGTCGCCAATCGGCCTCGAAGCCCGGCACCACCTCGATGCCCGGATGGCGAGAGGCCGCCTCTGCGATGGATTCGAGGTAGGGGCCGAGCTGGTCTAGGGGCATGCTGAAGCCGCAGTCGGGGTCGACCTCCACCGGGAGGGGGAGATGCTCGGTCACGGCGAGGGTGGAGATCCCGGCCCTCTCCGCCGCGCTCACCAGCTCCTCGACGGTGCCCTCCCCATGTCCGGAGAGGAAGGTATGGGTATGGCAATCTACCAGCACGGTCGCGTTGGGATCCATGG
>CAZPAN010000047.1:2983-10005 GCA_964584585.1 uncultured Coriobacteriaceae bacterium | reverse complement strand
CGACATCAGCGAGATGAACCGGCTGTCCCTCACGAGTCCCTGGCAGTTCGCGAACAGAACCTTGCGGATCCGGCCTCGCTCTCGCAGCAGCCGCTCCGCATCGAAGTCGTGCTCGTAGATCGCCCGCACAGCGTGGTCGGGAAGCAGGTCGATCAGATCCTGCACGTTCATCTCGGCCAGCTTCCCCTCGCCCAGGTCGAGCAGGTCAGCGAAGCGCTGGGAGTACCGGTGCCTTTCGGGGATATCGCGCGCCGCGACCACCGTAGGCTTGTCCAGGCTCACCAGGCGCGGGTAGTCCTCCTTCGTACGGTCCACCGCCTTGGTGCCCAGCCCCGCGACCAGCCTCAGCATCCCGGCATCAGGGTCGGTGCCTTCTATGAACCTGAAGGCCGCGTGGGAGTAGCCGACTCCCGCCGCCGTGGGGAAGAAGAGCGGCCCGTCGCCCTCGCGAGCGCAGTACGATCCGCTCACCCTCTGGACGAGCAGCGCCATCTGCTCCTCATGCACGTCGAGGCCGTTACGTCGGCGGTACTCGAGCGCCGATGGATCCATCGTAGAGGCATACACCGTGCGGATGGCGTCCTCGAACGCCTCAAGGCGCATCTCGGGCGCGCCGACGTTGGGACAGAAGACAGACTCGTACTTGCCGGCGAAGGCGTTACCGTATCCGTCCTCCAGAAAGCTGGACGACCTCACTATTATCGGACTCTGCCCGTAATGCTCCAGGATGCGCCGGAACTGCTCGCGGATGTCCTCCCCGAAAGTCCCCTCCAAAAGCCCCTTTTGGAGCGCCGGCGCGGCCTCGATGAACCCCTCCTCGCTGCGCTGCACGATGCGGAGGCCCCACAGCCCGTTGGAGACGATATAGGAGTAGAAGACGTCGGTTCCGAGATAGAAGGAGTCGTGCGCTTCCATGAACCCCGCATGATGCGGCAGATGCTTCTCCACCACCTTGCGCGACAGCAGCATGCCGCAGGTCTTGCCTCCCACGAGGCCGGTCCCCACCATGTGGTCGCGCACGGAGAAGTAGTCGGCGGGCTCGAAGTACCGCTTGACCATGTCTCGCATGTAAGGGTCCTTCGTCATCATCATGTTGCACATCCTCGCGCACGTCTCGTCATCGAGCTTCCCGTCGACGCAGCGCTGCTGAGCATCCGCGAAAAAACGTCCCCAGCTGTCGATGTTGCGGTCGGGACCGGAGAAGTCGGCGGCGTTCATGAGCTCGTAGAACCTGGCGGAGTCCACCCCGTCGGAGCAGGCCCTAACATCGCCGGTCCCTGGGTCGTAGCGATACGCGAGGAACATCATCGGGGAATACCGGTTCCACACCTTTATCGGGTGGATGTAGAAGGCGGAGGGCTTGCGGTCGGATGCCGGCTCCGAACCGGCACCGTCAGCCTGCCCGGAGACGCGACGCGGGTCCGCCTCATCGGCCGGCCCCGATCCCGAGTCGGAGTAGACGTCGATCAGAAGCTGCGTCGTATCCCGGATCTTGGCGATCGCCTCGTAGGAGTGACGTCCCCTGAGCACCGGGAAGTACGCCACCGTATCCAGCTCGAACAGATACGGGCACGTAACCCTGAAGAAGTTGCCCATCATCAGATCGGCCGACCACGCCACCTGAAGCTCGCTCAGGCAATCGAAGACATAGAACGCGCCGAGTCCCTGCTCGGCGATGACCGACCTGACCTCTATCGTGAACGCCTCGAACCCCTCGTTCGGGTTGAAACGATGAACCACCACGCCCGGACGCTCATCGACGAGCGGTTCATGGGAGGCGAACCGCATGTAGTGGATCTCCTCGCCCTCCGAGAGCATCTGCTCCACGAACGGGTCGCTGAACAGCCGGAACTCGTCGAGATCGTCCAGCTGCCAGACCACGTTGTCGCCGAGTCGGATGTTGTCGAACACCCGGTCGAGTCCCTCGATACCGCACTTGATCCGCTCGAACGCCGCCATCTAAAACCCTGCTTTCACTCGGTCGGAACGCAATCCGGCGAGGTCGCGCGAACCCCGCCATCCAAGCACCAAGCTCGGCTCGTCGAGCATATTGTTTCCATGTTACGTGCGTGTTGCACGCGCGTTTGCGATGGCGAGTTCTCGGGAAAGAAGGTCCTGGACGGAACGTGAACGGGCGGACGAAGCCGCAAGCGAGCGGACGGGCGGAACACGGACAGGACGTGGATGGGCGGGGCTGCGGGCGGAGGTCGGGTCGGGCCGCAGGCGGACGGGCGGAGGTCGGGCCAAGTCGCCCCGCCCAGCCGATGTCGGATGGCAGCAAGCCGCAGGCGCACCGGCAGCCGCCGATCGCACTGCGAGACCTCTGCTCGCTACGCCAGTGGCAGCCTCACCGTGAACGTCGTGCCGTTGACGGCGTCGCTAGAGACCGAGATCGTCCCTCCCATCCCGGTGACGATGTTGTGCGCGATCGCTAGACCCAGCCCGAATCCCGATCTCTCACCGGAATCGGTGCGCGACTTGTCCCCCCTGTAGAACCTGTCGAACACATGCGAGATATCCTCCGCAGGTATCGGCTTGCCGCCGTTGTTGACCGACAGCACCGCCTTCCCGCGCTCGGAGATCAGCTTCACCTTCACCACATCAGGTCCGCCGCTGTGGACAGAACCCTGGCTCTCCGTCAGCCCCTCTTTCCCATCATCATCCTCATGGGCGTATTTCAACGCGTTGTCGAGCAGTATCCTGACAACCCTGTCGGTCCTGGACGGATCGCCCTTCACGTAAAGATCCGGCTCTATGCTCTCCTCGAAGGACGCCTCCCGCTCGTACGCTATCGCCTCGAACTGGAGCAGATCGAGCTCGACGATGCTGGAGAGATCTATCCGCTCCTCGTTGCCAGATGCGGAGTCCTCATCCATGCCAGGCTCCGTCTGGGCGAGCAACAGCAGATCCTGCACCAGCCCCTGCATCTTGACCCCCTCATCGTGGATGCCGTCGATCCATCTCATCTGCTCCGAAACCTGGGCGTCCGGATGGCTCTTCACGATGTCGCTGTTCGCCAAGATCACCGTCAGGGGTGTCTTCAACTCGTGCGATGCATCGGCTATGAAGCGCTGCTGAGATGTCCAGGACTTGATGACCGGGCGCACGGCGATGCCGGCGACGACATACCCGATCACCAGCATCGAGGCCGAGGCGACCGAGAATATCACCAAGAACATGAGAAGCCGCTCTGTGAGCGTATCGTAGAAATGGCTGGAGTCCGTGAAGGCTATCCTCACCCCGTCGGAGATTGGCTTCATGCTGTAGAAGAGGCCGTAATCCCCGATCTCCCCGCTAAATTCGCCCGATGAGAGCACGATGGCGACGGACGTGACCAGAATGTCCTCGTCCATGTATGCCGTATCGCTTCTCGAGAGTATGTGCCCGGACTCGTTGACCTCGACGATGTAGACGAGGATCGATCCCCCGTAGGGTTGGATTCCATCTTTGGAATCATCCTTCATCGACTCGCCGGAGCTTCCGATGTTGGGCACCAGCAAATCCGAAGATTCGGTTTCGAGGGCGTAGCGCATCGTAGTGCGTATGTTTCCCATCTCCCTCTGGTAGCTCTCCACCAGAGAGAGGAGCAGCACCACGAACAGTGCCATGACCCCCATGACAGCCGATATCGCCGTCAAGCGCCTTCTGAGCCTTGAAAACATCGAAGAGGGGGACCTGCTATGAGCCATCATGCCGATCACTCCCTCTGAACACCTTGCCTAGGGAAACGCTGATGAATCGATCAGCGTCTCTCTAGCCTTTCAGCTGCATACGATATCCCAGCATCCTCAAGGTGGCTATCTCTACATTCGTCTTGAGGTACTTCATCTTCTTGCGGATAAACGAGACGTACGCCTCGACGCTGTTGTCAGCCACCTCGGAGTCGACCCCCCAGACTTTAGTGAGGATCTGCTCCTTCGAAAAGGTTTGATTGGGGTTCGACATGAAGAGCTTGGCGACCTCGAACTCCCTGTAGCTCAGATGCACGACCTTCTCGCCGCAATTGAGCTCGCTGGTGTCCAGGTTGAGCTCAAGATCTCCGAATTCGAGCTTCTCGAACACCACTTCCCCCTTTCTGCGCGACAAAGCGCGTATCCTGGCCAGAAGCTCTTCCGGCTGAAACGGCTTCGTCATGTACTGATCGCCACCGCTATCCAAACCGGTGACTTTGTCGGAAAGGGATGTTCTGGCTGTGAGAAACAGGACAGGAATGGAGTTGCCCATTTTTCTCATCTTGTTGACGATCTCGAAGCCGTCCATCTTGGGAAGCATGACATCGAGAATGACGGCATCGTACATCCCGCTCATCGCGTAATCGAATCCGGACTGACCGTCATAGACCGAATCCACCGAGTATCCGGAGTCCGACAGAATCTCGACCAGAGCCTCGGCCAGGCCCCGCTCATCCTCGACAACTAGAACATTCATGGTCCTCTCCCTTCCGCCAAGCTAAAACTGTAAAACGAAGCGCTGAAAGGAGTTTGAAAAGCGTTGCCCTAGGAAAACACGGATTAATTGCTTTCGTCCGGATCCGGCGCGTGGCGCAGCCCATGCGCGTGAAGGCGAAGAAGTCGCAGTGACCTGCGGCGATGAGCCTGAGCGTACAGGGGCGCAGCACGGATCGGAGGCGGGCGGAATGAATTGATCAGCGTTTCCCTAGGTCAGAGGCTTGTAGTAGACGTCGTCTCCGGCGCAGGCGAGGCACAGCGCTCGCCCTTCGACCATGACGTCGCGTCCGTCGAGAACGCGTTCGCCGCATTGCTCGCACTCGATCCTCCTAGAAGGCCTGCCGGGCAGGTCGGACGGATCGAGGGTCACCTTGACGGGGACGACGGTGAACATCTCCTCATCGGAGAACCGGGCGAAGAAGGCGACCGGATCGTCGTCGCGACCGCACTGCCCGACCTCGACCGGGGCGACCCTGTAGGCATTCCCCGTGCTGATGTCCATGAAAGTGGCGGCCATCTTGCCGTAGTCGAACATCCTGAGGCGTCGCTTGCCTGGATGGGCCCCCGCCACCGAGACCACCGCGTCGGCGCAGCACCTGTCGTTCTCCACGAAGACCACGATGTCCCTGGCGTCCTCGGATCCCTCCAGCCCAAAGAGCGATAGGCCCAGTCTCGCGAGCCTGGTGCCGATCACCTGCCCGGCGCAAAGATGCCCATGGAACTCCACGGCCCGCTTCAGATCCTCCTCGAACGTCCTTCTCATGACGATCACCTCACTCGATCATGGCGAACGGTCCGCTCGCCCTACTTGATCACGACGGGTATTCCGCTCACCAGCCTGATGACCCTCTCCGCATGCGTGGCGAGCTGATTGCATAGCCTCCCGGTGGCCTCCCGAGCCTCCCGCAGATCGCGCGTTACGGGTATCACCCCGCTCCCGACCTCGTCGCAAGCGACGACCTCCTTCTCGATCAGATCGTCGAGCAGACCGGGCGCCATCTCAGGGTCGGCGGCGACGATCTTCTGGAGGTTCACCAGCGCGGGACGCGAATCCATGACCCCGTCGGCTATCGACTCGGCATCGTATCCAAGGGATCTCACGTATTCGAGCTTTCCGGAGGCCGCACCCCCGACTACAAGGATCATAGCCATCCCCTCCCAACCGCATAGGCTATCACGAGAAACGCGAGCTCTAGGACTTGCAGGAGATACCCGGCAAGGTCTCCGCTCATGCCGCCGAACCTCCTCATGGCCATGCGCCGCATGAACAGGATGAGGAACAGCGATACTGCGGCAAACGCGACTACGGCGCCCCACGTGACGAGGAAGCCCAGCGCGACGAACAGGACCGCGAGCATCGCGGACAGGGAGGCCACGACGATTCTGGAGGCGGCCGACTCCCTGAAGGTGCTCAGTATCCCGGAACTCGAGCTGCCAGGAAAGACCGTCGAGACGAGTCCGCTAATGCACCTCGAGATCACCGGGGAGATGCAGAGGCAGCAGATCGAGCGCCAGCACGGCTCGAGCTCCATCCCCAGCGCGAACTGAATCAGCAGATAGGACGCAATGCCTATGCTCGCGAACACGCCGATGGTCGGATCCTTCATTATCCGCCGGCGCTTCTCCGGCTCGGCGCGGCTCGCGATCGCGTCGACGGTGTCGCCGAAACCGTCCATGTGGATCCCGCCAGTGACAAGAAGTGGGATCATGGCGATCCCGAGGCCCCTGATCGCCCCACCGGCATCGATAGCGTCGCACAGGATGAACCAGAGCCATAGCAATACCCCGATGACTACTCCCACGAGCGGGAATGCCACATAGGAGTAGCGCATGGACCTGGAACTCCATTCGACCTGCGGGACAGGGATGATGGAGAACATCGACAGGGCGATCGCGATCGATCTCAACACCGTCACGGCAGCTCGCCCTTGATCACGAGCGGAATCCCGCAGATCAGCTCGCAGACGCAATCGGACATAGCGGCGAGGCGCATGTTGACCCTGCCTATAGCATGGACGTAGGCAATGGTCCCCTCGCCGTACCCCTCTAGAGGCTCGGTCCCAACCTCGTTGGTCACGACGATGAGGTTCGCACATCTGGAGGCCAAGGCGACCACCCCGTCAACGACTACGTCCTCGACATCGCGCATGCCGCCCTCGTCGTCGAACATCTCGTTGGACATGAGATTGCTGATGCATTCGAGAAGCACCGTGGATGTCGGGTCGGGTTCGAGACCAGCGATGTCGACCTGCCTCTCGACCGTGATGAAGCCCTTGGTGGCCCGCATCTCGCGATGCCGGGCGATCCTGACCAGCGACTCCTCTCCGAAGGGACGCATCGTCGCCACGTACACCAGAGGCTGACCGAACTCCATCGCGAGCGACTCCGCGAAGGTGCTCTTGCCGCAGGCCGATCCCCCGGTGAGAAGGATCATCATCCGGGTTCTCCTCCGTCGCAGACTTCGCTCGCTCCGGCAGCTCCGGTACCATCGTCAGAACCCTCTAGCTCGGACTCCCCGCCCAGCGGGACGTATGCCTCAAGGCCTGTGTCGTCGAACGAGACCATCTCCTCGTA
>CAZPAN010000047.1:0-2973 GCA_964584585.1 uncultured Coriobacteriaceae bacterium | reverse complement strand
GGATGGAGAGCGCGCCCACCGCGCCGGTCCCCTCCCCCAGACGCATGCCTGCGTGGATCGGCGGGAAGAGTCCCAGATCATCCAGAACCGCCTTCATCGCGGTTTCGGCGGAGAGATGGCTCGCCAGCATGGCGATCGAACTCGACGGGCACATCCTGGAGGCGACGAGCGCGGCAGTTGAGGAAATGAAGCCGTCGATGAGGATGGGAACCCTGTGGATAGCCCCTCCGACGAACACCCCCACGAGCGCGGCTATGTCGAAGCCCCCGAGCTTGCAGAGCACATCGAAGGCGTCATCGGGATCGGGGGAGTTGACCTCAATGCCACGGTAGATCGCGTCGATCTTGCGCTTCAGTCCAGCATCGGTGAGGCCCGAACCCCTACCTGTGACCTCCTCGGGCGAGATCCCCAGAAGCACCGAGGTGATCGCGGAGGAGGTGGTCGTGTTGCCTATGCCCATCTCGCCGGTCGCGATGATCCTGTAGCCCTTGGAGGCCAGGTCCCCAACGACCCAGATACCGCGCTCTATAGCCTCAGAGGTCTGCTCCGGTGTCATGGCGGGGCCGCACGAGAGGTTGCCGGTCTCCGGGGCAATCGAGCAGTCGATCGTGCCCGGCGCGGGGTTGGACATCCCCATGTTGTACGGGAAGACATCCGCCCCGATCCTGGCGGCCATGCGGCATACCGAGGTCTCGCCCGTGGCCATGTTGGCGGCCACGACGGCGGTGACGTCCTGCCCCGACTGGGAGACCCCCTCCCGAACTACACCATTGTCAGCGCACATGACCACGACGGCCCGCTTCGACAGGTCGACGTCGGCCGATCCGGTCAGGCCCGCGATCCGGACCACGTAGTCCTCAAGCATCCCGAGGCTTCCGAGCGGCTTTGCGATCGAGTCCCATCTTCTCTTCGATTCCAGCATCGCGCCTTCGTCGAGCGGGATGATGGACTCGTCAACAGAACGTGGATCGAACAAGGATGATCTTTTCTTCATCTTCCACCTCTCGTTGCCGAACCTGAACAGATGTCAGGTCGAGGCAGGTTGAGATTATGACAGAAAAGGCCGACCGAAAGTCCTTGCAACCTTCGGCCGGCCTCGGCTAGACGCGTCTATGAGGGGAGCACGACGCGTCCGAGCCTGGCGGGAATCCCGCCAGCGCGAGTGCATCGGAGTTTCCTCCGAATACGTTTGATCATTGGCCCGGTAAGTAAGCGGTAGGCATGCGCCGTAATGGTGGGGAGTGGCCGGTGAAACCCGGCTTCAGGTACCTTGATAATGCAGCTTCTCTGGATGCGGCATGGGAACATCCTGGGATTCGATGGCGCAATACTCGTTACGACCATGAAAAATGGACTCCTGAGCAGGTCTTCTGACTCGCGTTCTCGATCCTCCTAGTGGAGGATCCCGGCTGGGCCCCGCCTTCCCGGTTTCCCAGTGGCATCATTGGGGCCGCCTCAACGCTTACAGCGGCGGTACCGTTCGGGACTTTCACCCGATTCCCTCTCAGCCGTCCCACGGCACGATTCATGGGACGGAACTCAGGCGTATTCGCTTGTCAAGGGACCGATGCATCTCGAGCGTCTCTACGATAGCAGCCCGATAGTCCCCAGGTCAACGCGAAGTGCACGAAAAGGCGAGTTTTCGATGGTGTCATCTGGTTTCGCTCGGTTCGCTCGGTTCGCTCAGTTCATCTGGTTTCACCATTTGCGCCACTTGGGGAACGATGGTCATCGGCCGTCTGACGGCTCAGGACCTGCGAATCAGGGAGGCGATTGCGCAGACCGCGCCGAAGAGGACTCCGGCACAGGGCCAGATGATCCAGCTGATCCACCAGTTCCAGGTGAGGAAGCTCCAGGCCAGGTAGACGGTGGTGACCAAGCACCAGTAGATAGTCGCAAGGGCCTCGTTGCGCCTCTTCTCACGCTTGTTCCGACGGCTGTAGTCGCCTTCCTCCAGCAGGTGCTGGAAGCTGCCGAAGACCATGCAGGTCCTCACGAGCACAAAGACCCCCAGAGACACCAGGATCAGGCATAGGCCCCACCCGGCGCCAGAAGGCACCCCCCATTCGTCCAGGACGGCCGTGACGATGATCGGAACGGCGCTGACGATGCACAGGGCCACTCCGACTGCCAGCTTCACGCTGTGCGCAGGCTCGTACTGCTCCTTCAGCTTCCTCACGACCCCGTCCACGCCGTAGGAGAGCTCTATAAGGTCCTCCTCCATGTACTCGTAGGGATCCAGGCGCCTCCCGAAGAAGACGAACAGGGACACGGCAATGGCGATCAGGATGAGCAGGATGGGAAGCCCCACGCCTACGACGATGGCCTCGGGGATGACCTGGACCCCCTCCTTGACAGACAGTGCACCCAGGAAGATCAGCACGGTGGGAGACAGGATGCACAGGGACACGCCCAGAGCGATCTTGCCCGACACGGACCTCACGGTGTCCAGGTAGGAACGGGCCTCCTCCAAGGACATGGTGCGCATCGGCTCTTCATCAGAATCGCCTACGCCCTCGCTCCCCGCAGCCTCAGGCTCCATGGAGTCCTTCAGCAGGTAATCGGTGCTGACCCCGAAAAGGTCGCTGAGACGGATGATCTTGTCCAGGTCGGGGATGGAGGCGGCGCTCTCCCACTTGGAAACCGACTGCCTGGACACTCCCAGCTTGCTGGCCAGCTCCTCCTGGGACCAGCCGTTCCGCTTCCTGAGATCGATGATCTTGTCCGCAAGTATCATGTTCCTCCCCTTCCCTCTGCCATGCGTGATCGCGAGAGCCGAACACCCATGCAAGGCTGGCCCCGCCCGGTTAGGGCATGCCCATTGCAGCAAAGATCCCGGTTGACAACCACCAGGTGCAGTTGGAAATCTGTCAACCGTCGGTTGCAGGAGGCGGAAAAGAGACGCGCACGCGGCGATTTTGGCCTGCTCGATGCCGCGCAGCTCAAGCGTTCGCATCGAGCCTTTCGTCTCCG
>CAZPAN010000046.1:0-10044 GCA_964584585.1 uncultured Coriobacteriaceae bacterium | reverse complement strand
ATGTCGTAGAAGCGGTTGATGAGGTTGGAGATCGTCGTCTTGCCGGCGCCGGTCTCCCCGACGAACGCGATCTTCTGCCCGGGCTTGGCGAAGAGGCTTATGTCGTGGAGAACCTGCTTGCTCTCCACGTATCCGAAATCCACCTCGTCAAGCACTATCTCACCTTTCATCGGGGTGAGCACGGGGGTCCCGGAACCGCTGGAATCCTTCCAGGCCCAGCGCTCCGTCATCTCGTCGCACTCCTCCAGGCTCCCATCCTCGGTCTCGCGTGCGCGCACCAGCTCGATGTGTCCGCCGTCCGACTCTGGCTCCTCGTCCATGAGCATGAAGATCCTACCGGCACCGGCCGATGCCATCGCGATCATGTTGACCTGCTGGCTGATCTGGGTGATCGGCATCGTGAAGTTCCTGTTGAGCGAGAGGAAGGCCACCAGGGTGCCGAGCGTAAGGCCGAACGATCCGGAGAGCGCGATCACGGCTCCCACGAGGGCGCAGAGCACATAGCTGATGTTGCCAAGGTTGGCGTTCACCGGCATCGTGATGTTGGCGAACATATTGGCCTTGTACGCGCTTTCCCTCAGCTTGTCGTTGAGCTTCTTGAAGTCCGCGACGGACTGCTCCTCATGATTGAAGACCTTAACGACCTTCTGACCCTCGATCATCTCCTCCACGTAGCCGTTTACCGAGCCTAGGTCCATCTGCTGGTCGATGAAATGCTTTCCCGCCTTGGCGGCTAGCTTGCTGGAGATGAAGAGCATAAGCGCGACCATCGCCATCGAGATGAGCGTCAGGGGTATGTCGAGCACGACCATCGAGACGAACGTTATAAGGACGCTGACGGAGGCGTTGGCGAGCTGAGGTATCGACATCGAGATGAGCTGGCGCAGCGTATCGACGTCGTTGGTGTAGACCGACATTATGTCTCCGTGAGGATGGGTGTCGAAGTATGAGATCGGAAGCGACTCCATCTTCTCGAAGAGCTGGACCCTGAGCTTGAGGAGGGTTCCCTGGCTCACGTTGACCATTATCCTGTTGTAAGCATAAGCGGCGACGATGCCCACCACGAGCACCATCGCGAGATCGCGCAGCGCGATGGCCAGCGGAGCGAAATCAGGATTCTCCGCTTGCGTGAGCGGGACGATATAGTCGTCGATGAGCGTCTGGGAAAACAAAGACATCGACAGAATCGCGGATGCCGCCAGCAGGATGCAGACAAGTACGATGATCAGCGAGAACTTGTAGTTGGCGCCAATGACCTTGAGCACGCGCCCTAGCAGCTGGCCCACCTGCTTGATGTCCACCTTGGGCTTGGACTCGCCGAGATCGGCATTGGGGCTTTCGTTCCTGTTCTTCATGCGTTGGTATCTCTTAGTGCTCATCGGGCATCACCCCCTTCTGCATCATCCTCCGAATACGGCGGAAGATGATCGGGTTCCGGCTCGTCGAAGTCGCCTCCGGCCGACATCTGCATCTCGTAGATCTCCTGGTAGATCCGGTTGCTCTCGAGAAGATTCTCATGGGTGTCGAAGCCGGTGACCCTTCCCTCGTCGAGGACGATGATCCCGTCGGCATCCTGCACGCTGCTGATCCTCTGGGAGATTATCAGCTTGGTGGTGTCGGGGATCTTAGTGGCGAACGCCTCGCGTATGCTGGCGTCCGTGGCGGTGTCGACCGCGCTGGTGGAATCGTCGAGTACTAGGATCTTGGGTTTCTTGAGCAGAGCCCTGGCGATGCAGAGACGCTGCTTCTGCCCGCCCGAGACGTTGGTGCCGCCCTGCTCTATATATGTGTTATAGCCGTTGGGGAAGCTGCGGATGAACCCGTCGGCGCAAGCGATCTTGCAAGCCTCGACGCACTGCTCCTCGGTGGCCTGCGGATCGCCCCACCTGAGGTTGTCGAGGATCGTCCCGGAGAAGAGCACGTTGTTCTGGAGGACTACCGAGACCTTGTCGCGAAGCGCCTCTATGTCATATTTGCGCACATCGATTCCCCCGACGCGCACCGATCCCGAATCGACGTCGTAGAGCCTGCTGACGAGGCTTACCAGCGTCGACTTGCCCGATCCGGTACCGCCGATTATCCCCACCGTCTTTCCCGGCTCTATCGTCAGGCTTATATCCTGCAGGGTCTTCTCCCCACTCCCCTTCTTGTAGGTGAAGTCCACATGGTCGAAGACGATGCCGCCGTCGGGGATCTCCATGATGGGGTCGGAGGGATTGATGATGTCGGGCTCTTCGGTGAGGACCTCGCTGATCCTCCTGGCGCTCGCGATGCTCATCGTTATCATCACGAAGACCATCGACAGCATCATCAGCGACATCAGTCCCGACAAGAGGTAGCTGAACATCGATGTGAGCTGCCCGGTGGTCAGGTCTCCGAAGGTTATCAGCTGAGCACCGATCCATGAGATCGCGACGAGCGAGGCGAAGATGCCGCTCATCATCACCGGCATGTTGAAGGCGAGTATCCCCTCGGCCTTCACGAAGAGCCTGTAGAGGTTGGTCGCCGCCTTGACGAACTTGCTGTTCTCGTATTCCTCCCTTACGTAGGACTTGACCACCCGGATGCCTGAGATGTTCTCCTGGACGTCGGCGTTGAGATCGTCATATCTATCAAAGACCTCTCTGAAAATCGGCATGACCTTGAGCATCAGGCCCATTATCACGATACCGATGGCTATCAGAGCCACGAGGAAGACAGAGGACAGTTCGGGGCTGACCCAGAAGGCCATGACCACCGAGCATATCAACGTCACGGGCGCGCGAACCGCGATCCTGATCACCATCTGGAAGGCGTTCTGCAGGTTGGTGACATCCGTCGTCATCCTCGTTATGAGGCCTGCGGTGGAGAACCTGTCGATGTTGGAGAACGAGTACTCCTGAACCTTCTCGAACTCCGCATCCCTCAGATTGCACGCGAACCCGGCCGAGGCATAGGCCGCGAAGCGACCGGCCAGCACGCCAAAGAGCAGGCTCACGAAGGCGATGACGAGCATCATGACCCCGTAGAAAATCACCGCGTCCATGTTCTGCCCGTTTATCCCCTGGTCGATCAGCAGCGAGATCACGAACGGGATCGCCACCTCCATGAAGACCTCCAGGGTGGTGAACACCGGGGTCAACATCGTGGCGAACCGATACTTCCCGATGTAACCTGCCAAAGTGCGAATCATCAGCGTCCCTCCCCCGTGATGTTGAGACGGACCCTGTCGAGCAGCTTCAGCAGCTGCTCCCTCTCCGATTCGTCCATTCCCTCTACCATGATCTCCTCCAACATCTCAATCCCAGATCTCGCCTTGTCGCATATATCCAGCCCCCTGCGGGTAAGCTCAACGTTCTTCGCTCGCCTGTCCTCGGAATCGGCGAATGTGCGCACCATTCCCTTCTCCTCCAGCCTCGATATAACGCCGGCCATCGTAGCTTGGGAGACATGGAAGGACTTCTCGATGTCCTTGTATCTCGCACGATGACCGCCGCTTCTATGAAGCCGAATCAAGACGTTGGCCTGGGACATCGTGATCCCGTGCTCTCTGAATTGATTGTTGCCCCTCTTCATGATCTCATCGTTTATGATCTTGAGAACATGTCCGAGGCGCCTGGGTTCCAAACCCCCATGCTCATGCTCGTCGGAAATGTTCAAAGCATGCTCCTCTCAGGAAAATGACTCAGATCGTTCCGTATCCGATAGCTTGCTATCAGATACGATAGCCTGCTATCGTATTAAATCAGAACTCCTTCGCTCGAATGGGTTTCAAACAGAGATAAGCGGCATTGGAAAGCGGATTTAACTGCACCACGCACAGAGCGAGGCGGAGAGGACAGGTTCGGGAGACGCGCGTCGAGGACACTACGTCGCAAGACGGACCACACTCGGCAAGCAGTCGTTCCAGTGATATCTTTGACAGCAGATTCGCGCAGAGCATGACTGGCCTTATCTTCTCGGAGGACCATAATTGATCTTCTACTTCACCGGAACCGGCAACACGCTCTATCTGGCAGAGCGCATCAGCGAGGTATGCGGGGACAAGCCGCTTCCCATGCATAGGTTTCTGGAATCGGGAGAGATGTCGTTCGCTCTGCAATCCGGCGAGAGGCTGGGTCTGGCGTTCCCGGTGCACTGCTGGGGAACCCCGCCCATGGTCGACGAGTTCATCTCGAAGATGGAGATTACATCGCTGGACGAATACGGAGAACCCAGAGAAGGGATGCGCGGCATCTTCACCTTCGCGGTGATGACCTACGGCTCCTCGGAAGGGCTTGCCCCCAGACAGATAGAGCGCAATCTGGCCGACAGGGACATACAGCTTGACTACTGCTCGGCCGTCAGGATGCCCGACAACTACGTGATCGGTGCCGACACGTCCTCCGATGAGAAGGTTTCCCGGATCCTAACGGAGGCCGACTCGACAATCGACGGAATCTGCCTCGACATCATGTACCGCCGCCACGCGGACCGCACCAGGAAGCCTCTGGTTCCCATAGTCCAAGCCTATGCAAACAAGGTCTTCAAGAAATACGGCAGAAAGACCTCGGAGTTCCACGTCGATCCAAGCTGCAGCTCCTGCGGGCTTTGCGCGCGCATCTGCCCCAGCAGCTGCATAGAGATGGACGAGGACGGGCTGCCCAGATGGACTGCGGAGAGCTGCGCCTACTGTCTCGCCTGCGTCAACAGGTGCCCCATGCGCGCGATCCAAAACGGCCAGACAACATCGCACAGAAGCAGATACCATCATCCGATCCTCGACATATCAGACGTCGACTCCGACGAATACTAATATGTGAGGACCACCGCTATTCTCCCCGCCTCGCAGGCGACCCGAGAGTCAGACGATTCCACGACGTTAGAGACCCCCAGGCCGCAGAGTCCCTCAATCACGATGCTTCTCTGAGGGTACCTGACGCCCCGCTGCGAGACAGTCGCCGGCCCATGGCAGACCATGACGCTGTACTCGTCACCAGGCTCGAGTCCGAGCGCCGAAAGATCGAGCTCCTCCCCCTCGCGCATGAAGACGATCGTGCAGTGAAGGTCCACCGCCAAGGAGACGCGCCTGCTGGCGCTCATCGACCCGATGGCGGCGAGCTCGTGATCGATCCTCCCGCCACTGAAGCCCGTGACGCAGACGCCGATAGAGGATCGGGACTCGGCGATCTGTATCGCGAGCTCGAGATCAGTGGAGTCCTTGACCGGGTCGACCTCGATGCGCTCCACCCCCATCTCCACGATCATCTCCAGATCCGAGGGGTCTATGGAGTCCATGTCGCCGACCAGCGCATCAGGCGTCAGGCCGGCTTCGAGCAGAAGGGCGGCACCCGAGTCGGCGGCAACCGTGAAGGAGGAGGCTCGAAAGAGCGTCGAGACGAGACCGGGGCAGGAGCCGTGCAGGCTGCCGTTGACTATCAGGGAGTCGAAGAGGGGGGCGTCGGAGGCTAGGGGAAGACAACTATCTGCGACAGCTCCGGCTTCGAGAGATCTCTCCACCAGAGCCTCCACCACCCTCGCGCCCATCTTGCCCAGCCCGGTCTCCGAAATCCGGATGCCCTTCAATCCAACCCCCTCCAGCATGCATCGCCCGACCATGGCGCCTGTCGGATCCATCAGAGAAACGCTTATCCATCGCTTTCATCTGTCTCCGGCCCCCTCTGCCGCCGCTCTTCCGATTGTGCATATGGCTATGCGATCGGGATCGCAGGGCGTCAGCGGCTGCGACGCCTGCCGTCCTGGTGGCGCCTCGTCCTCTTGACCGACTTGGCCCCCGCATCGCGTCTCATGGGATTGGCTGGAAACCATCCCTTAGCCACGCGCTTCTCCTGCTCGAACAGCTCGTGTATGCTCCAGAAGCTCGAGAAGGCCACCAGGGCAAGGCAGATGCCGCCGACCCCCTCGACGAAAAGCGCGGCGATCGCTAGCAGCACCCCCATCACGAAAAACACCGGCCATACGCCTTTTCCAAACCGGTACTCGACCTTGATGACCACCGGGTGGAAGAACCCGATAACCACGAAGGAGAGCGCGCCGATGAGCAGATTCTCCCAAGCCATCACAACCCCCTGGTAACGTGATCGGACGGGAAGCCCCGGCCGGACCTGCGTCATCCCCGAGGGAGGCGCGGATGACGGACAGCATGCGAATCCTCCGAATCCCGCCGAAGCGAATCTTACATGATGGAACCGCAAGCTCCATGTCTTGATCCTTACTTGTGCGACTATCTGCAAACGAAGCCGTCTGGGAGGCTCTATCAACCAGCCTTCCCAAAAACAGCGCCGAAGCTTACCCTGAAGAGATACGAAGGGTTTTCTAATGGCTGATTTCTCTGCGATTCCCCTGGATGCGGATGCCCGTGGGGAAACGCGATGGATCTGCGAACGCGACGAAGACGGAGGTCTTATGGGGATTCGGGAGCGTTTCTCGCAAGGTACGGGGAACACCTCACCGGAGTTAGGAGGAAGGATCTCGGAGAAGCATCGCGCAACGCTTTCGAGGGGCTTCGAGATGGCGCCCAGGTGGAAGCCCGGGCTTGCCAACGTGGTGCTCGTCGGAATGCCCGGCGCGGGCAAGTCGACTGCGGGAGTCGTGCTCGCCAAGAGGATGAACCTCTCCTTCCTCGACGTCGATCTCCTGATACAGCAGCACCAGGGACGCACCCTCCAGACGATCATCGACGACGTCGGGGTAGACGGCTTCCTGAAGATCGAGGGCGACATCCTGTCTGGGATCGAGTGCTCACGCACGGTGATCTCCACCGGCGGATCGGCCATCTACTCCGAAGAGGCGATAGACCATCTCGGCACCACCGGCCCGATCGTCTACCTGAAAGTCTCCTACGAGGAGCTGGAGCGGAGGCTGGACGACCTTCATGAGCGCGGAGTCGCCTTCCCCGGCGGTGGAACAGGAACGCTCCGCGACCTCTTCGACCAGCGATGCTCCCTCTACGAGAACAAGGCCGATCTAGCGATCACGGTCGACGGCATGGACATCTCGCAGGTCGTCAAGGTGGTCTCGGGCAGGCTCGAGCTTATAGATCCCGAGTCGTTCGCGGCCACCGGACGTTAGGGAACGCGGCCTAGGGCGGGCGGCCGTAGAGGCCAGCTCCCGATAGCTGCCCCGCACTCCCCCGCTACTCGCTTCGCAGCGCCTCCACAGGATCTTTCCTCGAAGCGGCCATTGAGGGTATGAGCCCTGCCACGAACGTCAGGACCACGCTTATACATACGAGGATCGTCGCAGCCCTCAGTGGAAGGTTCATGATCCCAGAGACGCTGAAGATGGATTCCACGGCAGCGTTCACGAGAATAGAGACCAGCATCACCAGCGCCACCGCGATGCCGCCGGCCAGAAGCCCCTCGATGATCGTCTCGGCGTTGAAGACGTTGGCGATATTGCCCCTGGAGGCGCCCATCGCCCTTAGGATACCTATCTCCTTGCGCCTCTCGAGAACGGAGATGTAGGTGATGATCCCGATCATGATCGAGCTCACAACAAGCGAGATGCTCACGAAGGCTATCAGCACGTAGCTGATCATGTTCACGATGTCTGTGACCGAGGACATCAGGGCGCCGACGAAGTCGGTGTATCCCACCACGCGATCGTCGAGTCCCTGCGCCTCCATGCTGGCGTTGTAGTCGTCGATGATCTCCATGACCCTGTCTTTTGACTCGAAGTCGATCGGATAGATGCTGATGGAGTCGGGATCGTCGATGTCGGCGTATCCCAGCTTCGTCAGGTTGGAGTCGAGGCTGGTCGTTCCGGTGGAGTAGAGGCCCGCCATGATCGAGGAGAGGTCTTCCTCTGACATGCTGAAGCTGATCGCCGAGGCGAAGGCCTCCGCATCGAAGCTGAAGGCCGAGCTCATCGCCGCAGAGAGCGCGGACATCTCCTCCTCCAAGGCGGTCGCGATGCCCGAGATCATCTGCGACATCAGCGCATACATGGCCTGGTTGAGATAGGGCTGGAACGAGTCGGTCATGTACTCCGCAATGACCTGCTGCACCTCCTCTGCCGTCGCCAGACCCTGAATCGACGATATCGACGCCAGCTTCTCCTGCACCTCCGCCGTCTGCATGTAAGCCTCGAAATCCGAGGAGAGGTCGGTCTGCTCCGTTATCGACTCGCCCGGGTGCTGCGCGTACCAGTAGGGAAGAAAACCGCTCGCGATCTCCTCCGCTATCTGGTCGACCCGGGCCTGTTCTTCTTCGGAGAGGTCGGTGCCCATGAAGAGCGAGGAGAGATCCGGTGTCGGCATTCCGGAGAAGATCTCGGATATCGCCGAGGAGTCGATGCCGGAGGAGAAGGCTGAGGCATCGATGCTCATCAGGCCGAGCACCGAGGTGTCCACCCCAAAAGCGGCCTGCAACGCCGCCTCATCGATCACGAACATCGAGGAGAGGTCGAGTCCCTCGGCCGCGTCGGCGTTCAGCTCGTCGAAGGTGCTTCCAGTGAAGATGTCGACGTCGGGCTGAGCGAGCTGCTGCTGTACTACCTCCGACTCTCCCGCCTCCTCCATGAGATGAAGGATGAGCGATGAAGGGTAGGCGATGCCTTCGGTGAGCACGCCGGTGCTGGTGAAGTCACTGGGCTGCACCACGCCGACCACCTTGAGATCCATGCCGCTTTCGACCGCCTCGGCCATGAACTCCCCGTCGCCCGACATGTCGGTCCAGGTATCCATCTCGGAGTTGTACTGATACATATCGCAGGCGTTCACGACCTTGAACGTAAGCGAGAGCGCATCGTCATAGGTGAACTCGACGTCGTTGTCGGGCACCTCAACGTCCTCGCTGCTCATCATGCTCGTCATCATCGACTCGAGCTCCTCGGGGTCGAGGACGCCGAGACTGTACAGGGTGTAATCGCTGATGGTGCCGTCCGATGAGAGAACCAGCACGCACTCGTCATAGCTCTCGGGCCATCTCCCCGCCACAACATCGTATTGATCGGACAGCATGGGGGTGTCGTCAATCATCTCGTTGAACGAGTTCATGGTCATCGTCATCGTGCTCGTGGACATCGTCGAGACGGTCATCTCCGATAAGGTGCTCGGATTGAGCTGAACCGCCCCATCGGATGTGTCGGACATGAATACGTTGGGGGTTATCGAATACCCGTACTGAATGGAGTTGACGTACTGCTCTATGCCAGATTCTCCGCTGTCGAAGTAGGCTTTGAGCGACTCAAGGTCGTTGTTCTGGATCCTCGAGAAGAGCGAGGTGAGGTGGCTGACCTGCTCGATGACATCGGGATCGGCCTCCTCCTCGGCCTCCTCGTCGCCGAAGCTGTCTGAGAAAAGCGCGGTGAGGTCGTAGCTGGACTTGTTGATGGTGAGTGGATAGGAGGAGAGAGTCTCTTCCTCCGTCTTCTCGATGTAGTCGTTGACGCCGTTGGCGAGCGCGAGGATGGCAGCAATCCCGATGATGCCGATGGATCCGGCGATGGCGGTCATGGCAGTGCGGCCCTTCTTGCTCATCAGGTTGTTGAACGAGAGCGAGAGAGCGGTCGCGAACGACATCGAGGCCTTGCGGGTCTTGCGGGGGGCGGTTGGGTCAGGAGTGCTCCCGGCAGTGGCGGCCGGATGAGATCGGACCCGCATCGATTCCTGCGTCTCGACAGTGACCGGATCGGTGTCGTCGACGACATGCCCGTCGGAGAGCCTGACGATCCTGGTGGCGTAGCGCTCTGCCAGATCCGGGTTGTGGGTGACCATGATGACCAGACGGTCGCGAGCGATCTCAGAGAGGATGTCCATCACCTGAAGGCCGGTCTCGGTGTCGAGGGCGCCGGTGGGTTCGTCGGCGAGCACGATATCGGGGTCATTGACGATCGCCCTGGCGATCGCCACCCTCTGCATCTGCCCTCCCGAGAGCTGATTGGGCCTCTTCCCCGCATGCTCGGCGAGGCCGACCCTTTCCAGAGCCTTCGTCGCACGTTGGCGCCTCTCCGCCCTCGAAGCGCCGGAGAGCGTCAGCGCCAGCTCCACGTTGGATAGAACGCTCTGATGCGGAATGAGGTTGTAGCTCTGGAAGACGAAGCCGATGCGGTTGTTGCGGTAGG
>CAZPAN010000045.1:0-10120 GCA_964584585.1 uncultured Coriobacteriaceae bacterium | reverse complement strand
TGATGTTGCCATCGGGCTGCACCATGATGTTCTGCGGCTTGATGTCGCGGTGGATCACATCGTTTTGATGTGCCTCCGTCAAGCCGGCGCAGATCTGGGAGGCGATCTGGGCCACCTTGCGCTGATCGATGGATCCGCGCTGCGCTATCGCGGTCTTCAGATCCACGCCGCGCACGAACTCCATCACTATGTAGTAGGTCTCCCCATCGAGACCCCAGTCGTAGATGCTGACGATATAGGGACTCGAAAGGTTCGCAGCGGCCTTGGCCTCTTGGCGGAAGCGTGCGGCGAACGTCGGGTCGGAGGCGAACTGAGGCAGCAGGACTTTGACGGCGTCGATTCTGCCGAGAACCTCGTCCTGGGCTTTGTAGACCTCGGCCATCCCGCCGATTCCGACTTTTTCGAGGATCTTGTATCTGGAAGCGATGACCTTGTTAATCATTTATCTTCATCCCGGACCTTCCACTACCTGCCATCTTTTCGAGTCTAGCACACGCTTCAAACGCCAAGTCTGTGCATCCGCTGGTGAAGCGCCGACGCTTCACTCGAGCCGGGGTCGATGGCGTTTCCATGGAGTCGAGACCAGAGGGCGCTCCCCTCTGGCCAGGCCCCGACGGCGCTTTTCGCGTGCTCCCAATACGACATTCCATCACCTGCCTAGAGGGCTCCGAGCGCCTGCAGCGCAGCACTCAGGAGGCTTCCCGCGCTTGATGTAACGGAACCCTCCGAATCTTCCACTACGATGGCTATCGTCACGCTCTGGCCGTTGGCCGTGGCGGTTCCGATGAACCATGAGTTGTCGTCGTTGATGCTCGTCTGCGCGGTGCCCGTTTTTCCGATGACCTCGGCGCCGCTGATCTGCGCAGCGGTGCCGGTTCCGCTGCTGACCACGGCCGCCATCGCTTCTGTGACCTGCTCCGCCGTTTCGGCCGAACAGGCCTGCCCGTAGACGGTGGGTGTGGTCCGGCTGACTATCGCACCTTCGGGGGAGCTTATATGGTCCACCACGTACGGCGTCATGACCTCTCCGTCGTTGGCGATCGCTGCGGCGACCATCGCCATCTGCACGACCGTGACCTGGGGGCCGGCGGGACTCTCATGTTCGCCGACAGGCTGGCCGACGGCCGCCCACGCGAGCTCCCATAGGGTCATCTCGGAGGGGTCGGGCATCAGCGATGTGGCGATGCCGAAATCGGTGTCGATCTCCTCGCCCACTCCGAACGCGCTCGCCCCCTCGACCAGCGCCTCGGCGCCCAGCTGCTCTCCCACCTGGGCGAAAACGGTGTTGCTCGAGACGGCGAAGGCTCGCTGAAGGGTGATGTTGCCGTAGCTGGTCTCGCCTATCGTGGAGACGTCGGCGCCTCCGATCTCGATGGTTCCGGGCGAGCTGTAGACCGAGTCGAGCGTGGCTATCCCGTTGTCGATGGCCAGCGCCAGCGTGACGGTCTTGAACGTGGATCCCGGCGCGTAGAGGCCGTAGGTGGCTCTGTTGAAGAGGTTGTCCGCGTCCGTGTCCTCGGCCAGGTAGGTGGCCGCGTCGTTGACGTCGTACGTGGGGGATGAGGCCATCGCGTATATCGCCCCCGTATCCGGATCCATGATGACCACCGCCCCGACCTTGCCGGAGAGCGTGTCCTGCGCAGCTTGCTGGATCGTGGAGTTGATCGTGAGCGTCACGTCGTTACCGGGGTTCGACCCGCCGGCGAGCGAGGTTATCGCTCCCTGGATGGTGGAGAAGTCCTTGTTGCCCGTGAGGGTCTCGTCGAGCGACGATTCCAGCCCAGATGATCCATACTGGGTCGAATAGTATCCGAGCAGATGCGCGGCCAGGTTCCCCTGCGGGTAGACCCTCTCGTAGTATCCCTCGTCGTCCGCGATCGATTCGGCGAGCACTACCCCGTCGGATGTGACTATGGATCCGCGTTCCACCTTCATGTTGTTCGCGATCGTGTGGTTGTTGGAGGACATCGAGCGGATCTCCTCGGCCCTGACGACCATGATTACGGTCAGGTTGGCGATCAGCAGAGCGAACAGCACGGCGAAGATCGCGAGCATCCTGGTGGTCCTCTTGCCGAGGGCGACTCTGCCGAGGATTCCCGAATCGCGTACGTGCCCGGCCATCGTCAGCTCCGCGCCCGAACCCGGGGCATCGTCTCCGGTTCGCAGCAGCAGGCCCACGATGATGAAGCTGGATATAAGGGAGGAGCCTCCCTGGCTCATGAAGGGAAGGGTGACTCCCGTGAGCGGGATGAATCCGGTGACGCCTCCCACGATCACGAAGGCCTGGAACGAGATCGACGCCGTCAGGCCAACCGCCGCGAAGGCGTCCACATCGCGTCTGGCTCGGGCGGCAGTGGCGAATCCTCGGATGGCGAAGAGCAGGAAAGCGATCAGCACCCCGGAGGCTCCGAGCAGGCCCATCTCCTCGGCGATCGCGGCGAAGATGAAGTCGCTTTCGACCACCGGGATGCTGGTGGGCATGCCCTCACCGATGCCGACTCCGAACATCCCGCCGTCGGCCATCGAGTAGAGTGCCTGCACCAGCTGGTATCCGTCGTCCTGGGCGTATTCGAACGGATCGATCCATATCGCGATTCGCTCCTGCACGTGATCGAAGCAGAAGTACATCGCCACTCCTGCGACAGCGAGCAAAAGCAGGCTCACGAGCACGTATCCGATGCGTCCGGTGCTCACGTATATCATCACGAGGAAGAGACCGAAGACAAGAAGAGCGCTTCCGAGATCTCTCTCGAAGACGACGATCAAGATCGAGAGCGCGAGCATGAAGAGAAGCGGCAGCAGTGTCTTGAAGTCCGGGATCTGGACGCCTAGGATCCTCCTGGACGACACCGAGAGCATTTCGCGGTTCTCGGCCAGGTACGACGCGAGAAACACGACGATGAGTATCTTGGCGATCTCGCTTGGCTGAAAGGAGAAGCTGCCGATGCTGAGCCAGATCTTGGAGCCGTAGTGCTCGGTTCCCACGACTGCGGGCAGGAGCAGCAGCACGATGCCCAGGAGCATGATCGTGTACTTGTAGCGCGCCAACGCGGTGATGGAGCGTACCAGCAGCAGCGTGGCGACCATCAGCGCGATGCCCGCGAACAGCCAGATCAGCTGGTTGGTCGCCAGATCCGGCGCCAGCCTGAAAACGAAGGTGATTCCTATGCCCGAGAGCAGGTACGTGATGGGCAATAGAGCGTTGTCCGACCTGGGAGCCAGTGCGCATATCGCGAAATGGGCGACGATGAAGGCCACGAACAGCCCGATCGGTACCGCCAGCGCTTCAAGCGTGACCGTGCCGCCGTCGCTTATCACCGACATCGCGAACAGCAGGGCGACGATCGGCGTCGCGGCGAGGATCAAGTAGAGCTCGGTGGATCTCCAACTGGTCATCTGGAGGTCACCTGCCCGACTCGGAGTCGGAGGATCCGTCGGAAGCGGCCTGCTCGTCGGTCGATGCATCGCCCGACTCTTCGGACGTCTCGCTGTCGGCTACCTGCTGGGCGTAGCTGTTCAAGGTCGCGTAGGCCTCGTCTATCGAGTCGAACTGGATCCCCTCGGCGAGTCTGGTGGCCGTGATCTGGGGGAGGTCGTCGACCTCGATGTCGGTGGTGTACATAAACTCGGAGAAGTCCATGCCCATGAACTTCTCTATCCTGCCGCTGTAGACGGCCACTTTGCCATCCTGATCTATTAGATAGGCGGAGTTGTTGACGTAATACAGGAAGCCGTTGATCGCGCCCGCTACCAGGAGTACCAGCATCATGCAGAACACGACGATGCCGATGCGCCTCCTTCTCACGCGGCGCCTTGAGGAGGAACTCCCGTCTTTTTTCGAAGAGCCTGAGCCTATGCGGTTGCGGGCGTTGCCGGAGGTCTCGTCGGCGACTATGACGGTGATGTTATCGGGTCCTCCGGCCTGGATTGCGGCTTCCACCAGACGGTCGACCGCTCGTTGGGGGTCGGGATTGTCGAACAGTATGTTCTCGATGTCCTCCTCGTAGAGGACCCCGCACAGGCCGTCGGAGCAGAGCAGCAGCCGGTCGCCGGGCTCCATGTCGAACTCGTAGAGGTCGGCGAACATGTCATGATCGCTCCCGAGCGCTCTCGTGATGATCGAACGTGAGGGATGGGAGAGGGCCTCGCGCTCGGTGAGCTGCCCGCTCTCCACCATCGCGGCCACCAGCGAGTGGTCGTGCGTCAGCTGTTCGAGACGGCCGTCCCTGAACCTGTAGGCCCTGGAGTCGCCCACCTGTGCGATGACCATCTTCTCGCCGTCGGTGACGACAGCCGTGACGGTGGTGCCCATCCCGAGTTTTCCGTCGCCGCGCTCGGCGGCCTCTATGATCTCCGCGTTGGCGCCCTCCACCGCTTCCCCGAGCGCCTTGGCGTCGGGAGTCTCGGGCGCATGCTCGGCGAGAAAGTCCACCGCGATCTTGCTGGCGACCTCCCCGGCCTCCCTTCCGCCTACGCCGTCGGCCACCGCCAGAAGCGGCAGCGCGACGATCATCGAATCCTCGTTGTGATGGCGAACGAGACCGACATCGGTTCTGGAACCGACCTTGATCCTCGACTCGATCTTCCTCTTCTCCCGGTTCTTCAGCCTGGGCATCTGATGACTCAGCCCCTATCGACCTTGATCTCGACGTCGCCTATCTGGATCACATCGTTTTTATGCAGGTAGGTGGGCTGCAGGAGAGGCTCCTTGTTGAGCAGCGTCCCGTTGGTGGAGTTCAGGTCCTCGGCTATCAGGTCGTTGCCCGAGATCGTGAAACGTGCGTGCTTAGCGGAGACGAACGAGTCGCCTATGACGATGTCGGCGCCGGGCGAGCGGCCTACCACGACGGGTCCTGACACCCTGATGCGAACCCCCATTAGCTCCCGGGGGCCTTTTACCACCTTTATGAACCAGCCGCCCTTCTTGCGGTTCTGGTCCTTGACCAGGTTGATCCCGGTGCGCATGACCGCGAAGAGGAAGAGGAACAGCAGGGCGACGAGAAGCATGCGTCCTATCCATAGCGCAACGTCAATCATGCCTAGCCTTTCTGAAACAGCAGTATCGTCGTGCCGATGGTTATCTGATCCCCGAAGCGCAGGACGGCGCTGTCGACGCGCTTGCCGTTGATCTTCGTTCCGTTGGTGGAGTTCAGATCGGTGAGCGCCCACGCGCCCATCTCGTCGCGGGAGATCCTGATATGCGATCTCGAGATGCTGGCGTCATCCAGCACTATGTCGTTCGTGCACTCGCGCCCGACCATCACGCTCTCGAGTCTGATCGGGTATTGACGGCCGTTCCTCGCGTCCACGAGCATGGCGGACTGGAAGCCGTATTCGCTCTGGCGCTTGGAGCGAGGGGCCTCGTGGCGGTTTCGTCCGGCGACCATCGTCTCCTGCGGTGACAGATCCTGCTCTTCGTCGTCGGAGACGTGCTCGCTGGCCGCTCCGAGGTCGTCCACGTCCTGCGCATGCGGCACCGCTCCTCCTTGGCCGGCTGCGGCATCCCTGCCGACGACGCCGCCGGGGCCGGGGTTTTGCCTTGCGA
The DNA here is from genome assembly GCA_964584585.1 of uncultured Coriobacteriaceae bacterium. GTDB lineage: Bacteria > Actinomycetota > Coriobacteriia > Coriobacteriales > CADBOM01 > CAZPAN01. Next base: position 4,575 of record CAZPAN010000045.1, on the reverse strand, counting down.
GGTTCCTCGATTGCCTGACGACCTTTTTCTTGGGGAAGCTGTCGAGGCCGTAGTGCTCCGCCTCCTCCTCGCGCAGTTCGGCGACGATGTTGGAGGTGACCACCTCGGCGATGACGTCGAACTTGCCTTTTTTCAGGCCATCGTCGGCGATGAATCTCACGAGTGGACGGCACTCCAGGACGAGTCCCGCATCGCCTGCGCTACCCACGAGGTAGGTCTCGACCTCGCCGGCGAGCGTCGGGTAGAAGCCGAACAGCCTGCGGTCGTCGTCGACGTTGACGAGCACGGTGTAGAGGGTGGGGGCGTATTGCACGCCCTTGCCGACCAGCTTCGAGCGGTGCATCTTCTTCTCGCATTTCTTGGCTATCTGAGTCGGCTCGATGGGGGATTTGAACATGGCTCCCGCGAATCCATCGAACGCATCATCGACTTTGCCCTCGAACTTCGAGAAGATTCCCAATTTCGAATTCAACCTCCCGGCTCCCGGTTTTGGGAGCTTGGTTTTCGCAGCTCCGTGACGCGAAGAAACCCACTGCGTTTGCGTCAAACATGTGAATCGTAGAGCCAGATCATCGCCATCCCGGTTGCCAGGGGCGCGGCAAAAGCCGCGACCGTCAGAAGATCGAAGCCGGTTCCCGAAGCTTCGGACATGGCTTGGCCCAGCAGTCTTAGGCAGATAATTATACCCATACAGAGCATCACGCCCACAATCGAGATGACCTTGCTTCCGCGGTTGGCGAGCAACGACATGACAAGCGAACCGGCGATCCAGCCGGTGGCCCAAAGCCACAAAGAGGGGTCGAGGTAGACCCCCATCATGTCGGTGATCCCCACCGCTGAATCGGCTAGCCAGGGATTTGCGGTCCATGGCACCGTAGAGTCCGTGATCGGGAAGAGGATCAGTATCAGCGCCGCCCCGAAGATCGAGGTGGGCAGCGTCTTGCGCGGGGGGAGCAGATACCCGGAGGCGATGGGTGAGATCATGGACATTCCGAGCATGCCCGCAGCCGGCGCCAAGACGGCGCAATTTGACTCCGTCGCGCCGCGTCTGCCCACCGACATCCACCATATGGCGCTGATCATCAAGATAAGCGCTCCTTGGGGGAGCCAACCCGCACAGATCGCGCCGGCGCCGAGCAACGCGAGCGAGGCTGCAGATCCGATCGTCGGCCATAAGGCGCCGAGCGCGGCGGCCGCAGTAGCTGCGACCAGGGAGAGCATCGGCGCGGGGAAGGGGATGGCGGAGGCGCCCAGCCACCCGATAGCTGCGTTCGCCCCGCATCCCACCACGCGAGCCGCGATCCTCGCCCCCCTCTCTCCGATCGAGTTTCTCAAGCGCCTCCTCGGAACCCATTCCCGCTCGTCGTAGACGGCGGTCTTGCCGTCCCGGCCCGTCCGGGTCTCGTTCTGGTCGTCGAGGAGTCCGGTGTCGGTGTAGAAGATCTCGTCGTCCTCGTCGGGAATGGCCGACATCGTCGCCTGCGCGTCATCGGAGAGTCCCATCATCGTGGCGATGCGATCCGTCGGGCTTCCCAGGACGACCCTGCTGCCTAGTTCTCTCACGAGCGAGGAGAGCCCGGATCTCCCGGCTCTGGTCTTACCGAGATGGGGGAGGAGATCCTTGGCGAATGCGGCGACTGACTCGTATCTATCGTCGGGATTGGGGTCGAGAGCTCGGAACAGGACATCGTCGATCTCGGGGTCGAGTCCCTCGACGATAGAGGAGGGCAGATAGATCTCGGCGCCCTCTACCAGCTCCAGGGACTCCATGAAGGTGTCCGCCACGAAGGGGTTGTCGCCCACGAGCAGCTCGTAGAGCATCGCCGCGAACGCCCATTGGTCGGTGCGTTCGTCCACCTGGCCGCCGCGCAGCTGCTCGGGTGGCATGTACCCGATCGTCCCCGCCGTCGCCGATCCGAAGCCCGAGCCTTTGGCCAGCCTCGCGATTCCGAAATCGGTGACCTTGGAGCTTCCCGAGGAGTCCACGATTATGTTGTCGGGCTTCACGTCGAGGTGGAGCACGTGGCTCTGATGCGCGTGTTGAAGCGCCTTGCCGACGTTTTGGGCGATGGAGGCGACTTCGTCGAGCGTGAGCATCCTGGGGATATGATCCATCAGGTCGCCAAGGGACATGCCGTCGACGAACTCCATGATCAGGAGAGCTTCGCCGTTGCAGACCTCGAAGTCGAACACGTTGACTATGCGGGAGTCATGGAGGTGGGCACCGGTGCGGGCCTCCTCTAGGCCGGGGACCTGCAGGCCCGACGAGTGCCTGGGTAGTCGGATCCGCTTGATCGCGACGTTTCGGTTCATCTTCGTGTCCCAGGCGAGGTTGACCACCCCTCCGGAGCCGGCTCCGAGGACGTCTTGGATTATGTATCTTCCCATCAGGATGTCGGAATCCACGATCGTGCTCCTGATATCGCCGGCCTATCCCGTTTGCCGCTGCGCGCGCCGGTCGTCGGATCGATTCTACATGTTCTCTACATGATTCCTTTGACAGGGTAGGCTTTGGTGATAACATACCGTCTGCATTGCGGGTGTGGCGGAATTGGCAGACGCGTACGGTTCAGGTCCGTATGGGGGCAACCCCGTGAAGGTTCAAGTCCTTTCACCCGCACCATAGATGTCTTGAGGGGCCTCGGTTCGTCGGATCCGAGGCTTTTTTCTCAGTGTGCCGAGCATCGGGTCTTCCGCAGTCATCCGATGGTGTCGATCCCGTCTGCCTCCTCCAATACAGAGAAGCGGGTCCTGGCCCACCTCCGCTTTGTGGCTATCTATCACGAGGGCACGCCGGAGTTCTGTCGCGACATGCTCTCCTGCGGCCAGAGCGTCGAGATAGTGGAGGGAATCCGCTCGGCTACGTTACGACGTTCTCGACGGGGGATGGCCTGGATTGTTCGGACGGCCAGACGGCCCAGACGGCCCATCGCGCCGGGCGTTCAGGCGTATACTCTACATCGGAGGGGATATAGGGAAACGATGATCAATTCATTCCGCCCGCCTCCGGCCCCCTCTGCAGTCCTGCGCGCTCAGGCTCATCGGCGCAGGTCAGCGCGCCCTATTCGTCTTCGTGCGTATGGGCTTGGAGGGGGTCGGATTCGGACGAAAGCAATCAATCATCGTCTCCCTAGGCGATTAGGAGGAAAGATGTTCGATCCCAAGTTCGTTAGGGAACACCTGGACGAATTCACGAAGGCCATGGATGACCGCAATTTCTCGGGATGGGATCCCGACGGATTCCTGGAGCTCGATACTGCAAGACGCGAGCTGATCTCGAGCGTCGAGAGCCTCCAGGCCAAGCGGAACTCCTCGTCCAAGGAGATCGGCAAGCTCATGGGATCTGGCAGGAAAGACGAGGCCGAAGCCATGAAGGCCGAGGTCAAGGAGATCAACGTCCGGATCTCCGATCTCGAGGCCAGGCTCGATGAGGTTGAGGCCGGCCTCGATGAGGTGCTGATGTCGGTTCCCAACATCCCCGCCGAGGGCGTGCCCGTGGGCGACGATGACACCGATAACGTCGAGGTCAGGCGCTGGGGCAACCCGCGTGAGTTCGACTTCGAGCCGAAGGCCCACTGGGATCTCGGGCCTGATCTCGGCATCATCGATTTTGACCGCGCGGTCAAGCTTGCAAAGTCGAGATTCGTTCTGCTCGGAGGGCTGGGCGCCATGCTTGAGCGCGCCCTCATCAACTTCATGATCGAGACCCATCTCTCACGTGGCTACAAGGAATGGTGGTCGCCGGCTCTCGCCAACGCCGAGACCCTGACGGGAACCGGTCAGCTGCCCAAATTCGAGGAAGATCTCTTCAAGACCGAAGACGGGATGTACCTGATCCCCACCGCCGAGGTCACGCTCACCAACATCCATTCCCAGGAGGTGCTCGATGAGGAGATGCTCCCACTCCGTTATTGCGCCTTCACCCCGTGCTTCCGCAAGGAGGCTGGATCTGCCGGGCGTGACACGCGGGGACTCATCAGGGTGCACCAGTTCGACAAGGTGGAGATGGTGAAGTTGGCGACGCCGGAAACCTCCTACGACGAGCTCGAGTCGATGACCGCCGACGCTGAGAACATCCTTCAGCTTCTGGGGCTGCCCTACAGGGTGGTCTCCCTATGTACAGGCGACCTCGGCTTCTCTGCGGCCAAGACATACGACATCGAGGTCTGGCTTCCCTCCTACGCTGATTACAAGGAGATCTCGTCCTGCTCTTGCTGCGATAGTTTTCAGGCCAGGAGAGCCAACATCAAGTACCGAAGCGCTGAAAACCGCAAGCGGACTGCTTTTTTGCACACGCTGAATGGAAGCGGTCTGGCCGTGGGACGCACGATGGCTGCGGTCTTGGAGAACTATCAGCAGCCTGACGGGACGATCAGGGTCCCGGACGTCCTCGTCCCCTACATGGGGGGCAGGGAATACATCGGGAAATAGCCGTCGCGCCGACAGGGCATTAGCATTTCCTTAAAAAAGACCGGCGGGACCGGATCATGAGAATCCGCAGTCCCGCCGGGATTATTCGCTGGCGCGCCGTAAGGGATTCGAACCCCTGACGTTCTGATTCGTAGTCAGACCCTC
>CAZPAN010000044.1:0-10350 GCA_964584585.1 uncultured Coriobacteriaceae bacterium | reverse complement strand
CGCGAGGGCCTCCAGGATCAGCACGCCCGGCATCACATGCTGCTGAGGGAAATGACCGCAGAAGAACGGCTCCCCCACCGAGACGCACTTGATCCCATGCGCCCATTGGCCCGGCTCATAGTCGAGCATGCGGTCCACCAGCTGAAATGGAAAGCGGTGCGGCAGAATCTCCTGGATCTGGTTAGAGTCTAGGATCCTCGGTGCCCTTTCGATGTTCTCGCCAGACATCGGACCCTCCTTCCTCATAAGACTTTCCGAAGCTTCTCATGCGATTCATTCCGCGCACCGCGCGTTTCGGCCCGACCCTCAGCCCTCGTACCTCTTCAGTACAAGCGTGGCGTTGTGCCCTCCGAATCCGAGCGTATCGGTGAGAGCGCAGTCGACCTTGGCCTCTCGTCCCTCGTTGGCGACCAGATTCACATCGCACTCGGGATCGGGGGTGCGGTGATTGATGTTGGGGGGTATGAACCCGTCGCGAATCGCCATCATGGAGAAGATCGCCTCCACGGCACCTGTCGCTCCGAGCATGTGTCCGGTCATCGACTTGGTGCTGCTGACCAGCGGCGCGTCGGCGCCCTTGCCGAAGACCTCGTGGATCGTCACGGTCTCCACCTTTTCGTTGAGCGGGGTCGAGGTGCCGTGCGCGTTGATGTAGTCGATGTCGGAAGGTTTAAGTCCCGCGTCGGCGATGGCCTGACGCATCGAGGCGATCGCGCCCTTGCCGCTGGGTTCCGGCGCGGTGATGTGGTACGCGTCGCAGGTGTACCCGTAGCCTGCGACCTCGCCAAGTATCTCGGCTCCTCTGGCCAGTGCGTGATCGAGACTCTCCAGCACCATGACCCCAGCTCCCTCGGCTATCACGAATCCGCTGCGATCTGCATCGAACGGGGTGGAGGCGCGCTCGGGGTCGTTGTTGGTGCAGAGCGCCTTCATGACGGTGAAGCCTCCCACCGCAAGCGGAGTGATGCACGCCTCTGTCCCTCCCGCGATGCACACATCGAGATACCCGTGCCGTACCGCCCTCATGGCATCGCCGATCGCATTGGTACCGCCCGCGCATGCAGAGACAACGCAAGAGCAGGCTCCCTCAAACCCGTGCTGGATCGCGATCGAAGCCGCCCCCGAGTTGGTGATCGCCTCGGGGATGAAGTGCGGCGAGACCCTGTCGAAGCTCTTCGCATGACCTCGATCCTGCGAGCGCTCGATGAAGCTGATGCTGCCGATCCCTGAGGAGACGGTCACGCCGCAGCGGGTCGGATCCTCGACGGACATGTCGATCCCGCTCTGCTCCATAGCCATCTTCGAGGCTATCAGCCCGAAGTGCTTGAAGCGCTCTTGACTCTTGGACGACTGTTTATCGAGGTACCGAAGGACGTCGAGATCCTTCACCTCGCCGGCGATGTGCACCTTCTGCGCGCTGCTGTCGTATTGCGTTATCGGCCCGATGCCGTTCACGCCCGCGCGTGCGTTGGCCCACGCCTCATCGACGCTGTTACCGATGGGAGTGATGACGCCCATCCCGGTTATCACGACTCTTCTCTCCATGTGTTCTCCTGTCGGTTCGTGCGCCGACTCACGGTGCGATGGTTGGCTTGCCTGCCGCCGAACCCTCTTCGCCTTCGCGCGCATAGGCTGCGGCACGGGCCGGATCCGGACGAAAGCGATAGGCCAGCGTTTAGATCGCGATGCCGCCGTCCACGCAGAGCACCTGTCCGGTTATGTAGGAAGCCTCGTCTCCGGCCAGGAAGGCGACGGCCTTCGCCACATCGGCTGGATCGCCCAGCCTTCCCAGCAACATCAGCTGCTCCATCTCCTCGCGAGCCTTGTCGGGCATGGCCTTCGTCATGTCGGTGTCGATGAACCCGGGCGCCACGGCGTTGACCCTGATTCCACGCTTAGCCAGCTCGCGGGCGGCGGACTTGGTCATCCCGATGATGCCGGCCTTCGAGGCGGAGTAGTTCACCTGTCCGGCGTTGCCGATGACCCCAGCGACGCTGGATATGTTGACGATCGATCCCCTGCGCTGCTTCATCATCACCTTGCCGGCATGCCTCATGCAGTTGAACGTGCCCTCTAAGTTGACACGTATGACCTCGGAGAACTCCTCTTCGGTCATTCTCACCAAGAGGTTGTCACGGGTGATGCCGGCGTTGTTCACCAGCACGTCAAGCGACCCGAGCGTGTCGACCGTTTCCTCCACGAGGCGCTTCGCCTCCGCATGATCCCCGACATCGGCCTTTATGGCGACCGCTCTGACTCCCATCTCCTGGCATCTCTCGGCCACATCCGTCGCAGACTCCACGTTACTGGCACAGTTGACGGCCACGTCATACCCCCGGCTCGCAAGCTCGAGGCAGACCGCCCTTCCGATCCCCCGCGCACCACCGGTGACGAGCGCGGCCTTGGGAAGCACCCCTGATTCCGATGCCCTGCCTGCTGTCATAAGCCACCTCCAAACGAAACCGGACGCGCAACGCACGTCCAGGCCTTCATGCATCCGCTAGCTCGCAGCCCCAAAGGCCGAGACCGTTTTTTCGAGCGATTCGGGGTCGCTCACCCCCATAGCCTCGATCGAGCGGTCGACTTTCTTCGCGAACTTCCCGAGAGAACGGGTAGGGCCGATCTCCACGACGGTGGAGATGCCCTGCTCGAACATATACCTCACGCACCCATCGAAGTGAATCGGGCTGCTCACCTGATCAACGAGCATCTGAGCCACGGTGGCACCGGGAGCGAGGGGACGTGCGGTGGTGTTGAAGATCACCGGGATTCTCATCTCGGAGAACCCCTCGGCGGCAAACCTTTCGGCCAGGGCCTTCCCCGCAGGCTCCATCAGCTTGGTGTGGAAAGGTCCCGAGACCGCCAGCGGCACGCAGCGCTTGGCACCCAGCTCCAAACACTTCTCTCCCGCGATCTCCACAGCCGCCCTCTCGCCCGAGATCACTATCTGCCCCGGACAGTTGTAGTTGGTGATAGCCACGAAGCCGACAGAAGAAGCCTCCTCACAGACCCTTTCGATCTCCTCTGCCTCAAGTCCGAGCACTGCGGCCATCCCGCAGTCGAGACCCTCGGAGGCCTTCGCCATCTGCTGGCCCCTGAAGGCAACCAGCTCCACCGCCTGCACCGGACTCATCGCGCCTGCCGCAGCCAGCGCCGAGTACTCGCCGAGCGAGAGACCGTAGGCCATGTCCGCCTCGACTCCCATGCTGGAGAGCAGCTCTACCGTCGCCACCTCGACGCATACCATGCATGGCTGCGTGTTCCGGGTGTCGGCCAGCTGTTCGGCGCTCCCCTCGAAGCACAGCTCACGATAGCGCCCCGTGGGATCCATCGTCTCGAAGACCTCTCGAAACACCGGGTAGGCTTCGTAAAGCTCGCGACCCATCCCAGGTTCCTGACTGCCCTGACCATCGAATATGTATGCGAAGCCCATGCTCTCTCCTCCTGCGACGTTAGCCACCGATTCTCGCGGAGCTACCGCCTATCCCCGAGGCGTCATCAGCTGATCCTCGCCTCGCCGCGCTATCCCAATCGCCTCGCCGCGCTGGCCCGCGCCGGTTCCTGCCTGGCTATTCGTCGATGCACGTCGCTTCGTCTCCGTATATGCTGTCCAACCGCTCCTTCAAGGCCTCGAAGGCCCTCACACCATCCGCGTAGAGGTCGGAGAGGATCTCCTCGATGGGCTTGATCTCGTGCAGCATGCCGCTCACCTGACCTGCGACCAGAGAGCCGTCGCGGATGTCGCCGTCGAAGACCGCCTTGCGCATCGCGCCGACCATGTAGTGACTCAGATCCTCACGAGTCGCTCCGGTCTTCTCCTCCTTCAGATAGGCGCGTGACATGCGGTTCTTGAGCTGCCTCACGGGTGACCCGGCGATGCGTCCGGTCACCAGGGTGTCGGCATCCGACGCGTCGAGGATCGCCTGCTTGTAATCGAGGTGGATCGGACACTCTTCGGAAACCATCAGCGCGGTGCCGAGCTGCACTCCGCAGGCACCGAGCGCGAACGCCGCGACAAGCTGTCTGCCATCGGCAATCCCGCCGGCTGCGATCACCGGAATGTCGACCGCGTCGACCACCTGAGGAACCAGTGCCATCGTGGCCATCTCACCCACATGGCCGCCGCTCTCGGTTCCCTCGGCGATGACGGCATCGGCACCGGCCTTCTCCATCTTCTGAGCGAGCAGGGTGGACGCGATAACGGGAATCACCATGATGCCGGCGGCCTTCCACTGCTCCATGTACTTGGCCGGGCTGCCCGCACCGGTGGTGACGAAACGAACCCCCTTGTCCACGATCAGCTGAGCGATCTCGTCGGACTGGGGGTGCTTGAGCATCAGATTGACGCCGAAGGGCTTATCGGTGAGATTGCGGCAGATATCGATATTCTCGTCGATCTCCTCTAGAGTCAGTCCGCCCGACGCGATGAGGCCCAATGCGCCGGCGTTGGCCGCCGCAGCGGCAAATCTTCCATCGGAGATGTTGGCCATGCCGCCCTGTATGAAGGGGTATTTGATCCCCAGAATCTCAGCGAGGTTTCGCTTGTCCACCATTAGAATGTCTGCCTTTCCTCGTCGCTCCAACCATCCGGGCAAGCAACGGCTGCCGATCTGCCGGACCGCCCGGCACCCTCAGGCTCCTGCTCGCCACCCGCTGGCCCCGGCCCGCCGGGCCTCTGCCAGTCCTCCCCTACCGCCAGCTCTCCAACACTCGTAGCTCCTCTGGCTCGCCGGCGGCCGTCTACCATTCGAAGAGCATCCCCTCCCAGACAAGCCCCGCCCCGAAGGCGGCCATCAGCACCTTGTCGCCGCGCTCGATCAGCCCCTGCTCGTCCATCTCCGCAAGGGCGATCGCGCAGCTCGCAGCCGACGTGTTGCCGTACTCATCCATGTCGAGGAAGAACTTGTCCGGATCGATGTCCATCTTCTCGTACACATGCTTGATGATCCTGTAATTAGCCTGGTGACAAACGTAGTGGTCCACGTCGTCCTTGGAGATGCCGGCCTGGGCCGTTAGGTCCTCTATCACCTGACGCATCGCGCCCGTGGCGAACCTGAATACCTCGCTCCCCTGCATGCGGATCACCCGGAAGTCGTCCCCTGCCCTAGGACTGGATTGAACTCTGATTGCTTCGAGGTTCATCCGGGTTCCACCGGTGAAGTAGATCTCGGTAGGGTTGTCGAGCGAGATCACCGAGGCCCCCGCGCCGTCTCCGAAGAGCACGCAGGTGCTGCGGTCAGTCCAGTCGGTGAAGTCGGATGTCCATTCGCTTGCGATGACGAGCGCCTTCCTCCCTGGGTTCTGAAGCAGAATCCCCCTGGCGACGTAAAGCCCCATCAGGTATCCGGGACAGGCGTCGTTGACGTCGAAGGCCACGACGTGCTCGGGCAGATCGAGGAGACCATGGACCTCGCATGCGGTAGCTGGGGAGAAATTGTCGGGGGAGAAGGTCGCGAGCACCAAGCAGCACAGCTCCTCGGGGTCGATCCCCGACTTGTCGAGTGCCACCTGGGCAGCCCGCGCCGCCATCTGGCCATTGCTCAGAGTCTCGTTTATGTGCCTGCGCTTGATGCCCGTTCTCGTGACGATCCACTCGTCGCTGGTGTCGACGATCTTCGCCAAGTCGTCGTTGGTCAACACCTTTTCGGGAATGTACTTGCCGGTCGAGATGAATCGGATCGAGTTCAAGACCTCTCCTCCTTGGCCTCCATGTATTTGCCGATGGAACGGAACTTCTGGTATCGATCCTCCACCAGCTCAGCCGGCTCCTTCACCGCCAGTCGCACGATCTCGTCAACCAGCACGCTGTTGATCTTGGAAACCAGCTCGGGACAGGGCGCCTTGATCGGATCCGCTCCCTCATAGATGATCGCATCGGCAATCTCGAACTGCATGATGTCGTAGGAGGTGAGCCTCATCAGGCTCGCCGCCTCGCGGCTGCGCGAGGAGTCCTTCCAGAGTATCGATGCGAACCCCTCCGGGGAGAGGATCGAATAGATCGCGTTCTCGAGCATGATCACCGAGTTGGCCACGCCGAGCGCCAGCGCGCCTCCGCTGCCGCCCTCGCCCACGAACAGAGCGATGACCGGCACCTTCAGCGTGCTGAACAGCTCGATCGAGCGGGCGATGGCCTCTCCCTGACCCTTCGCCTCGGCCTCGATGCCGGGATATGCACCTGGGGTGTCGATGATCGTGATGATCGGCCTCCCGAACTTCTCCGCTTGGCGCGCCAGGCGCTGGGCTTTGCGGTATCCCTGCGGATTGGGCATGCCGAAGTTGTACCTGATGTTGTCCTCGAGAGTCTTGCCCTTGCACTGCGCGATGACCGTCACGGGCAAGTCGTGGAAATAGGCCACGCCGCCCTTGATGGACTGGTCGTCGGAGTCCAGTCTGTCGCCATGCATCTCGACGAAATCGTGGAAGAGCGCGTCGATGTAGTAGTCGGCGTTGGGCCTCTCGGTGGCTCGGGCCAGCTCCACGCGCCTTGCAGGGGGCGTGGAGAGCTGCCCTATGAAGTCGCGCAGGCCCCTGATGATGGGGTTGATCATCTGGGCGGGACCGGCTGCGCCCTTCTGGCCGGCCGTGTTATTCTGCCCAGCCGTATCATTCTGCTCGACCGCGTCCCTCTTGTCGGACCCGACCTCCGAACCCTCCTGGCCCGGTCGATCGGACTGCAGGTCGGGCTGCGGAGAGGCCGGCTGCTGGACCCCTTCGGGCGCCCCATCAGGCACGTCTTTGGAAGATCGGTCGCCTCCCAGGCCGAACGGCAGGTTGTCGAACATCTAGGCGCCTCTCCTCTCATGCAAGGCCAGCAACAGCGTCAGCTCGGCTTTCATGTCGTGCCTCTTCACGATCCTGTCGACGAATCCGTGCTCCTGCAGGTATTCTGCCCGCTGGAACCCATCGGGAAGCTGCTGGCGTATCGTCTGCTCGATGACCCTGGGGCCGGCAAAGCCGATCAGCGCTCCCGGTTCGGCGATGATGATGTCGCCGAGACTCGCGAAGCTGGCTGTGACCCCTCCGGTGGTCGGATCGGTGAGGACCGAGATGAAGAGCAGCCCGGCCTCATCGTGCCTGGCGACGGCGGCGGAGGTCTTCGCCATCTGCATCAGCGAGAAGATCCCCTCCTGCATACGAGCGCCGCCGCTCGCGCTGAAGATGATGAGGGGCAGGCGCTCGGAGGTCGCCTTCTCGATCGCGCGGGTGATCTTCTCACCCACCGCGACTCCCATGCTCCCCATCATGAAGCGGCTATCGAGCACGCAGACGACGCATCTGTGCCCACCTATCTCGCCTAGCACGCACACGACCGCCTCCGTCATCCCGGTCTTAGCCTCGTTGGCTTCGAGTTTCTTGGCATAGCCGGGGAACCTCAGCGGGTCGTCGCCGACGAGTCCCGCGTCCATCTCCTCCCACGCCCCATCGAGGATGCTGGCGAGGCGTTCATCGTAGGGCATCTTGAAGTGATGATCGCATTCCGGGCAAACATGGAGGTTCTTCTCAAGCTCGTCCGGAGCGATCGCGGAGGCGCAACCTGGGCAGCTGGTGGCGAGGCTCTCCTCGGCAGCGCGCCGCTCGGCAGCGGCCTGCACCTTGGGCCTGAGCTGCTTGATCGCGTTGAAACGTTCGCCGTGCTTGAAAAACGGGTTGTTGCTGGCCATCTAGTGCTATTCACCTGCGCTCTCGGCCTCGATGCGATTGGCCCTCTCCCCCAGCTCGAGGAGCTGCCCCAGACACTCGTCCATAAAGCCGGTGCTGTAATCGCCTCTGAGAAACTTGCCGTGGAAGAGGATGAAGAACTCAAGTTCGAGGTTGGTCTTGACCCCCTCTATCGTGGCCTCCTCGATGCTGCGGCGCATCTTGCGGATGCACTGCAGGCGGGTCGGTGCCCAGGTGATCACCTTGGCGACCAGCGAATCGTAGTAGGGGCTGATCTCGTAGTTGTCGTAGAGGGTAGAGTCGACCCGGGTGCCGTTTCCGCTGGGCAGATGCACCAGGTCGATCTTGCCGGGAGAGGGCATGAAGTCGTTTGTCGGATCCTCCGCGTTGATCCTGCACTCGATCGCATGACCTCTGGGAACCAGCTCCTCCTGGGTGAATCCGAGCGGAAGTCCGGCCGCGATCCTTATCTGCTCGCGAACCAGGTCGACCCCGTAGACCATCTCGGTTATCGGATGCTCCACCTGAATGCGCGTGTTCATCTCTATGAAGTAGTAGTTGCCATGCTCGTCGAGAACGAACTCGATCGTGCCGGCGTTCACGTATCCGGCAGCCCTCGCCGCACGGACCGCCACCTGGCCCATCTCCTCGCGAAGCTCGGGTGTGAGACGGGTGCAGGGAGTCTCCTCCAGCATCTTCTGGTTCTTGCGTTGGATGGAGCAATCGCGCTCGCCGAGATGCACGATGTTGCCGCGCGTGTCAACGAGTATCTGAAACTCGACGTGCTTGGGGTTGAGGATGAGCTTCTCGATGTACAGATCGCCATCACCGAATGCCGCAAGCGCCTCGGCGCGGGCCTGCTCGAACATGTCGGGCATCTCCTCGGAAGAACGGACACGCCTCATCCCGCGGCCGCCCCCTCCCGCAGAAGCTTTCACGAGCACCGGATATCCGATCTCCTCGGCAACGAGGGCGGCCTCATCGGAGCTGCATACGGTCGACTCCGACCCCGGAACCACCGGTACGCCGCTTCGCATCATCAGCTCGCGAGCGGCGGCCTTGACGCCCATCTTCTCGATGACATCGGCGTCGGGTCCTATGAACTTGAGGCCGTACTCCTCGCACATGCGGGCGAACTCGGCATTCTCGGAGAGAAATCCATACCCCGGATGGATAGCGTCGCACCCGGTGGCGAGGGCGGCCGAGATGATGTTCTTCTTGTTGAGATAGCTCTCCTGTGGAGACGCGCCGCCTATGCAGATGGATGTTGTGGCGAATGGAACGTAGATCTGGTTCTCGTCGGGCTTGGAATAGACCGCCACGCACTCGATGTTCATCTCTATGCAGCATCGGATGATGCGCTGGGCGATCTCTCCTCTGTTCGCAACGAGCACACGCTTGAACACGGCTAATCGGCCTCAATCCTGATGAGAACCTGATCGCATCCGACCGCCTCTTCATTGGCGACGCAGATCTCGCGGATAGTCCCCGCGCACGGGGACTTGACCTCGCTGATCATCTTCATCGCCTCCATGAGGCAGAGCACGTCGCCCTCCTCGACATGATCGCCAACGGCCACGAAGGGCTTCTCCCCAGGAGCGGGTGCCTCGTAGAAGACCCCGACGATCGGGGAAGCGACCTCGACCAGCGACTCGAAATCCGCCACAGGAGCTTGAGCGGCCGCAACCTCGGAAGAGGCGGAAAAGGGCATGGAGTTGAATGCAGGAGCTTGCGCTGGAGCCGGCTGGGGCTGCCCGCCCACCGGCTTTTTCATCTTCAGATAGGTCTCCCCATCCTTGATCTCCAGAAAGGAGAGAGGCGAGTCCTTGAACTCGCCTATAAGATCTCTGATCTCCTTGCCGTCCATGGGCCTCCTCCAGAAATGATCCGAGCGGCCCGGGTACCGCTCGCAGCGTGCCCCGCCGTCACGCCCCCGCCTATGAGCGAGGCATGCGACACGAGGCATGTCTGGGAAAGCCCGGAGCCACTCGCAGCAGGCTCTTACTGATGGTCCTCTATGTATTCGACGATGTCGTTGACGGTCTTCATATCCTGCATATCCTCATCCGGGATGGTGATATCGAAGGCCTCCTCGAAGGCCATCTGCAGCTCGACAGCGTCGAGAGAGTCGGCACCTAGATCGTCAGTGAGGGAAGCCTCCGGAGTGACTTCATCGGCATCGCAGCTGATAGTGTCGACAATGACGTCCCTGACCTTATCGAAAACCATTAATCTCTTCTCCTTCGTCAAGAGGGCGTATCGCGGTGGGCGGCCATCCGGCCGACCCGGCGGATCATGCTTCGGGATATGATAGCCAAAGTAGCTCTGACGCTTGAATGTTATCCGTCGCAATCGTCCATTTCAAGGCAATGGGCTTTCAATGACGCTGTGGAGATGGCGCTTCCCGCAGGCGGCTGGGTCGAACCCACCGTGTCGCTCCGATGCGATAATCGGCGATGATGCGCATGATGGGGTCACCCCCGTAAGCACGCAAAGCCCGTCAGCCGACACCATGGAGACTCTGATGAGATTTGCATCTTGGAACGTCAACGGCTTGCGAGCCGCTGTGAAGAAGGGTTTCGAGGAGGCCGTCGCCGAGCTCGACGCGGACGTGATCGCCATTCAGGAAACCAACCTCCAAGCTGGGCAGATCGATCTGTCGCTGGCGGGACACCACGACCACTGGAGCTC
>CAZPAN010000043.1:0-10562 GCA_964584585.1 uncultured Coriobacteriaceae bacterium | reverse complement strand
GAAATGAGAAGAACCTCACTCCGACGTCCACTATACACACTCAAACTGACGGAAGGACACTCCATAGTAGAACAGGACCCTTTTCGGACCCTGTCGTATCCCAAACGGAAAAAATGAGGATAATGTGGAGAAAGTCAGGAATGTTTCCTCGGGTAAACGATGTATGAGATCAGGAGCGAGACCGCGATACAGCACATCACACAGATTATCGTCACGGAAAAGCCCGCGTTGTCGTTGACGAAGCCCCATATCGTGGAGGAGATCCCGATGCCGATGTCGACTGCGAGAAGGAAGACCGCGTTGGCGGATCCCCATCTGTCGGGCGAGGTGTTCTTGATAACTATCGACTGGTTCAGCGGGGTACCGACGCCGGCGCATAGGCCGTACGGTATGCCTGCAAGGTAGAATGCGGTCGCATCGCCATCGTTGAACAGGAGCATCGCGAAGGCGACGATCCCGCAAAGGGATGCGCAGGTGGCAAGCACCTTCGGATCGATTCTGTCCATGAACCACATCGAGGAGACCCTCACGGCGACCATCGCGATGGCCGACGTGGTGAAGAACAGGCCCGATCCCTCGACCCCGATACGCGAGCCGTAAACGCCGATGAAGAAGATGGCGAAGCCGAACGCAGGACTCAAGACCAGCATCGGGAGCATCCCCGGCAAAGCCGCGCGAAGGTCGAACTTCCCGCCCAGAAGCGCCGCGAGACCGCGCGGGGGGTCCTCTTCGACACCGGATTCGTCCCGGCGCGCCCCGTCGGCGCCGACCCTGTCAGCCGCAGCGCCGCCGGTCTTGACAGCTGCGGCTTCGATCTCGCCCGCCGCAACTTCGGCCTCTCCGGACGCCCTGCGCTCGGCCTCCCAGATGACACGGTACTCGGCGGTCTCCGGAAGCCTCCTGGGATTCTTCTCGTAGCGGCAGAGGAAGGTGAGGACGACCCCCAGCACCGTTATGGCCGACAGCCCCAGATAGAGGTTCTCCGGAGGCTCGGTGCCCACCAGGAAGATCGCCAGCGCGGGTCCCACGGACATCGCAAGGGCCTGCCCCAGCCCGAAGTAGCCTATTCCCTCGCCCACCCTCGACGCCGGCAGAACGTCGGCCGCCGCCGTGGCGGCTGCGGTGGTCGCGACCGAAAACCCGATCCCCTGCAGGATCCTGCATATGGTGAAGGGCACGGCTCCGGAAACGATCACGGGCATGATGGTGCCGGCAACCAGCAGTAGGCTGCCGATGACCATCACGACGATGCGCCCGAAGCTGTCGATGAGAGGACCGCAGACCAACCTGGCGATCCCGGCCGCAGCCGAGAAGACAGCCGCGAGGATCCCGGTGAAGGCCGACGACATCCCCCATGTCTCGAGATAGACCGATGTGCCGGAGTTGAGCCCCTGTCCCACCATGAAAAAGCACAGGGCGGAAATAATGATGAGAACGAACAGAGGACTCCAAAGCCTATCCTTGGCTTTCCTCCCTTTGGAATCGGCCCCCAAAATCCCCTCCAAACCGTCAAAACGCCCGTTCCAGAGACTGGGAACGAGCATCGACATGACATATGTGCAATGGATTGACTGCATGATTTTAAAGCAGATCGACGACCGCAGGATTGTCCATGTTGCAACCGGTGCTGCTCCGAGGGGATGGGCGCACGGCGGGGCACCGCCACACGCGGGCAAGCCAACACATACCCGCAAGGCGCATCGAGGTGCGAGGTAGGGTGGCCGTAGCGCCGGGTAGGGCACCACCGTCCGCCGCTCCGCGAGCCGAAGCGGGAATGGGTTTGCCGGATGACATGATGCTCCGATGCGCTATACTGTTTCTCGCTCAACGCGGGTGTTGCCAAGTGGTAAGGCCCCAGCTTCCCAAGCTGGTATTCGCGGGTTCGAGTCCCGTCACCCGCTCCAAGGAAGAATTGAGAGCGCTCCGGGAGATCGGGGCGCTCTTTTATTGGGAAGAGCCGATCGAGTAACGACCCAAGGCAACCCACGGCGGGAGAATCCAAGCCGACACGCGGGCCGACCACCCGCCGACCAACCGCCGCATGCGCCTAATCCAGCAGGTCCTCGATGAATCCCACTCGATAGTTGGCGAAAACGGCCTCTCCTCTCTCCTGGGTCGCGTCGAGGTCGAGGTCGGCCATTATGCCGAAGTCGCGATCTCCGGCTTCGTCGGAGAAAATCTGATGCACGTGCCATAC
The DNA here is from genome assembly GCA_964584585.1 of uncultured Coriobacteriaceae bacterium. GTDB lineage: Bacteria > Actinomycetota > Coriobacteriia > Coriobacteriales > CADBOM01 > CAZPAN01. The sequence continues at coordinate 8,365 of CAZPAN010000043.1, read as the reverse complement.
GTGCGCGGCCTTCTCGTCGGTCTCGTCGATCGAGAAGAATGCGGTCGATCGAGCGTCTCCGTCCAGGCGGATCTCCTCGTGCTCCTCGTGATAGGCCTCCAGGCAGCGCTTCCAGCGAGCCTCACCCATACCCCATTCCACATCCATCTCGCCAAGCTCGGCGACCTTTCCAAAAGCAGCCAGCCTGACCCTGCGAAAGAGGGCGTTTCTCACCAGGAGGGAGACGCCCCGCCTGTCCTCCACGACCTGGTCGGCGGCGTTCGGGGGTGCAGCCGAGAAGGCCGAAGGATTGCCCGATCTCTCCCATTCATCCACCAGGCTCGAGTCTATCGAGCGCACCACGAAGCCCAGCCAGGAGATGATCTCGGAGAGACGCTCGGTCCGTCGATCCACCGGTATCGTGCGGTCCAGTACCCTATAGGCGTCGGAAAGGTACCTCAGCAGAATCCCCTCCGACCTGGCAATCCCGTACCTCTGGATGTACTCCTTGAAATCCGACGCCGTCTCCAGCATGTCCCTCAGCACCGATTTGGGCGAAGGCTCGTAGTCGCGTGCCCAGGGAACGCCGCAGCAATAGGCTGAGAAAGCCTGTTCCAGCAGGTCCTCCAGCGGCTTGGGGTATGTCACCTCGGCGAGCCTCTCAAGCCTCTCCTCGTACTCGACACCGTCCGCCTTCATCTGAGCCATCGCCCTGTCCTTGGCCGCGCGTTCCTGCGCCCTAAGCACCTGACGCGGATCTTCCAGTGTGGCCTCCGCCAGCGATATGAGGTCGAGCGTGTAGGTCTCGCTCTCCGGGTCGAGCAGATCGAGGGCGGCCAGCAAGAACGGCGAGAGCGGCTGGTCGAGGGCGAAGTCGTCGGGAAGATCCACCGTCAGCGAGTAGGAGTCCTCTCCGTCCGGGCCGCCCTCGACGACCACGACCTCGGTGTCCATCAGAGTAGACAGGATCTCATCGGCCCTCGTGCGCAGCCTCTCCTTCTCCTCGTCGGACTGAAGGCTTGCGTCTATGAGGTTATGGATCCTGGCTCTGGCGTCGCCGCCGCGCTCGACCAGCGAGAGCACCATCGAATGGGTGACCGCGAGCCTCGGTTTCAGCGTCTCGGGTCGAGCCTCCACCAGCTTCCGAAACGTCTGCTCGTTCCAGCCGACGAAGCCCTTCGGAGGCTGCTTTCTCCTGATCTTGCGGAGCTTCCTAGGATCTCCGCCGGCCTTTGCGACGAGCTTGGCATTCTCGATGTCGTGCTCCGGCGCCTCGGATATCACCAGACCCTCGGTGTCGAAACCCGCGCGGCCGGCCCTGCCGGCTATCTGGTGGAACTCTCGCGCGCGAAGCCTCCTCGTGCGGTGCCCGTCGAACTTCGAGAGAGCGGTCAGCACAACCGTGCGAATCGGCACGTTGATGCCCACCCCCAGCGTGTCGGTGCCGCATATCACCGGCAGCAGCCCCTGCTGCGCCAGCCTCTCGACCAACAGCCGATAACGTGGGAGCATCCCGGCATGATGCACTCCCACCCCGCACGAGAGCAGGCGCTTCAGGATCTTGCCGAACGCGGTGGTGAATCCGGTCCCCCTGGAGGCTGCGGTGATCGCCTCGCGCTGCGTCTTCGTGGCCACGCCGAAGCTGGCCAGCGACTGCGCCGAGAAGAGAGCCGCGTCCTGCGAGAAGTGCACTATATAAAGAGGTGCCTTGCCGTTTCGGATCGCAAGCTCGACTGTGGTCTCCAGAGCCGTCTCGACGTACTCCCACTGAAGCGGCACGGGCCTCGGAGCATCGGTCACCAGATCGACCACCCTGCCGGTCCTGGCCTCGAGCGCCTCTGCGATCTGGGACATGTCCCCGAGCGTGGCGCTCATCAGCATGAACTGCGTGTTGGGAAGCTCGATCAGCGGCACCTGCCACGCCCATCCTCTGTCGGGATCGGAGAAGTAGTGGAACTCGTCCATCGCCACGCAGCCCACGTCGGCCTCCTCGCCTTCGCGAAGCGCGCGGTTGGCCAGTATCTCGGAGGTGCAGCAAATGACGGGAGCGTCGGGGTTGATGTGGGCGTCCCCTGTGAGCATCCCCACATTGTCTCGGCCCAGCACCTCCACGAGGTCGAAGAACTTCTCGCTCACGAGAGCCTTGATCGGCTAGGTGTAGAATGATCTGTTGCCCTGAGCCATGGCCATAAAAAGCATCCCGAGCGCCACCATCGACTTGCCCGACCCGGTCGGGGTGCCCAACACCACATGGTCACCTGCGGCCAGCGCGAGCAGCGCCTCCTCCTGATGGGGCCACAGCACCACGCCTCGGTCGGCCGTCCAGGAGAGAAACCTCTCGAAAGCCAGCTCTGCATCAAGCCACGGTTCGGGTTCGGATCCATCCTCGGGAACCCACCACGTGGGAGAGAGGTCGCCGAGCGACCCATGCTCGCCCATGTCCTCGGCACCGGCGGAAAACGAGCTGGACGACTCCCTCGCGGCTCCCTGTCCATATCGCAGATCGATCTGCTGCGGCAATCGTCTCTCCTAACAGCCTGTCTCCTGATGCTTTCCGTCTGGATCGCAGCCGAAACGGACGATCGTGTCGGATGGGGTTGCGAGACGCCGTCAGCCCTTCTTCACAAAAAGGCTAAGCTTGCTGCCGCAAACAGGACAGGTCCCCTGCAACATGGGGCGACCGTTTTTCGCGGTCCTGGAGACGGGATCGACCATCTCCTTCTTCTCCTTGCACTTGACGCAATACGCCTTTGTCATTCGAACCTCCGCATCGGTCACCCCGCAAGGAGACTGGTCTTGCGACGATCCCCGCGCCAGCCTCGCATCAGCAGTTCTTGATCAGCTCTATCAGCAGTTTGTAGACGTCTTCCAGGTTGTATTCGGAAACCGCGTTCTCGACGTCGTCCGTCCATCTCCATCCAGGAACCGTGCCATCCTCGATCGCCATCAGGGTGATCGCCCTTGCACCTGCCTCGATGGCAGAGGTAGCCTGCGTTGTCCTCCAGCCGAGATCGACCGGCTCTATTTCCACACGCGCCGCACGCGCCGACTTGCCCACGAGCCTCTGCATCCTCAGATCGACTTTCCTGGTGGCGAACATATGCGGTTCTGCGGCCGTGAAGCGAAGATCACCTACGCCGATCGACTCGATGTTCACGATCCTCGAATGTCTTAGCTCCGCGCTCCTCGATCTGAGGAGATTGCGCATGCCCGCGCCCGACGCTCCGGAAGCCCCAAGCGCAACGAACCAGATCTCCTTGTTGAGCAGCTCGTCGGAGAGCACGTCGATCGCGGCCCTGTTGGCCGCCTCAGTCGACGCCCCGTAGGCTCCGCCTCTCCAATCGGCATCATCGTCAAAGACATCCCAAGAACCTGTATCGTCACCATATTCGTCCCGGGAGTCCGATCTGGCACCTCCGTCGAAGCTGAACCAAGATTTGGTATCGGAGGCTTCGTCGGCTTTGGAGGTTTCATCGGCACCATAAGTTCCACTGACGTCGGAGGTTTCGACGCCGCCGAACCGGGAATCGGACTCGTCGTCGTATTCGCCCCAAGAGTCCACCCTGTCCTCATTGCCGAAATTGTCCCAGGAGCCGATCTCGGCACCCTCGCTCCTGGCATCATAGTCACTCGATACGCCAAGCCACTGCGACGCCGATTCGTCGTAGCCCTCGTCCTTGCTTTTCCTCTTCGACTTGCGTCTGCCGAAGAGCGAGAACCTGCGCTTCTTTTGGAGTTCCTTCATCGGAACGGTGCCCACGAAGGAACCCTCGTCGTTGTACTGAGCGTCGAAAGTCGAGTCATCGGCGTCCTCTATGTAGAGGCTGCCGCCGCTCTCGTTGTACTGATCGAGCAGCTCGGTGGTTACCGGCGGAATCGCGCCGGTGGTGTCGAGCGGGGCGAACGCGCCGGTCAGGTTGGTCCCACTTCCCTCGGCAGAGATTCTGGAATCACGGTCGGTGGGAGAGCCTAGATCAAGTCCGGTCTGACTGAATTCGCCTCCCAACGTGATCTCCGTATCCTTGCTGCCGACGACCGGGAGGTCCAGCAACGACCCTCTGACGGTGTCCTCGCCGAAAGCCGACTTCCGACCCGACCCACCAGAAACGTTGGGGATGATACGAGCGATGGATGCTGCGATGCCGGCAGATCTCCGGCCATCATGCGACGCGTCGTCAGAGGAGAGCATGGAGCGGAGATCGGCAGCGATCACGGTCATGTCCCTCTCGGGGGCATCGCTGGCAGAAGCGGTCCCAACGTCGCCTTGTTCCTGCCCACCCGACGAGTCGAGTCCCCTATTGCGGATGCGACTGTCGTCGTGCATATATTTGTCGCGGGAGTAGCCGGAGACCTCATCGTGGAAGGCCGGCTGCGCCTCGCCCGACTCCTCGGAAGTGTACCTGTCCCTGGCAAAGCGGTACGACCCGCTAGGCCAATCGGGATCGGAGGAGGGCTCCATCAGCGGAACCTCCACGGCTTCGGGAATCGGCGGCACCGGCTCCTCGACGCGCTTTTTGCGCACGCGTGCGGCGTGGGCGTTGGCGCGGTCAAGGTCGGAGATTGGCGAGGGAGTGTGCGCGATCGTGCTGCTGGGATCGTCGGAGCTAGACTCGGTGGGAGCCGCGACCATGCCGTCAGAATCAGCCTGGACGATATCGCTGTCGATGCTCTCCGGCCGATTGGCGGTATCGGCGCCCGCATCCTGCGCCTGGCCATCGCCGATCGCGGGACTCTCGACCGTATCGGGAGCGGCTACAGGCTCTTCTGCATGTTCGGAAGAGTCGGCGGCCGTCGTAGATACAGCAGAGTCAGCAGGCTCGGAATCGGACTCGAAAACGGTCTGCCCGGCCTCAGATGCGCCACTGGCTACCTCGGATTCGGCATTCCCGGCAGACTCGACGCCGGCCTGCGCTGCGGTTTCAGCCTGCACCGCAGCCCGCTCGGGAGCTGCAGCCTGCTCGGCGACCGCAGCCTGTACGGGAGCTGCGGCCTGCGTTGCAACCTGCACGGTGGCCCCAACCTGCCCTGCGGACGCATCCTGCGCGACGGCCGCAACCCGCTCGGGAGCTGCGGCCTCAGGCTGCCCGGAGATACTAGCCGCCGGCTGTTCGGCCGCCTCCTCCTCTGGCTCGACGTAAGCGGGAGCATCGGCGAAGCGCGAGCGGATCGCGTTCTCCTCGGCGGAATCCCGCCCTATCTCGCCCCGTTTCTTCTCCTCGGCGACATCTTGCCACCACGACGGGACCTTGCGGCGCCTCTGCTGCCTTTGAGAGACATCGGAGGCGGCCCTCGCCGCAGGTGCGGTCGCCGATGACGAGGGAGCCTGGCGACGCGACGACATCGCGACATTCGGCTGCAAGGATGCGGCCGCTGTCGCCGCAACCTGGAGAGCAGGCTGGCCCTCGGAGGACGGCCGCTGCGCGGGCTGCCCCGCCGACGCCCCCTCGTGCGCCGCCTCCTCGGATCGGCCTTGTGAGAGCTTTTTCGCGATCGTCTCCGGAGTATCCACGAAGATTATCGTCGAGGCACGCCCTTCTTCGGGATGATCCGCGCCTTCCTGGGCCGAGATAAGCTCGAGAGGCCGACTGGCGTCGATCTGCTCTCCGTCGTCGGGCCACACCCCCTGGGAGGCGAAGTCCTCTCTGGCCATCTCCTCCTCGCGCTGCTCTTGCTTCTTGAGGGCGAGCTGCGCCACCTTCGCGAACTCCGAACCTTCCTGACCGAACGCATCTTGCGCCTCGACATCGAAATAACGTTCCGATGCGGCCACATGCTCATCATCGAAACCGCCACCGGGAACGGATCGTATGTCGCTGTCTTCGCCTCCGTACTCGACATTCTCGGAAATACGCCCGTCCTCCGGCTCTTCCGACTCGCTCTCCATCAGATTAGATGGAACCGCTTCGGTGGTCATGATCTTCTCTGCGAGGGCCATGAGCACCGCCAGGCCCGATCCGTTGCAGTTGGCGCCCTTGGAGAGCTTGAGGAACGAGCCGGCGAGCTGGTCTACGATCCCTATCACCATCACAACTCCGCCGATCAACCCGATCACGGAGGCGACCATGATGCCCACATCGGGCAGCGGGAGAAGCGTGATCAGACAGCAGAGCACGATCGCCGGAGCGGAGACGGTGAAGATTTTGCGCGCGATCGGATAGAAACCCCGCAGCGGCGGCATCAGCAGAATGGATGACCTCTGAACATCATAGTAAGCGGTGATGACGATCTTGCTGCGTCGCGCCGAATGCGAGAGTCCTGGTGGTACGTACTTGCCGATGACGTTTTGGCTCTCCACCTTCGATAGGATGGGAGCGATCGGATCGGTCTTGTAGAAAGAAAGCGCAAGCAGGACCAAGCCCACTATCGAAAGCGACAGCCCCAGCCCGCGCATCTCCGGAACAGCGAAGCACAGCCACGAGGCGAGCGTGAGGAGGAGCATGTACACGCTTCTGGTTATATGAAGCGTACCTGGGAAGTTGAACCCGTCTATGTCTGTCTGCAATCCCAGCTTGACGAACATGTCTCCGATGGTCTCCGACGCCAGCTCCTCGCCGCGCCCTCCGGCATCTCTCACCGGAAGCTCAGTAGACAGCGCGTGGAGACGTTCTCTCAGGTCGCTGCTCATTTATCCCCCTGCCGTAAAAGGACCTGGCCACTTGCATTCAAAAAACGGATATGCACAACATATTCCAAAGATACTGTATTGTCGCACAGCGAGTGAGACTTGGCATCTGGAAGGGCTGTTGGCTTCGACGCACGAAGGCCGCGCGAGGGCCGGCTCGCCCGCGCCATCCGCAAGACGGGCGAACTCAGACGTTTCCAAGCTCGACGTTCTCCAGATGACAAAGCGCCACGTCCCGAAGCTCGCGCATGACCGAAACGTCGGTCGGACGCGTTTCGTGACCGGCCATTTCGTGCCTTGGGAAGAACCTCGTCACATGGAGAGTAATCGAGGGATCGATCGAGGCCAGCCAGCGGGCCTCCCTCTCCATGTCTTCGGGCGAGTCCGAAAGGCCCGGAACCACGAGGGTCGTCACCTCCACATGAGCGCGCTCGGCGGCCATCTCCACCGAACGCATCACGGCCTCGAGACCGCCGGGGGCACCCAGCTCCTCGTAGGCCCGAGGACGAAACGACTTGACGTCGATGTTGAGCACGTCGGCATGGTCGAGCAGAGCCGACATCGCCTCCTCGGTGACGTATCCGTTGGTGACCACGACGTTGACGAGTCCCGCCTCGTGCGCCATCGGCATCGTCTCTAGCATGAACTCCAGAAAGACGAACGGCTCATTGTACGTGTAGGCGATTCCCACACATCCGCGCTCGGCCAATGCGACAGCCGAGGCGACAAGCTCGTCGGAGCGACAGAGACTCGCGTCCGATGGAACCTGGGCCATGGCGATCGAGTGGTTCTGGCAGAACCGGCACGACATCGTGCATCCGAAGCCTCCGATCGACAGCACCTGGCTTCCGGGCATGAAGCGGGAGATGGGCTTCTTCTCGATCGGATCGAGGGCAATCGAGGAGATGGGCATCGCGCCTGGGAGACTCCCAGTGCAGGCGACGCGCCCTCCCTTGGCTTCCCTGGCCCCGCAGGTGCCTAGCTGGCCCTCCGGTATAGAGCACCGCCTGGGACAGACATCGCATCTAGCCCTCTCGCGACCTGTGGCGGCTGCGGACGACAGCCCGAAGCCGGATGCGGTCGCACCCCCGTCACCCATGGCGGACGACCTCGAACCTCTCCATCGAATAGCTCTCCTGCGGGTCGATCCCTGCCTTGCGAAGCGCTATGCCCACCTGCTCCTTCACCGTGTCGACGCCCTCAAGGGCGGGTAGGAGCAGCCCCCTTCTCGACCCGCTGGAGACTATCACCCCGTATCTCTCCGGATCGAGCTGGTCGGTCGAGTCGATCGGCTCCGGCTCCTTCAGCACATCGACGGAGATATCCAGGTAGGGCAGCTCGTCGGCCGTCACTGGCGGGAAACGCGGATCGGACGAGCACGCGCTCACGGCGTTTTGCAGGATCTCGTCAGCGAGCGTCTCGCAGGTAGGAGAGATGGTGCCGATGCAGCCGCGCAGACTGTCGTGCTCGTGTATCGAGACGAAGGCACCCGCCCGGGAGGAAAGCAGCTCCTCCGACGTATCGGGATATGTCGAGATCATGGAGGTGACCTTCGGATCGCGCGACGTCAGGCGCTCGGATCGGAGCACGAAAGCCTCCACGGACATGCGGGCGAGCTGCAGATGTGCGTCGTGTGCCATCGCCGCCTGGGCCACCGAATCCCTCTCGGCATCGAGGTAGGCTTCCCCGAACCTGCGCGAATCGTCGGGCGCACCCGGGGTCACGATCGCCGTGGCGTACCCGACCCCGAACGGACCCTCATGC
>CAZPAN010000042.1:0-10627 GCA_964584585.1 uncultured Coriobacteriaceae bacterium | reverse complement strand
GAAACCGATCTGGGTCAGTTGATAGAGGAGCTGGTCCTCAACCATCAGATGCTCGTGGGGGAGTCGGGCCTCGAGCTTCAGTACACCTACGAGCCTGGTGTCATGGCGATGGCCGACCCCGACCTCATCAAGCAGGCCACCGCCAACATCCTCTCCAACGCCGTGCGCTACACGCCCGAGGGCGGCAAGATCGAGATCGACGTTCGCAGCGGGATCATGATGGCCCAGATCTCCGTCAGCGACACCGGGCTAGGCATGTCCGAGGACGATCTCAAGCACATCTTCTCGAGGTTCTGGAGGTCGGACGAGGCTAGGGAGAGGTCGTCGGGCGGTCTTGGCGTGGGACTGGCGATAGTCAAGGAGATCGTCGACAGGCACAACGGATGGGTCGACGTCCAGTCGGCCCTCGGAAAGGGCAGCGTCTTCACGATCAACATACCCCTGCTGCGCGAGGAGCCGGACAAGCCCAAACGCGGAAAGGGTAAGTCGCCCGCCGTCCTGGGGCGGCATTTCATGATCTTCCCGGCCAAGGCGGGCGATAATGGGAACGCGGAGGCCAAGGCCCAGGCGAAGCGCGAGAAGGCGGCCGCCAACGCCGCTCGCAAGGCGGAGAGGGCCAGCGCCAAGTTCCAGACAGGTTTTTGGTACGGATTCAACTGGGTGCCGGGCAAGCGCACTGGGCTTCAGGTGGTTCCGGCGACGTCGGATGGTTCCGGAGGGGGAGACGATATGGAGGCGATGGGGATACGCCCGGACAGCTCGGGCAAGGTCAGGGACATCTACGATCTCGGAGATAGGCTGCTGATGGTGGCCTCGGACCGCATCTCCGCGTTCGACTACGTTCTGGGAGACGAGATCCCCCATAAGGGCGAAATTCTCACCAGGATATCCCTGTTTTGGTTCGATCTGCTCTCCGATGTGGTGGGCAACCATGTGGTGTCCGCCGACATGTCCGATCTGCCCGAGAGGTTCCGGCCATATGCCGATTACCTCCAGGGCCGATCGATGATAGTGCGCAAGGCAGACATGTTCCCGGTCGAGTGCATCGTGAGGGGGTACCTCGCGGGAAGCGGCTTGAAAGAGTACCAGGCCGACCGTACCGTCTGCTCGATTCCGCTGCCGGAGGGCCTTGTGAACTCCTCCAAGCTCCCCGAGCCGATCTTCACCCCCTCGACTAAAGCCGAGGTGGGAGACCATGACGAGAACGTCAGCTTCGAGCGCATCTGCGAGATGATCGGCGAGGATGTCGCGACGCGGCTGCGCGATCTCTCGATTGGGGTATACAGGAGGGCGCTCGACTACGCCGACGACAGGGGAATCATCATCGCCGACACGAAGCTCGAGTTTGGAGTCGTAGACGGGGAGGTCATCCTGGCCGATGAGCTGCTGACCCCCGATTCCTCCAGGTTCTGGCCGAAGGATCTCTACGAACCTGGCAAGAGCCAGCCTAGCTTCGACAAGCAGTTCATACGCGACTGGCTCGACGCCAACTGGGATCGCACTGGCGAGCCTCCAGCGCTGCCTGCCGATATCATCGCCAAGACCTCGGAGAAGTACATCCAGGCCTTCGAGATGCTCACAGGCCAGGCCTTCGAGCCTCAGGGACGTAAGAGCTAGGGAGCGCTGATTGATTGCTTTTGCCCGGATCCGTCCTGCGTTGCAGGGGTGCGCGAGCCGACTTGCGCGGCTTGGATGGGGGTTCGGTGTGTAAAATGAGAGCATGTCGGGATTTTTCCCGGTAGGCGGGCAGATCGCGGGCGCGTCCGTCGCGCGATGGACCCGTCGTAGCCGTAATGGTTTTGTTTTCAGGAGATCCAGCTGCAAGATGACCAGGAGAAGCATCCAGAACGAGCGTAACACGGGCGATGGCCCAGAGGGAGTCACCAGAAAATCGGCCTCCAAGGCCAAGCCGGTCAGGAAGGCCGCCTCCACCGTCTACGTCAAGAGCGGCCAGAAGAGCCGCAAAGAGCTCAAGCAAGAAGCTGCAGCCAAGGAACAGAAGCGCAAAGAGAAGGCCGCCGCCTTGCAATCCTCGCCAGATGCCCAGGGAGTGTCCGAGCTTCGCGAGCAGGCTAAGCTCAAGATGAGGAAGTGGAGAAGGATATGGTGGGGGGCGCTGATACTCGCCATCATCGCCATCGTCGTCTCGTTTATCAGCTACCAGACTCTCGGATCCCTCTACTACGTGTGCCTCGTGGTCTCCTATGGGTCCATCGCCGTCGCTCTCTTCATCGAGTTCGGCAAGATCCGCAAGCTCAAGAAGCAGGTGGAGCAGGAAGACTTTCACGCCAGGCGAAGCCCCAAGCAGATCAAGCACGACCTCGAGGCTCTCAAGCAGGAGGAGGCTCGCAAGGCCGAGAGGAAGTCCAGGGGCCTGCTCGGGACGTTGAAGGGCAAGATGAGGAAGAACGAGACGACCGCCGATCTGCCGATGGACGAATAGCGGTTGCGGTTTGCGCTTCAGCCGGCGGAAAACCCGGGTGGGCGGAGGGCTGATCTCGCATGAATGCGATCGGGATGCTCGGCTTTCAGGCTTCCCATGGAGGCTGCCCGGGCCGTCGTCGTAGCGATCCGGGTCTGATAATCGCCCTGATCCCAAGGGATTGATCGAGGAGCTGAGTGAGATGAGCAAGAGGGCTGGAGGTACCCAAGAGGAGGAAGGCACCCGTCGACCCTGGGATACCAAGAGCAAGATCCTGCTCGGAACGGGAATAGCTCTGCTCGTCGCTGCGGCGATCATCATCGGAGTCATAGTCTACGGGTACCTCGACGCCAGATCGCGATATGACGAAGCCCGCGAGGTCTCCGGCATCGACCTGTCGCTGTTCGACGACATCTTCGAAGGGCAGGCGGCTCTAGAGGATATAGACGTCGACTGGGATGCGCTTCGCGAGATCAACCCGGATATCGTGGGGTGGATCTACGTCGAGAATTCCGAGATCGACTATCCGATCGTCCAGGGGGACGACAACGACTACTACCTCCACTACTCGTTCGATGGGTCGTCGAGTTCCAGCGGCGCCATCTTTCTCGACTCTGACAACTCATCTGACATGACCGACGAGAACAATCTGATCTACGGTCATCACATGATGGATGGCTCGATGTTCGCTCATCTCGTGAAGTACAAGGATCAGGAGTACCTCGATGAGAACCATCGGATCATCATCGTCACGCCCACGAGGGGTTACGTTCTCTCGCCGGCGTTCACCTATACCGTCAGCGGAACCGACGACAGCATCCGCCAACTGAGCTTCTCCTCGCAGGAGGACCTTCGGGTCTACATCGAGGATCTGATGAGCAGGGCCGTCACCGAATCCATCGTCGATCTCGATCAGATCGACAAGCTCTTCTCGCTCATAACCTGCAGCTACGAGACCAACGACACCAGGACGGTGCTCTGCTGCGTGCAAAGCGCTGCCGTGACATACGATACGGAGGCGTGAGCTCTTGGGAAACGCTGATCAGTTCATTTCGCCGTCTTCGCGATGCGCGTCCGTGCCCGATGCGCGCATCGCGGGTTTCTATCCTTTAGACCACATAGAGGAGGAGTGCGGGGTATTTGGCATATACGCCCCCGGCGAGGACGTGTCGAGGCTGACGTACTTCGGCCTGCATGCGCTGCAGCACCGCGGCCAGGAGTCGGCGGGCATCGCCGTGGGCGACGGCTACACCGTGACCGCCACCAAGGACATGGGCCTGGTGACCCAGGTGTTCGACGAGGGGGACCTCTCCTCGCTCACCGGCAAGGTCGCCTGCGGGCATTGTCGCTACTCTACCAGCGGCGGTCACAAGTCATGGGAGGCCGCCCAGCCGCACCTGTGCTCGGTGGGGCAGCAGATCATAGCGCTTGCCCACAACGGCACCCTCGTCAACACCGACAGGTTGCGATCCGAGCTCGTCGAACTCGGCATACCGTTCAGGTCGAGCACCGACAGCGAGGTCGCTGCCAAACTGATCGGGCATTTCACGCTCGAAGCCTCGCACATGCGCGAGGGCATCCGTAAGACGATGGAGCGCATCGAGGGCGCATACGCGATGGCGGTCATCACCGACAGCGCCCTGTACGCGTTCCGCGACCCCAACGGGATTCGCCCGCTGTGCATCGGCAAGCTTCCCGACGACCGCGGATGGGTGGTGTCGTCGGAGACCTGCGGTCTCGACATAGTCGGCGCAGATTACGTGCGCGACGTGGAGCCTGGCGAGATCATCAGGGTTAACGAGGAAGGACTCGTGGCCGAGCAGGGGGTTGCGCAGCGCCGCCGAGCTGCCTGCATCTTCGAGTACGTCTATTTCGCCAGACCCGACTCGATCATGGACGGGGCCGGTATCTACCGGGCCCGTGAGGCGATGGGGCGCAGGCTGTCCGTCGAGGCGCCGGTGGAGGCCGACATCGTGATCGGGGTGCCCGACTCCGGCGTCCCCGGGGCGATCGGGTACGCTCGGGAGAGCGGCATCGTCTACTCCGAGGGCATCATCAAGAACCGCTACATCGCCCGCACCTTCATCCAGCCCACCCAGGAGTTAAGGCAGATGGGGATCCGGCTCAAACTCAACCCATTGCCCTATACGCTCAGGAACCGCAGGGTGATAGTGGTTGATGACTCGATCGTGCGCGGCAACACATCCAGGCAGCTGGTCTCGATGCTTCGCGGTGCCGGAGCCAAAGAGGTCCACATGAGGATCGTGTCGCCTCCGGTGATGTGGCCGTGCTTTTACGGGATCGACACCGCCACGCAGGACCAGCTGATCGCGGCAAACATGTCGATCGACGATATATGCGCGTACATCGGGGCCGATTCCCTGGCGTTTCTGTCGCTTGAGGGATTGGAGTCGTGTATATACACGCGGACGCCGGGCTTCTGCACCGCCTGCTTCTCGGGGGAGTACCCCGTCGAGCTGCCCACGTCTTTGATGAAGGACAGTTTCAAGGAGGGAGCGACTCCCACCTGGTGGCCTAAGGAGGGTTCTGGCATGGATAGCCTTTGGAGCCTCGAGGAGGCGGATCGCCTATGACATCGCGAGACGGTGGCAGCGAGATCTTCGAGGACGGCAGGCAGATTACCTACGCCGACGCGGGAGTCTCCACCGCCGCAGGCGCCGATGCGGTCGGACTTATAGGCGAGGCCGTGAGGTCGACCGCGCGTCCCGAGGTCATCGGGGGGATAGGCGGGTTCGGAGGTCTCTTCTCCGCCGCTGCATTGAAAGGCATGGAGGATCCCATCCTCGTATCTGGAACCGACGGGGTGGGCACCAAGATCCGACTCGCGCAGATCCTCGGCGACAACGGAAGCGTCGGGATCGACCTGGTCGCCATGTGTGTCAATGACGTGGTGGTCTGCGGCGCCGAGCCGCTCTTCTTCCTCGACTACATCGCGATAGGAAAGCTCGATCCCGGCTTCGTGGCGAACATCGTCTCCGGGGTAGCCGAAGGATGCAGAAGGGCCGGGTGCGCTCTGATTGGCGGCGAGATGGCGGAGCATCCAGGTGTGATGGCGCCCTCCGACTACGATCTGTCGGGCTTTTGCGTCGGTGTGGTCGACAGGCCGCAGATGATCGGGCCGGACAAGGTTCGGATCGGGGACGCCATCGTGGGACTCGCGTCCTCCGGAGTCCATTCCAATGGGTTCTCGCTGGTACGACGGGTTCTCGTCGAGCGAATGACCGTCGAGGAGCTGAAGGCAGCGTGCGAAGATCTCGATGGGCGCTCGATAGGGGAGGCGCTTCTGGAGCCGACCAGGATCTACGTGAAGCCGGTGCTCTCGGCGCTTCTTGACGGGCTGCCTGTGCATGCCTGCGCCCACATAACCGGTGGCGGCATCACCGAGAACCTCGACCGCGCCTTGCCGGCTGGCGCTGTGGCCAGGGTGAGCAGAGGGTCATGGCCGGTCCCGCCTGTGATCGATCTGGTATGCCGCGCCGCCTCTCTTGGCGACGAGGAGGCGTTCAAGACCTTCAACATGGGCATCGGCATGTGCGTGATCTGCTCGTCCGATGCGGTCGATGCTGTGATGGGGCACTTCTCCAGCAAGGGGGAGACGCCCTATCTGATCGGGGAGATCGTCGCAGGATCCGACCCGCAGGTCAAAGGACGCGTGGAGTACGTCGATGACGTCTACTGCGATAGGAGGCGATCGTGATGCTGGAACTCGGAGTAATGATATCCGGCAGCGGCACCAACCTGCAGGCGATCATCGATGCCATCGATGCGGGCGAGCTCGACGCCCACGTGGCGCTGGTGGTCTCCTCCAATCCGGATGCGTATGGCATCGAGAGGGCCCGCAGAGCCGGGATCGACTGTCTGGTGATGGAGAGATCCGAATACGACGACCCCGACGAGGCCGACAGGCGCATCGCTCAGGCCCTGCTCGACAAGAAAGTCGAGCTCGTCGCGATGGCCGGGTACATGAGAATGGTGGGAGAGCCGCTTCTTACAGCCTTCCCGGACAGGGTGGTCAACCTTCATCCGGCGCTCCTGCCGTCCTTTCCGGGGGCGCATGGGATATCTGATGCTTTCGAGTACGGGGTGAAGGTGACCGGGATCACGGTCCATCTCGCCACCGCCGAGATGGATGCCGGCCCGATAATAGCCCAACGTGCCGTGGAGGTGCGCGAGGACGATTCGCTCGAGACCCTTGAGGAGCGTGTGCACCTGGTGGAGCACGAGCTCTATCCCAAGGCGATCCAGCTGTTCGCCCAGGGAAGGGTGAGCGTGGGGCAGGATCGCAAGGTCCACATCTTGTAGCAGGTCGTTAGCGGGTCGTCTCCCTAGTTCTTCAGGCTGTTGATGGGTGCCGGGAACCTGCCTCCCCTATGGGCGAGCACAGTGCCGGCATGGCGGTTGACGTCCATGATCGGCGCGCTGCCGAGAAGACCTCCGAATTCAAGGCGCTCTCCGGCCTTCTTGCCAAGCGCCGGTATCAGGCGCACCGCCGTGGTCTTGGAGTTGATGACTCCGATCGCCATCTCGTCGGCGATTATCCCGAATATCGTCTCGACGTCGATGTCGCCTCGGACCGCTATCATGTCGAGTCCGACTGAGCAGACGCAGGTCATGGCCTCGAGCTTCTCCAGGGTAAGCGCGCCGCTCTCGGTAGCAGCTATCATTCCCTGGTCCTCCGAGACCGGAATGAACGCTCCGGAAAGTCCGCCGACGCTCGATGATGCCATGACCCCGCCCTTCTTCACCGCGTCGTTCAGGAGCGCGAGGGCGCATGTGGTTCCGGGTCCGCCCGCCTGCTCGACGCCGATGGCCTCCAGGATGCCCGCCACGGAGTCGCCGGGCGCGGGGGTGGGGGCCAACGAGAGGTCGAGGATGCCCATCTGGGCGTCGAGGCGCCTGGCAGCCTCCCTCGCAACGAGCTCGCCCAGGCGGGTGATCTTAAACGCTGTGGACTTGATCGCCTCTGCGACCTTGGTGAGGTCGGCGGACGGATCCATGGACTCCAGGACGGATCTGACCACGCCTGGGCCGGAGACGCCCACGTTTATCACCTTGTCGCCCTCGCCGCTGCCATGCATGGCGCCGGCCATGAACGGGTTGTCCTCCACGGCGTTGCAGAACACCACGAGCTTGGCGCATCCGATGCAGTCACGGTCCTCGGTGAGCCTGGCGGCCTCCATGATCGTCTCGCTCATCATCAAGACGGCGTCCATGTTGATGCCTGCCCGGGTGGATGCGACGTTGATCGAGGAGCAGACCCTGTCCGTCAGGCTCATCGCGGTCGGTATCGATTGGATGAGCTTGCGGTCGGTCTTGCTGATGCCCTTCTGCACCAGTGCCGAGAAGCCTCCGACGAAGTCCACTCCCACCTGCTTGCCGGCGCGGTCGAGCGTCTTAGCGATGGGGGTGAGGTCCTCGTCCGGGAGGGCGGAGCTGATTTCTGCGACCGGCGTGACCGAGATACGCTTGTTGGCGATCGGAGCGCCGTACTCCCTCTCGAGCTGTTCGGCGACTTCCACCAGGTGCTCCGCCGACGACGTGAGCAGGTCGTAGAGTCTCCTGCAGAGCCTCTCCATGTCGGTGTCCGTGCACGACCTGGTGTTGATTCCCATGGTGATCGTGCGTATATCGAGGTGTTGCTGCGAGATCATCTGCAGCGTCTCGGCTATCTCAATCGGTGTGATCTCCACGTTGGCTCCTCGTGACCAAGCCCTGGCGGTGTGTCGTTCTCGCGCCCGGGCGCGTATGACTTTCGTTCCGTCGATTGTATCAGCGGGTAGGCACGGCGGGGATGGCGCCCGTTCGCGCTCCGAATCATGGCACCGATCGTCGATCGTTCCTTTCAGAATCGGAGGATGGTCGATTAGAATCCAATTCGCCGACAATGTGTCGGTTAATGGTCAATGAGTGGTTTAGCCATCTTTATGTTGGGAAGATCCGGACGCGAGGTTGTGCACGAGCGGAATGAACGGACCAGCGTTCCCTTAAGCCTCGCCATATGAAGTCCGAATCCGGAAGCACGGCGGAGGGGAAGGTCTCTTGAACGAGAAGATGGCCTCTGACAGGCAGTTCAACGCATCCGACACGCTTGACAGGCGAAGCGTGAGGTCGCGTCGGATGATATACGAAGCGCTCGTCTCCCTCATAGAGGAGAGGGGCATGGACGGGTTCACCGTCAGCGACATCACCGAGAGGGCCGACCTCAACAGGAGCACCTTCTACAGCCACTTCAAGGACAAGGACGATCTTATCCGCAAGTTCGAGGAGGAGTTCCTCGAGGATCTGGCCGACATCGAGTCGAGGCTGGGCGAGATCACCCAGGCCGAGCTTACGCTGGCGGCTGTGGGCATCGCCCCGCTCGTCCCGCTGGTGGAACTGTTCGAGTATCTCGGGTCCAATGCGGCGGTTCTCCAGGCGCTTCTGGGCCCCAGAGGCGACATCGGGTTCGAGCACAGGATGATGGACACGCTGTGCGCCGCGATCGTCGACCGCATTCTCGCACCCGAGTACAAGGAGAACCCCACCAGGTTGATTCGCTATTACGTCTCCTACTTCTCCTCTGCGTCGCTGGGACTGGTCCGCACCTGGCTCGACGACGGGATGGTCGAGAGACCGGAGGAGATGGCGAGGATCATGCTAGGGTTGTCGCTCCTGAAGCCTGGGGACCCCATCGAGATAGAGGGGGTCACAGACAGGCGCATGGCGCGTTAGCCGAAAGGAACCGATAGGGATGCCAAGTGACGCAAGCGCAAGCTACGTGGAAGTCGCCGGACGGCTCAGACTCGGGATCGATGTCGGGTCCACCACCGTCAAACTCGCCGTGCTCGACGAGTCCGACAACGTGCTCTTCTCGAGATACGAGCGTCACCATACCGACATCAGGGCGACTATCTCCCAGATAATGTCGGAGGCCGCCAAGGGCTTTGCGGACGTGCCGATGAACGTGGCGATCACGGGCAGCGGCGGACTTCTGCTGGCGCAATGGCTGGGTCTGGAGTTCGTGCAGGAGGTCGTGGCCTCCAAGACTGCCGTGGAGAGATTGATTCCCAAGACCGATGTTGCGATAGAGCTCGGTGGCGAGGATGCCAAGATCATCTATTTCGATCAGGGTATCGAGCAGCGCATGAACGGCACCTGCGCAGGAGGAACCGGGGCCTTCATCGATCAGATGGCCTCGCTTCTAGACACCGACGCGCAGGGCCTTAACGAGCTGGCGAAGGACGCGAAGATCATCTACCCGGTGGCGTCGCGTTGCGGCGTGTTCGCCAAATCCGATGTCCAGCCGCTGCTCAACGAGGGCGCGGAACGCTCCGACATAGCGGCCTCCATCTTCCAGTCGGTCGTCACCCAGACGATCTCAGGGCTGGCGTGCGGCCGGCCGATACGAGGCTATGTCGCCTTTTTGGGAGGGCCGCTGCAATATCTGTCTGAGCTTGAGAAGCGATTTCGGATTACCCTCGACCTCGACGACGAGCACTCCCTCAAGCCCTCCAACGCGCATCTGTTCGTGGCGTCGGGCGCTGCGATGGCCGCATCGGGCGAGGAGGCCGTCACCATCGCCGAGGTGCTGCGCCGTCTGGCCGATCTCGGGGAGACGCAGGGCAGCGAGATAGTGAGGCTGGACCCGCTGTTCGTCTCTCCCGAGGACTACGAGGACTTCAAGGCGAGACACGACCGCGATACCGTCCCCAAAGCCGACATCGCGTCATATCGTGGCGAGGCTTATCTCGGGATTGATGCCGGCTCCACTACTTTCAAGGCCGTGCTGATCGGCAGGGATGGAGAGATCCTGAAGTCCTGGTACGGAAACAACCACGGGGACGTGCTGGGCTCTGCTACCGACACGATCTCCGACTTGTACAGCTCGCTGCCTGTGGACTACGCGGGCCACCCGGTTGTGCGTATCGGACACGCCACCGTCACCGGGTATGGCGAGGGCCTGCTGAAGGAGGCCCTCCGTTGCGATTCCGGAGAGGTGGAGACGGTCGCGCATCTGCGTGGGTCGTCGGAGCTGGTCCCGGAGGTCGAGTTCATCCTCGACATCGGAGGCCAGGACATGAAGTGCATGAAGGTGCGAAACGGCATCATCGACTCCATCATGCTCAACGAGGCGTGTAGCTCCGGATGCGGATCGTTCATCGAGACCTTCGCCGACTCGCTCGGGATGGGCGTGGAGGAGTTCGC
>CAZPAN010000041.1:0-10682 GCA_964584585.1 uncultured Coriobacteriaceae bacterium | reverse complement strand
GGATCAACATCTCGCTGTTATCCACCTCCTCCATCAGGATCTCGGTGGTCATAGACGAGTCGTTCGCGCAGAAGGCCGTGCAATGTCTGCACACGGCGTTCGACCTCGATTCGGACACAGTGTTCGAGGAGACGCAGCTCTCCAGCGAGGAGCTTGCGGCCAAGGCAAACAAGGGCAGGTAGATTCCAGGCGGCAGCATGCGCTGCGGTCTGGTGGAACGACTGTCGGATAGACACGAAACCGGAGGTTGAGAATGACCTGGTCCAAGAAGATGCCCGCCAATCCCGTCGTCGCCGTGTGCGGCGCCACCGGCGCCGTGGGCAGGGAGATGCTGAACGTGCTGGAGCAGAGGGATTTTCCGGCCAGCAGGTTCGTGGCCATGGCCAGCTCCCGCAGCGCCGGCAAGAGACTCCCGTTCAAAGGAGGGGAGATCGAGGTCGTCGAGATGACCCCCGACGCGTTCGAGGGAATCGACATCGCGCTCTTTTCCGCAGGTGCCTCCGTCTCGCGTGAGATGCGCGAGCACGTAGTGGCTGCCGAAGCGGTGATGATCGACAACTCCTCGGCCTTCCGCATGGAGGATGGCGTTCCTCTGGTTGTTCCAGAGGTCAACCCCGACGACGCGTTCGCGCACGAGGGTGTCATCTCCAACCCCAACTGCTCCACGATCCAGATGGTCGTGGTGCTCAAGCCACTATACGACATCTCGCGCATCAAGAGGGTTGTCGTGAGCACCTATCAGGCCGCTTCGGGTGCGGGAGCCGCTGCGATGGACGAGCTCTTCGCCCAGTCGCGCGAGTTCCTCGACGGCGAGGAGCTGCACATCTCCGCCTTCGCTCATCAGATCGCCTTCAACGTCATCCCCCACATCGACGTCTTCATGGAGGACGACTCCACCAAGGAGGAGTGGAAGATGGTCGTGGAGACCAAAAAGATCATGGGCGACGATGACATCCAGGTCGCGGCTACTTGCGTGAGGGTCCCGGTCCTGCGCTGCCATGCCGAGTCGATGAACGTCGAGTTCGAAGGTGAGGTCAGCGTCGAGGCCGCTCGCGAGGCCTTCGAGAAGGCTTCAGGGATCGCGATGATGGACGATCCAGCCAACAAGGTCTACCCGATGCCCGGCCTGCTCGCCGGAACCGATGATACCTACGTCGGCCGCCTACGCAAAGACCCCACCGTCAAGCATGGCCTCGCGATGTGGAGCGTTTCCGACCAGATCCGAAAGGGCGCGGCTCTCAACGCCGTGCAGATCGCGGAGATGCTCCTGCCGAGGTAGCCATCTTGGTCACAGAGCCTCTGATGGCGCGCATTGGACGTGCCACGAGTTGGATCCAGACGAAAGCGATCAATCAGCGCTTCCCTAGACCAGTCCGTCCTTCTTGTCGGTGCTCTGCTTGATGTCGGAGTCGCGGATTGCGGCTCGGCGGATCTTCCCGTTGACGGTCTTGGGGAGCGCATCCACGTAGGAGATGATCCTCGGGTACTTGTAGGGGGCGGTCTGCTTCTTGCACCAGGCCTGCAGCTCCTGGGTGAGTTCTTCTGACGCCTCGAATCCAGCGGAGAGCACGATCGTAGCCTTCACGTTCATGCCCCTGATCTCGTCTGGCACTCCGGTGACGGCGCACTCGGCGACCGCGTCATGCTCTAGGAGCACGCTCTCTATCTCGAAGGGCCCGATGCGGTATCCGCTCGACTTGATGACATCGTCGTTGCGTCCCACGTACCAGAAGTAGCCGTCCTCGTCACGCCATGCGGTGTCTCCCGTGTGGTACCAGCCGTCGTGGATGGCGGCGGCGGTGCGATCCGGCGCCCTGTAGTACTCCACGAGGATCCCGGGCATCCAGTGCCAGCCCTCGTGTTCGCGGATCTCGATGCAGATCTCTCCGGTGGCGCCGGGGTTGCACTCCTTGCCGTTTTCGTCGAGGATCGCAACGTGGTAGAGGGGGCTGGGCCTGCCCATCGACCCCGGCTTGGGCACGGAATTCACCGGGTTGAATACCGTCAGCGGGGTCTCGGTCTGGCCGAAGCCCTCGTAGATCGTAAGACCCGTGTGTTTTTTCCAGGCTTCGAAGAGATCGGGGTTGAGCGCCTCGCCTGCGGTGGTCGAGTAGACGAGATGGGAGAGGTCGAAGGAGTCGATGTCCTCGAGCATCATCATCCTGTACATCGTGGGCGGGCAGCACAGCGTCGTGACGCGGTGATCCTGGATGAGCCTGAGTATCTCGGCTCCGTTGAAGCGGTCGAAGTCGTAGGTCATCACGCAGGCTTCCATGAGCCACTGCCCGTAGAACTTGCCCCAGACGGCCTTGCCCCATCCGGTGTCCGCGATCGTGAAGTGCACCCCGCCGTCGCCTACCACGTTGTGCCAGTGCTTGGCGGTGGGGATGTGCGCGAGGGCGTACGCCCCATCGTGCAGGACCATCTTGGGTTCTCCGGCGGTGCCGGAGGAGAAGTACATGAGGAACGGGTCGGCAGGAGAGGTCTCCCTCTTCTCGAACTCCTCGGGTGCGTTTTTCACCTCGGTGTTGAAATCGATCCATCCCTCGCGTTTTGCGGGTAGGGCGCAGATCCCGTCCGGCCCGCTGAGAGCGCTCCCGATCGTCGGGTCGGTCGAGGGGTCGCCCATTCCGCCTCCTCCTCCGTTGCAGAGGAAGATTTTCTCCACGGAGGGACACCTGGGAATCGTGGTCTCCACGACATCGGGAATGAAGCCACAGGAGGTGCATATGATGTGCTTGATGCTGGCGCTGTTGAGACGATACTCGAGATCATGCTCCTTCAGCATGAAGGTCGCCGGAACCATCACAGCTCCGAGTTTGTTCAGAGCGACCGCAGTGAACCAGAACTGGTAGTGACGGCGGAGAATCACCATCACCATGTCATTGCGCTTGACGCCGTGGGCGGCGAGCATGTTGGCCGTCTTATCCGACCAGCGCTTGACGTCTGCGAAGGTGAAGACATGCTCCTCGCCCTCCGGGTTGCACCAGATCATCGCGCGCCTGTCGGGATCGTTGGCGGCTATGTCGTCGACGCAGTCGTAGGCGAAGTTGAAATCCTCCGGTATGACCAGATCGAACCCGGTTATCACGCCTTTTGCGTCGTAGCTTTCTCTGACGTACCTCTCGTTGATGTTTCTCATGGATTCGGGACCTTCCCGTTAATCGCAAGCCAGCATGGTGATGCCATGCGGCCGATGCCTGGCATTTTCCGTCCGCTGGAGAAATGTGTTGTGGGGGAAATCTGTCGCGGCTTCCTCGAAGGACTCAGAATTCCCCTTCGGAAATTCCGTCCTCCGGGTCTCTCATGACCACGGCGAGGAACACGCACGGTTCTCCGCCTGTGGCGATCATCCCGTGGCCGCGTCCTGAGTCGTAGAGGAGCGCGTCGCCCGGTCCCAGCTCCTCGATGTGATCCTCGTAGGCGAAGCGCATGTGCCCGCTGAGGATGTAGTCGAGTTCCTGGCCCTTGTGCTTCGACAGGTGGATCGGGACGTCCTGCTCCTCTTCGAGGTAGGGGGCGGTGACCACGAAAGGCTCGCAGAGCTTGTTCTCGAAGTTGGGCGCTATGTGCAGGTACTCGAATCCGGCTCTCCTGCGGATCGACAGGCCGTCTCCGGCGCGAACCAGCGAATAGCCCTTCAGATGCGGGTTCTCCCCGGTGAGGATCTCGATGACGTCGACCCCGAGCTTCTTCGCGCATTTATACAGGAACGTGAAGCTCAGATCGCTCTCGCCGGATTCCTGCGCCAGGTACTCCTCGACGCTGCGCCCGGTCGCTTGGGCCATGTCCTCGGCGGTGAAGCCGAGATCCTCGCGCAGGGAGCGTATGCGGTTCGCTATCTCCGTTATGTTCGGATCCATCAAGACACCTCGATTCCATTGTCTGACTGCGACGCTCGCCGCGACCGCAGCGAGCGCTATTGTACAATACGCTTTCGCGAAAAATCCCATGCCGAAGGGGTGATCGTCCAATCGCCCTCCCCGAGCATGCCGTCATACCTCGATAGGAGGGGCAGATGAACCGGGAAGCGCTCGGAGGGCATATGGAATCCAGGGCCTCCTATGTGGCCAAGGCGGGGATGATAGCCGCTCTCTACGCGGTCGCGACGTTGGTCACGATGCTCTTCCTCCAAGGTCTGTCATGGGGTCTGGTGCAGCTCAGGGTATCCGAGGCGCTGATGGCCTTCGCGCTGTTCTCCAGGGCCGCGATACCTGGTCTGGGCGTGGGATGCGCGATCGCGAACCTGCTGGCGATACCGCTTGCGGGCACAGGCGCCCTTGGCCTCCTCGACGTCCTGTTCGGAACGCTCGCGACCGTCCTGGGGTCCATGTGGTGCTGGAGGTTCCGAAGCCGACCGGCGCTGGGTCTGGTCGGTCCGGTCCTCTCCAACGCCCTCATCGTTCCGGCCTACCTGCCGCTTGTGCTCACGGCAGCGGGCGCGTACACGATTCCATTCACTGACATCGCAGTTACCGGCGCGTATCCGGTTCTGTATGGGGTCGGGGTGCTGGGCGTAGGCGTCGGGGAGCTGATCTCCATCTATGTGATCGGACTCCCTCTGTCGAGGTTCCTGGCGCGGACCGCTTTGTTCGGGAATCCCGGGAAGAATGCGTCAGACGGGTAGCGTTCCCGCTTTTCAAGGTTTATTCTATGCTAAATGGTCGTTTCGCCCCGTGGGCGGCGATCTCAGGCGATAATCGCAGTTTGAAACGCTACCACTAGCCTGCCGTAGCGCACAGATGCCCCGCAGCCCGAGGAGATGTGGGAGTCGATCGCGCGCGTGGTTTCATACGGACCCGACGCATGTAGTGGTTCTGGAAGACTGACGCGCAGCCTGAGCGAACCATATCGAAGGCGGACCTGGAGGGCGATGTGAAACCCGTCATCTTGATACCCACATATGTCTGCGTCTCGAAGGAGCGGGCCGAGTCCGGAGTGCTGGACACCTACGACCGCATGACCCCGCTCGATCGTCCAGGCGAGCTCCCGAGATGCCTGGACTCCATCAAGTGCCTCTCGGAACCGGTGGACGTCGCGGTGCTCGTCGTCAGCGAGAAGGGGTGCGAGGAGCAGGCCGAGGAAAAGATCCGCAGCATGGCCGCCCGTTTAGCCTCCGATATCGATATAAGCGTGATCGGGATCTCGGAGGAGTCGGCACTGCATACCAGGATGCTTCAGCTGGGTGTGGGGGATCACGCTGACGGGATCTCCCTGACCGGGTACGGCGCCATGCGCAATCTCGGGCTGATCTACGCGGCCGTGATGGGATACACCGAGGCGATATTCATCGACGACGACGAGGTCGTGGAGGATCCGGAGTTCGTGAAGCGCGGATGCTACGGGTTGGGGATGCTGACGCAAAGCGGGGTGCCGATACTCATCAAATCCGGGTACTACCTCGACAAGAAGGGCAGCTACAGGGCCAGCGAGAGGCGCCGTTGGTACGACAGATTCTGGAGGCAGCATAAGGGGTTCAATGCTTGGATCGACAGCGCGATGACCGGACCCAGGATCTCGCCCTCCAACACCGCTTGCGGCGGTTGCCTCGCGCTTCACAGGGAGGCTTTCCGAAGGGTCTCCTTCGATCCGTGGATATCCAGGGGCGAGGACCTCGATTTTCTGCTCAACGTGCGCATGTACGGTTCGGAAGTGTGGTTCGACAACGCCTGGCACCTCAGGCGCCTGTCGCCGAAGAATGTGAAGATGGAAGCGAGGCGATTCTCGCAGGACATATTCAGATGGCTCTACGAGGTCCGGAAGCTGGAGTTTTCCAACACCCAGATCGATCTGCTGCAGGTGCCGACGCAGGCGCTGATGCCATATCCGGGGCCTTTCCTGGAGCCCTCGGTCGACTTCAGCCTGCTAATGACCGCGCTTCTGCGCTCTATAGGAAGATCTGGCCATAGAAGGGGGTATCTCAAGGCGGCGATGTCGACGAGGCGGGAAGCGGCCAACTACGCCAGGGAGAACTGTCACAAGTACTTCCAGTTTCAGCGTGGGTGGCCGGAGGTCGTCGCGATCTTGGAGGGGGACATCGCGCTCTCTGGAATATTTGCCAACGCCAGGGTCGAGCCCGTCGCAGATGACGATGCGGATGGAGCTTCGCCGGAAGAGAGGGTCAGGGCGGCCGCCGCTGCGGTCGAGGCGATGCTGCAGGACAGCTCTGACAAGGCATCCGGCGAGATGCCGTCCGATAGCGCTGATGCCGAGTCCGCCGCAGAAGTCGAAACGGAGTCTGCCGCAGAAGTCGATGCGGGTTCTGGCGATACGCCGCCGGATGACGTGGACGCGGGACCGGACGCGACGCCGCAGGATCGTCCCGCCGATTCCGACTCCGAACAGCATCCGCCCATGACGGAAGACGACGATGGCGATGATGGAAGGGAATGACTTCCGGACAGCCGGAAGGCGCCTCTCACGCAGGATTCCGATGACGATCTCCGCGATCCTGGTCGCGGTCTTCGGCTGCGGTCTGCTCCTCTCGATCTACTTCGGGATAGCATTCCTCGAAGTGATCTTCGCTGTCGCTCTCTCGATAAGCTCGATATTTTTGGGCCGCTTCTCCAAAAGCTCCGACAAGGTACGCGCCGACCAGACCAACAAGATGCTGGCGCTTTCCGGAGACGCCCTCGACTTCCTGCACGGCGGCCTCGACGAGACCACCGCCAAAAGAGCCTGCGACGTGCTCCTCCCGCTCGCGTCCGCATCTTCTG
Source organism: uncultured Coriobacteriaceae bacterium (assembly GCA_964584585.1). Taxonomy (GTDB): domain Bacteria; phylum Actinomycetota; class Coriobacteriia; order Coriobacteriales; family CADBOM01; genus CAZPAN01. The sequence continues at coordinate 3,966 of CAZPAN010000041.1, read as the reverse complement.
CTGCCATATACGGCAAGGACGGACTGCTTGGGATCTCGGGCTGCGCCGATGTATGGGAGGAATTCGGAGACCCCGTCCCCACATCCGAGGCGGAAGCCGGGTTCGAGTGCGGCGCGAAGTTCATGGTGTGTTCCGAGACGACCGAAAACGTCGCCTTCCCGACGAGGCTGAAAGCCTGCATCGTCTCGCCGTTGACAGTTCAGGACCAGCTCGTCGGGATGCTGAAGCTCTACTACCCGAGGCACTCCGACATAGGCGAGTACCAACAGGTGTTGGCGGCCGGATTCGCCGTCTTGATCTCCAACCAGCTCGGTCTGGCCGAGCTCGACATCAAGACCGAACTCGCCACGAAGATGGAGCTTCGGGCCTTGCAGGCCCAGATAAACCCTCATTTCCTGTTCAACACGATCAACACGATCGCCTCCTTCATCCGCACCGACCCAAGGCAGGCCAGGGTTCTGCTAAGGGAGTTCGCGATCTTCTATCGCAAGATCCTGGAGGGTTCTCAGGACCTGATCACCATCGATCTGGAATTAACCCAGACGATGCGGTATCTTGGTTTCGAACGCGCACGTTTCGGGTCGGAGCGCATTCAGCTCACAAGCTACGTGGAACCGGGGTTGGATGATCTTCAGGTCCCTGCGTTCATCGTCCAGCCCATAGTGGAAAACGCCGTCGGTCATGCGATGAGGCCCGATGGCGAGCCGTTGCATATCGACATAAGCGTCAGGCGCAGCGGTGGAGATGTAGTCATATCGGTTGCCGACGATGGGGTCGGCATGGAGTCCACGAAGACCGCCACGGCGGTCAAGAAGGGCAGCTCCCCGGGCGCGGGGATAGCCCTGAAAAACGTCGACGACAGGCTCAGGAGCTGTTTCGGAGAAGGATCTGGGATCCATATAGAGTCGGAACTCGACGTCGGCACGACGGTGTACCTCACGTTGGCCGGCGCTACGGAGACGCTTCAGGATCTGCTGCCCGAGGAGGATGAAGGAGGAAGCACGTGATACGCGCGATGATAGTCGATGACGAGGCCCCCGCGAGGTCGGAGCTCAGCTACATGCTCCAGGAGACCAACCAGGTCGAGGTGGTCGCCGAGGCCAGCAGCATCAGGGAAGCCATCGAGAGTCTCAAGGACAGCGGCTGCGACGTCATGTTCCTCGATATCAACATGCCCGGGGCATCGGGGCTGCAGCTCGCCCAGGCGCTCAACAAGATCTCGCGTCCTCCAGCCGTGGTGTTCGTCACCGCCTACAGCGAGTACGCCGTCGACGCGTTCAAAGTCAACGCGATCGATTATCTGGTGAAGCCCATCGAAACCGATAGGCTCTACCAGGCCATCGAGAAGACGAAGAAGCACGTGTCGATGGTCAACAAGAACAACCCCGCCGAGAGGATCCCCGTGGAGAAGGGCGGCAAGAAGCTGCTGGTTTCCACCGACAAGATCCTCTATATCATGGCGAAGGACGACTACTCCTATCTTTACACCGCGACGGACAGGTACCTCTCCACGGTCTCGCTCGCCCATCTGGAGAGCAAGCTCGAGCCGCACGGATTTTTCAGGGTCCACAGGGGATACCTCGTCAATCTCGCCTGCGTGGAGGAGGTCACCCCGGTCAACGGCGGCACCCTGCTGCTCACTCTCTCGGGGACGGATGTTCAGATCCCGGTCTCGCGCAGGCGTGTCTCGGCGCTGAAGAAGGCGTTGGGACTGTAAGGAGACGCTTGATCGATTCATTTTCCGTCTCCGTCGCGTGTCGCGACCCTGCACGCTCAGGCTCTTCGGCGCAAGACCGTTCGGACAGATGCTGGTGCAGCTCGGTCAGAGCGGATGACCCTACGCAGCGAGCATGCTCTCGAGGGTCGATCTCGGGGTGCCGGCTTTTCCTTCGGTGGTCTGTAACATACTGTTAACATTTCGGAAGTAGCGGCACGGTAAACTTGTTCCGCATCGTTTCGGCTGCGGTTCCGGTGCCTTTCGGGACTGGTGACCTATGCGCGCGTCTTGGCATGTGCGCGGCGTCATGGGTATCCGACTGGGAGCGGGTTGCAACATGAGGAAGCCTCTCCGGGCCACAAGGCCGTCGATGCGCATCAGCGAAGCTTTTCGCGTTGGGGAAGCATCTTAAGAGATAGGAGCAATCTGCATGGCGTACGTAGACGATGTGCTTCAGCGTGCAATCGACAAGAACCCGAGCGAGCCGGAGTTCATTCAGGCTGTCACAGAGGTCCTCGATTCTCTCAAAGTGGTGATCGAGGCCCATCCGGAGTATCAGGATGCCGCGCTGCTCGAGCGCATCATCGAGCCCGAGAGGGTTCTCATGTTCAGGGTCCCGTGGGTTGACGACTCCGGCAAGGTTCAGGTCAACCGCGGTTTCCGCGTCGAGTTCAACTCCGCGATCGGCCCCTACAAGGGCGGTCTTCGTTTCCATCCCTCCGTCAATCTCGGGATCATCAAGTTCCTCGGCTTCGAGCAGATCTTCAAGAACTCGCTCACCGGCCTGCCCATCGGGGGCGGCAAGGGAGGTTCTGACTTCGATCCCAAGGGCAAGAGCGACATGGAGGTCATGCGCTTCTGCCAGAGCTTCATGAGCGAGCTTTACAGGCATATCGGAGCAGACACCGACGTCCCCGCCGGCGACATCGGGGTCGGCGGCCGTGAGATCGGCTACCTGTTCGGTCAGTACAAGAAGCTCAAGAACGTCTACGAGGGCGTCCTTACCGGAAAGGGCCTCAGCTTCGGTGGATCCCTCGTCCGCACCGAGGCCACCGGATACGGCCTGGTCTATTTCGTGCAGGAGTACCTCAAGACCAACGACGACTCCTTCGAGGGCAAGACCGTGGTCGTCTCCGGCTCTGGCAACGTCGCCATCTACGCCTGCGAGAAGGCCCAGCAGCTCGGCGCCAAGGTCGTGACGATGTCCGATTCCACCGGATGGGTCTATGATCCCGACGGGATCGATCTCGAGGCCGTCAAGGAGATCAAGGAAGTCAGGCGCGGCCGCATCAGCGAGTACGCCGAGAGCCACAAAAACGCCCAGTACCATGAGGGACGCGGAGTATGGCAGATCGCCTGCGACATCGCCCTTCCCTGCGCCACGCAAAACGAGCTGCTTGGCGATGACGCCAAGACCCTCATCTCCAACGGCTGCAAGATCGTCGCCGAGGGTGCCAACATGCCCACGACCCTCGATGCCACCGAGGCCCTCCAGGCCGCAGGCGTCGCGTTCTTCCCGGGCAAGGCCTCCAATGCCGGCGGCGTCGCGACTTCGGCTCTCGAGATGTCGCAGAACAGCCAGAGGCTCTCGTGGAGTTTCGACGAGGTGGACCGCAAGCTCGACGATATCATGATCAATATCTTCCACCAGTCCGACGACGCTGCCCGCGAGTATGGTCTTGAGGGTAACTACGTCGCCGGTGCCAACATCGCCGGCTTCCAGAAGGTCGCCGACGCGATGCTGGCCCAGGGCATCGTCTAGACCCGAGCTTCGGCAAAGGCCGAGGCCGCATGTCCCGATAACGCAGGGATAGGCATAGATCATCTGGCACGGCCGGTTCCCAGCGGGGACCGGCCGTTGCAGCATAGAGTCACTGTCGAGATCGCCTGCCCGATGCCGATAATTGACGAGGACGGGAGATGAAGACCTTCGAAGAACTGAGAAAACGGCTCTTTGCCATCGACGGACGCGGATATCCAGCCTACAAGTCTCTCAAAGGCAGGTACGACATCGGAGGTGGCCTGGTTCTCTCGATAGATCACGTGCAGGGAGATCCCTTCGCCTCGCCGTCCAAGCTGAGCGTCGAGGTCCCGTTTAGCATCGCGCGGATCGATCCCGGAATGCATGATGAGCCGCACAGGAGGACCGCGCTGGAGGACACGCTTCTCAGGCGCTTCTCGAACGAGCTTCGCTTTGCCAGCGCCAGGGGAGCGGGCTCTGGCAAGAGCGGCATTCTGTCCACCAGCAG
>CAZPAN010000040.1:0-10775 GCA_964584585.1 uncultured Coriobacteriaceae bacterium | reverse complement strand
GACCGGTCGGGCTGGGCACATTGGCTTCGGCTCTGGGCGAGGATCCGGGAACGGTGGAGGACGTCTACGAACCTTTCCTCCTTCAGCTCGGCTTGATCGATAGAACGTCCAAGGGCAGGGTCGCCACCAATCGGGCCTTCGACCATCTGGGCATCTGCTATCCTGACAGCGGGAAAACTCCGATTGATCGCTGACGCCCGTATCTGTGCCGCCGCGATATATTGACGCAAAGGCGAGGTGGACGCAGCGATTTGCGCCGATGAGCATGGAAGTCCGGATGTGCGGTACGGTGCGAAGATGGGCGAAGCGAGTCTATCGGCGCTTCTCCGGAACACCCATCGCATGCCGTCAAAGCCCGGCACGTGGACGCTATCGTCTCTCGCTAGGTGCGAAGAAAGTAGAAGGATGCTCAAGAACGACTACATTCTCAAGATGATCATGGATATGGGGACCACGATCCGCAAGGTCATCGGACTCCCCGAGATCGACAGGAAGGACCACTTCGACGACATAGAGAAGGCGGTCGGGGACGCGGTCAACATCGATCCGGCGCTCTTCTTCTCCCTCGATCCGGACTCGGCGGCCAGTCTGATGAGCGTAGGGGACGTGGACCAGAAACTGGCTCGCTACGTCTCCCACGCGATCCTTCTGGAGTCGCGGATGCTGGAGGTCGAGGGCGACATGTCCCGTGCCAGGCTCAGACACGACCAGGCGCTTGCGGTCGCCAACATGTTCGACTGCGATCTGCCCGGATCCGATGCGCCCATCGAGAGGATCGTCGCGGTTTTCCCGGAGGAAGCAGATGCCGATGGGGCTGCATCGGCTGCGGATTCCGACATGGGAGGGGTCGGATCCGACGGTGAGGGAGACGGTATCATTGACGAGAGGGAGGAGCTCCAGCGTCGATACGCTGGGAGCGGGATTTCCATCGACAGCTTGAAGATGGATTTGTAATCCGACGTGTCTGGCGGGCCAGGATGGCTCGATCCAGGACCTGAGCCGGTTGGACGGAGCGCTTATCTGGAGGCCACGAAAATGGATCCGCTGGTTGCTTTCGGAATCATAGCCGCTGTCATCGTGCTGCTCATCGCGCTTGTGGTGCTGAGGCGGTTCAAGATGGCGCGCGACCCCGAGTACGCAGCGAAGGTCAACAAGAAGAAGGCGGCGAGGGAGCTCGAGCGTCAGAAGCGCAGGTTGGAGCGCGCGCAGATGCGCATCAGGCGAGCCAAATACGAGGAGGCTATCGCTCCCGCCAAGCGAGAATTGCTGAAAGCCAAGCAGGAGCACAACGCCAGGATCGCGAGGCGCGAAGACGAGCTGCACAGACTCATCAAGGAGCACGACAAGGCTATTCGCGACCAGGAGAAACTTATCAACGAGATAGAGAAGAAGTATTCCCAGTACCTCGACTCCGTTGGGAACGTTAAGCTCTTCCGCGACAGGCTGGCGGTCCGCGACAGAGTCATCCGCATGAACCCGACGATCTTCGCCGAACTCAGGCTGGGCGCGGACATCCTCTCCTATGGCGGGCGCTACTCGGAGTTCTCGTTCGAAGCAGATCCCGAAGCGGAGTCGATATCCGGATCCGGAACGATGATCGGCGGCATCGGCGTTCCCGAATATCCTTGGCCGGTCTCGGTGGATCCGAAATTCCACTACCTCTTCATCTACGGTAGGGCGCAGGAGCTTGGTGGAGAACATGTGAACATATGCATTCCGTTGGACGAAAGGGCCTATTCAGGAGGGCAGAGCTTCGAGGCGCAGCTGAACCAGACAGCTGAGCGCTCCGAGACCATGGACCGCAGAAGGGCCAGGGAGCTGGAAGAAGCCCGGATCCGTCTGGAGGAGATCAAGGCCGATACGAGTGGGATAGACGGTGTCCGGGCTGCGATCGAGCGCGAGCGCGAGAACAAGGGAGGCGTGGAGGCGGCCCAGCGTAACCTAGAGGCTGCTGAAGCTCGCGCTCAGAAGGAGCTGGATTACAAGCCCTAGGGAAACACTGATTGCTTTCGTCCGGATTCGGCGCGTGCTGCGATCCTTCGCGCACACGGGCGCAAGTAGCATTTGCTTGTCGATGGATCACCGAAGCTTGGGACGGCATCCGGAACGTTCTCGACGATGTCTATCGCATCCTTGTCAATATCAATCTCCAATATGTCTAATAGGCATAAACATGAATAGTGTTGCAAGTGTTTGCCGTAGACCGAATTCTAAAAAACCACATTCTTTGCGGCTTTCAGTTTCAACTATGACGGAAAGCGTCGAGCCTGCGGATTCTCGGTTGGGATGAGCAGATCCTGAAGGCAGCCTGCTCTAGGAGGCTTAAGCCCAAAGACTAATAAACACCGCATATGAGCCAAAAACGCTGTATATATCCCATGCTGTATGAAACTTAAGGTTAGATTTTGAAACATAAAGTTGCATAAGGCGAACAGGGTGGCCCTGAACGGCCGGCAAGATCAAATGTCAATTTTTCGAGGGGCGGTTATGTTTTTCAGCTATGGGCAGATCGATGAACATCTTTGTCCGAGCAATGCGTTTTAAGTATGGTAGAATCTCGCAACGAACCGAGTCCTTCCAAGATGGGCTAGGAGAATGAATGTGCACGGCTCAGGGTAGCGGTGCGAATACAGGCTCAAAAGAGCAGAAAGAAAGGCGTGAAATGGCAAGAGGCAGGGTTAAGTGGTTCAATCCGGATAAGGGATATGGATTCATCTCTCGTGAGGACGGGGACGATCTGTTCGTTCATTACTCCGAGATCCAATGCGAGGGATTCAAGACCCTTGATGAGGATGCCGAGGTTGAGTTCGACATCACCACTGGCCAGAACGGCAAGCTCCAGGCTAGCAACGTCCGGAAGCTGTAGATTCCAGTCTGACCTAGGTGCGCTTCCAGAGCGTGCCTTAGATGAGGGAGCCGGGTGGGCGATCGCCCATCCGGCTCCCTTTTCGTTAGAAGGGCGGCGCGGGTAATCACGCTCTCTCCGCCTTCGCCCATGTCGCGAAGGCGGAGAGGGGCCGGATTCGGACGAAAGCAATCGATCATCGTTTTCCTGATGTAGAATCGCATTCGTCGTGTCTGCGGAAGGGGCGGCCCATGAAGATCGTTTTGCACGCATGCTGCGGGCCATGCTCCACGGTTCCGCTCTCGGACTATCGCGCACGAAACGACGAAGTGGAGATCTTTTTCTCCAATTCCAACATACATCCGGAATCCGAGTACGTCAGAAGGCGCGACACCATCGCCAAATACGCCTCCGAGCTGGGAGTGGGTTTCGCGGAGGGAACGTATAGCGTCAATGCATGGATGGACGCGATCGGCGATTGCCGGGTGCATGGTCCTGAACGCTGCAGGCGATGCTACAGGCTGCGTTTCGCCGAGACCGCCGAGCACGCTGTTTCCATAGGGGCCGATGCCATCGCCACTTCGCTCACGATCAGCCCCTATCAGTACATCGACATTATCAACTCCGCGTTGCGCCAGGCCGCCGAGTCGGCCGGTCTCGAAGCGCTGACGGCGGATTACAGGAACAGGTATCGGGAATCGGTGCAGATGGCTCGCGAAGCGGGGATGTATCGTCAGAACTACTGCGGATGCATGTACTCGTTGGTCGAAGCTCAGGAGCAGAGGACGGCGGCTCGCGCTGCGAGACGGGCAGCCAAGGGGGCCAAGCGCTTGGCGGCCAATGGCTCGCACTCCCAGGGGGAGACCGGATGCTGACGGAAGACTTCGACTACGACCTCCCCGAGGAGCTGATAGCGCAGGCGCCCGTCGAGCCGCGTGACAGCTGCAGGCTCATGGTTCTGGGGAGGTGGAGCGGCTCGATCGAGCATCGGGTCTTTTCCGACATAATCGACTATCTGGTGCCCGGTGATTTGCTGGTTGCCAACGAGACCAGAGTGCTTCCCGCCAGGCTGCTCGGGAGAAAGGCCGACACCGGAGGCCGGGCCGAGGTGCTGCTGCTCAGGCAGATCAGGCCGGATTGCGGCGATGGGACCGCCGAATGGGAAGGTCTCGTGCGTCCGGGGAAGAGGCTCAGACCGGGGGCCGTGGTGGAGTTTTTCGCCGCGTCCGACGCGACGGCCCATCCGGACGAGCGCGTCGATCGCGCGTCTGGCGCAGAGGTGGCAATGACCGCCGAGGTCCTCGACTGGGTCGAGGGCGGATCGAGGGGGGTCCGCGTCATCCGTATATCCTCTGTTGGCGGCGGGTCGCTCGACGACGCGATTCATAGCGTTGGGCGCGCCCCACTCCCACCATATATATATGGGTACGAGGGCGATCCCGAGCTCTACCAGACCGTTTACTCCCATAGGGAGAGTTCGGCTGCGGCACCGACAGCGGGACTGCACTTCACCGACGGGCTGCTGAGCCGCATCCTAGAGAAAGGCGTGGGCTTCTCGACGGTGGAGCTGGAGATTGGCCTCGACACCTTCAGGCCGGTGACGGCCGAGCGGGCGGAGGACCACGAGATGCATTCGGAGATCTTCCATGTGCCGCAGGCCACGATAGACGCGGTTGAGGAGACGCGTGCACGCGGCAACAGGGTGATCGCGGTGGGGACGACGACGATGCGCTCGCTTGAGAGCGCCTGGGATGTCGAGCTCGGCAGGTTGAGAGCCCGAGACGGCGAGCCGACCTCGCTTTTCATCCTGCCCGGTTACGAGTTCCATGCGGTAGACGTCCTCGTCACGAACTTCCATGTTCCGAGGTCGACTCTGATGATGCTCGTGAGCGCTTTCTCCACGCGCGCGAACATAATGACAGCCTACGCGGAGGCCGTACGGGAGCGCTACCGAATGCTCTCGTTTGGAGACTCAATGTTGATCATTTAGGGGATCTCATGTCATTCGACTTCGAACTCATCGCGACCGACCCGTCCAGCCAGGCTCGGCGTGGGCGGTTTAGCACGCCGCATGGCGTCGTCGAGACTCCGTGCTTCATGCCGGTCGGGACCAAGGCCACGGTGAAGGGGATCACCGTCGACGAGCTTCACGAGATGGAAGCGCAGATCGTTCTCTCCAACACCTACCACCTCTACCTGCGACCAGGGTCGGACTTGATCCGAGATGCCGGCGGGCTGCACACGTTCATGAACTGGGATCGTCCGACGCTCACCGATTCGGGGGGCTTTCAGGTGTTCTCGCTCGCTGACACGCTGGAGCTCGACGACGAGGGACTGTCTTTCAAATCGATCCTCGACGGTTCCAGACACCGGTGGACTCCGGCGTCGAACATGGGCATCCAGCACGATCTGGGCGCCGACATCATCATGCAGCTCGACCAATGCGTCCCGGCCGATCTCGACCGGAGCGGCGTGGCGGTCGCGATGGAGCTGTCAGCCAGATGGGCGGGCATGTGTGCCGAGGCCCATGAAGGGCATGCTGACGCTCAGGCGCTCTTTCCGATAATCCAAGGAGGTCTGCACCTCGATCTCAGGCTGGAGTCGGTGCAAAGGGTGCTGGAGCTGGAGGGAAGATTCGGCCGGCATCCGGGATTCGGGATAGGCGGATACTCGGTCGGCGAGCCGCACGAAGTGATGTTCGAGACCCTCCCCAAGGTTACGGCGGCGTTGCCGGACGACAGGCCGCACTATCTGATGGGAGTGGGCAACCCGACCACGTTGGTGAGGGCTGTCGGGATGGGGGTCGATCTCTTCGACTGCGTGCTTCCCACGCGCACGGGCCGGATGGGCACCGCGTTCTCGAGCGAGGGTCGTCTCAACCTCCGAAACACGCGTTTCTCACGCGACTTCACCCCGCTAGACCCTAGTTGCGGCTGCAAGACGTGCCGTGACTACACCCGAGCCTATCTGCACCACCTTGTGAAAGCCAAGGAGATGGTGGGTTCGATCCTCATCACCTACCACAACCTCTTCTACCTGATAGATCTGATGACCAGGGTCCGCGCTGCGATCGAGTCGGGGACATATGGGGAGTTCCTGTCGGCTTGGATGGGTTCGCCGGCCGCCAACGACTATTGAGCAGAAGCCCGGCGCTGGTGCGCCTGCGGAAGAAGCTCTAGGACGTCTCGAAAGCGCGTTAACCGACGTGATCGATGAGTAGCGGTCGACGGAGACATGTCATGATCCGTAAGGCGCAGTGAGCCAAGGAGCGATTCGTTTGCCCTGGACGCCTCAGATCCCTCTTATGCCGGTGGCTATGATGGCACCTATGGGTCTAGGGCGACCAGTGGCGCCACGATCACCCCGTCGTCGCGCTTGTACGCATAGGGCGTACCTTCCGTCTCTCAGGTGAATCACTGCGTCGGCCTCCAGCCCGCTCTTGTCGCGGTAGTGGAGCACGTCTCTGTCGAGGTTTTGCGCGTAGACCCGAAGATCTCGGACGCACATCGACTCGAAGAGGAACCCGAAGGTCCTGAGGTCGCCGATCAGGTCGTTCGGCTCGAGGCCGAGGGACGCTGTGGCGATGGAGGGGTTGGTGAAATGCCTGGTGTCGGATGTGCGGATCGCGGTCTTCGAGCGGATGTTGGGACTCCAGGCGCGAAGACTCTCGGTCACGAACAGCGCATCAGGGGCAGATTGACCTTCATCGCGAAAGTCGAGTCGGGTGAGTGTCGTTCGTGCCGATCCGAGTTCTGGGATTGTTGCTATAATCGTCGGAAATTGAATAGGCCGACCAGTTCGCCGGCGGTGATCGCCAAGGCCGCCGGACGCTAAGAGGGAAACAGGTGCGAAACCTGTGCGGATCCGCCGCTGTGAGCACGTTGTCGCGATGCAGATGCCACTGGGACGAAATATATCTTCCGGGAAGGCGCATCGCGAAGTCGGGAGATGCGTTACGTCCGAGCGTGTGAGCCAGAAGACCTGCTGGTCGTGCAGGCCCGCATCTGAAGGATGATAGTCTGCGGGCGGTTGCTCAGGTAGCGAATACGGGCTGCGAACGTTGGGGCGCAGCCCTTTTTGCTGCGCTTGAACCTAGGAGGCGCAGGCAAGTTGGTGTTCGGCAGCAAGGGAAGTCTCTCCCGCTTGATGGGGGTTTTCTTGACGGCGGTGTTGGTGCTCTCCGCGTTTCCCGTTGCGTCCGAGGGCAGTTCCGACCCCGTCTATAACCCGGAGGCTACGCCGTCGCAGTCTCAGGCCGATGTCGACGAGGCTAGCTCCGATTCCGTCTCTGCTGCAGATGTTACGTTTATCAAGGACCTTCCGGCGGATCCGGTGGTGCTGGATGTCGGCGCCGAGGCCGAGCCCATCGAGGTGGAGCTTTCGTGCGGGGAGATCCCCGACGGCCTCGACCTCATCTGGATGATCGACCTCGACGGCGCCGGGTTCGTCGCGGCCGATGATCCAGCTGTTGCGCATCTTGTTGATTCCGATGCTCTCGAGAAGTGGGGGAATGACGCTGCGGCATCGGCCGCGTTCGTCCCCTCCACGGAGTCCGCCGCCGAGTACGTCCTCAAGTGCGCGCTCATTCCCGAGGGCTTGGATCCTCAGGATGCAGGAGAACTCGGCATCGAGAGCTCCCAGGTCACGGTGAGTATCGTGGACCCCGCGCAAGGCGACGCGGCCGAAGCCGTCGAAGCGGAGTCCGACTCCATCTTCGGTGCCGAGGTCCAGGCTCTCACAGACGAGCAGGCAGATGACGACCTCGAGATTCAGCAGCAATCGCAGGAAGCCTCCTCCTACACCTCTTCCGCTGCCGATAATATGGCGATCGTGGATGCTGACACTCCCACCGATCCCTCCTCGACTGCGGCCATCTGGGATATCGTGATCGACGGCGCGGGGGAAGGCGTCGTCTCGCAGCTCGTGGTTGGCAGCATCGCCTATATATTCACCGGGTCGCGGCTGATCGCGGTGGACACTCAGTCCGGTGGGACTCTCGCTATGGCAGATACCGCCGGACAGGTTGGCGCGGCTACTCCGGTCTGTTCCGATGATGTGCTTGCGGTGATTCTCGCCGACGGGCGCGTTCAGGCGTTTCGGGTCTCCGGTTCCGAGATCGAGTCCATCTGGATCCACGACCCAGGATCGGGTTCTAGGGCTGTCTCCCTCGACTGTTCTTCAGGGCTTCTCTACGTGGTGACCTCCGGCCAGTCCGGTTCCATTTTCATCGAGTGCATCTCTCTGGACGACCAGGACGCCTCGCAATCCGACGAGTCCCCCCAGGTCATCTGGAGCGGAAGCGGCATCGACGCCTTCTCCGTCGGATTCGGCCAGTCTGCTCTCGCTGGAGACTGGCTACTCGTGGTCACGGAGGATTCTCAGGGCGGACAGTCGATTCTGTCGCTAAACGCCTCTACAGGAGAGATCGCCTCCTCGATGTCCGTCGACGGCGAGGTGTCGGGAGATCTCGTATACGACTCCGCCGAGAGCAGCGTCTACTACTCGCTCGAGAGCGGATCGGTCTGCAAGGCATCTCTTGCCGACGATGGGACGCTCGCTCACGTCGACACCGCCATGCTCTTCACCGACTCGCCCTCCACGCCGGTCGTCTACGACGGCAGGGTGTACGTGGGTTCCGACAACCCGTCCACCGTCGGCGGGATGGTCTCGTGCATCGACTCCGAGAGCATGGACGTGCTCTTCTCGGTGGCCGTCAAGTCGCGCATCGGCTCTCTAGTGCTCTCCATCGGACACGAGTCCGAGGGCTTCCTCTGTCTCTACGCCGCATACACCAACTCGGCCGGCATTGCGCTGATCGTCGTCTCCAACGATCCGCAGACCGCTGCCGACGCTACCTTCTACGACCTCTACGACGCCTCCGCTTTTGCGGATTACGGCATCACCGACATCGCGGCCGATGCCGCCGGTGCGCTGATATTCATGCTGAACAATGGCTACCTGGTGGCGGTGGGGATCCCCACCGTCGCGTTGGTAATCGCGTTGATCGCTTCCATCGGGGATGTCACGCTGGAATCGGGCACTGCCATAGACTTCGCTAGAAGCTCTTACGACGCGCTCGATGCCGATTCGAAGAGAGCTGTCTCCGCTTCCGGGATGCTGACCGTTCTTCGGAAGGCCGAGGAGGTCTACGAGGAGCTGAGAGCCGACGTCGACAGGGTCATCGCGCTGATCGATTCCATAGGTGCCGTCACCAGCGAGAAGAAGGATCTGATAGAGGCCACCAGGGCCGCCTACGACTCGCTCGACAACGAGCAGAAAGCCGCCGTCACCAACTACCAGACGCTGGTGCTCGCCGAGAATCAGCTAGCTGAGATCATCGGTGGCGACGACGGTGACGGCTCAAGCGCTTCTGGAGGCTCTAACGGCACCAGCGGCGCCAGCGGTGGTGAAGGCAGCGCCAGCGAAGGCGGCGGATCGAGTTCGGTCGTCGCCTCCACCAGGGTCATCTCCAGTTTGATAGAGGTCGACGAGGGCAACGTGCTCGCCGACGAGGACACCGGAGTGGAGGTCTCGGGTGTCCCTGATGGCATCGAGCTGATCGTGGAGCCGATCGAATCCGCAGAAATCGAGAGTTCCGGCATGAACGACGGCATCGGCAGCTATGCGGTGCTCTCGGGATGGCGGATACGCCTCGTCTACACCTCTACTGGCCTCGATGTGGAGGAGGTCCTCCGCGTGGGCATCAGCGTCCCGGCGCCCGATGACGTCGAGTCCTACCAGGGAGTTACCGCCATCAGGTACTCGGACTCGGGCGATCCCGAGTTCATCGACTGCACGGTGTCAGGCGGCAGGGCCGAATGGACTAGCAATGGCGTCGGATCCTTCGCGTTGGCCGGCAGTGCCGCCCCCGATAGCTCGCTGTCGAGCCCGGCCCTCGTCGAAGAGACGGAGGAGCTGACCGGCAGCGTCTCGATCATGACCTGGGTGACGGTCGGCGTCGTGGCGCTATTGGTTCTCGCGTTGCTCGTCGTGTGGAGGATCCTGGCATCCAGGAAGCGTGACGATGACGGGGCGACGATGGCGGGCTCGGCGGAGATGACGACGACAACGGGCGTGGCGGATTCCATCGCCACCGAGACCAGGAGTGACGACAGTGACTGATCCTTTCTCGAGATTCCATCCCTCGATCACCTTCGCTTTCTTCATCTGCGCGGTGGTCTTCGGAATGTTCTTCATACATCCGGCATTCCAGATCATCTCGTTTATCTGCGCGGTCGCCTACTACCTCCTCCTGAAGGGCGTCTCCGGACTCCCGTTCCTCGGAGGCATGCTCGTGCTGATGATCATACTCACCGTGATCAATCCGATCTTCAACACGCAGGGCGAGATCGTGCTCTTTACCTACTTCGGAGGCAGGCCCTATACGTTGAATGGCCTGATGTACGGCGCGGCCATCGCGCTGATGCTCGCGACCGTGCTTATCTGGTTCGCCTGCTATAACGTGATCATGACGAGCGACAAGTTCACCTATCTCTTCGGGAGGTTCATCCCTTCGATATCACTTGTCATGACGATGGTGCTGAGGTTCGTCCCCAATTACCGCAGGCAGGCGGATACGATCACCGATGCGCGCATGTGCATCGGCAAGGCGCCTGTGGAAGGAGGCAGATCGAAGAAGGCGGAGGCCGCCGCGACCGTGCTCTCCGCGCTTACCTCCTGGGCTCTCGAGAACGCGATAGTCACCGGAGACTCGATGCGCAGCAGGGGGTATGGGTCGTGCAAGAGGAGCAACTTCGCGATCTACCGCATGGATGGACGCGACCGACTGCTGCTGTCCATCATGTTGGCGGCGGCAGTGTCCATCGTGGTCTTCGCCGCTATGGGTGCGATGACCGTCACCTTTACGCCGACCTTCTCCATGCCGCCGGTCAACACGGTGTCCATCTCCGCCATGGCCGCTTATGCGATC
>CAZPAN010000039.1:0-11585 GCA_964584585.1 uncultured Coriobacteriaceae bacterium | reverse complement strand
ACGGCGAATCGGCGGAGTCCGTGCCGCTGGCGGTGATCACGTACTCGGATGTGTCCTACGCATTGCACGCCTCCAGGGCGGAGGTCGTGTAGCGATCCGACCCGGAGAAGGTGATGATCCCCGTCTCGGTGTGTATCGAGCTGCTGGAGTACAAGCCGGCGGCACCTCCGGACTCGTACATAGCATCGAGAACCTCTGCGATCTCCTCATCGGTGATCTGAGAGGGGGTCTGATAGGACTCCCCCTCCCCTTCCTCCTCCGCCATCGCAAACGGAGAGATTCCCAGAAGAAGGATCGCCGAAAGCGCCAGACAGCATGCCCTTCTCCTCTTGGTTATAACCATATGACCGACCTCCTCGCAGGCATCTTCTCCGATCCGGCAGAACTTACCGCGCGATGCCGTTGCGCGGCCGTCCCTGTTGCGCAATTTCGGGAATAGATTTTACTCTATTCAAACTCTTGGCAGCCTACCAGGGCACCTCTCCCTCGAAGGAATACTCGGAATCGGTCCCGATGAGGATGAGGTTGGAGGATCCGAAAAGCTCGTCATCACAGGGCACCGCATGGATGTGTCGGAAGATTCCGAACATCAGGTTCACGGCGATATGCAGCGTCTCCTCGGCATCGTCGTGATCGCTTTGGGAAGAGTCGCACGAGACATTCACCAGAAACATTCCGCCGGGCTTCAGAAGCGAGGCGGCCAGGCGGATCCCGTCTTCCTCCGACATCCCGGGATCGTGCATGCGCCCGACGAAGGTGTCGTCGACGACGGCATCGTAGAGCTTCCCGCATCTCCTCATATACGAAAGGGCGTCGGAGTGGATCACCTTGAGCCTGCCAGCACCACGCGGGCTTAGGCCGTCGGAGGCATGTGGATCGGTCTCGACGACATGTCGTGGGCCGAAGCCGGAAGAGGCACGTGAGCCAAAGTTGCGTTCGAGCGCATCCAGCCCGAAGTATCGGCGCGCGAGATCGATTACCGAGCGGTCGATCTCCACGACGTCGACACGCACCTCGTCGGTGGCGAGCATGATGCGCCTGGGATACGAGAAACCTCCCCCTCCGAGCATCAGCACGTCGAGAACCGGCCCTCTCGCAGGAGGTTGGGATCTCTCGGGATCGAACATGCAGTCGAAGCTGCGGCAGTACTCGAATACGGGATCGGAGGGATCGCCGTCTTCGAGGAGCGCGGAGAGGAGCGCCCCGTCCGATTCGAGGACGAAGGCGTTACCGAGGCCGGGGAAGCTTGCCCGAACGACCTTGAGGACGCCGCCTTGCTCGGACTCTGCGACATCCACGACAGATCCGATCATCCTGCCTTCCCCGGTGCCGAAAGCGCTGCCATCCGCCCGGGCGTTCCCGGCATCCAGAACGGATCCGCTCACCCGAACAACCCCCTTCTATGCTCGTAGTCGTTGGTCGGGTGGGGGCACAGCTGCCAGAAAGCCACCGCGCTCGCAGCGGCGACGTTGAGGGAGTCGACGCCGTGGGACATCGGGATGCGGATGGCCATGTCGCACATAGAGACCGTGGAATCCGGGAGGCCATGGCCCTCCGAACCAAGGAAGAGCGCGAGCCTGTCCACACCAGCGAGTCCGGGGTCGTCCAGAGAGATGCTGTCGTCGTCGAGCGAGAGGGCAGCCGTGATGAATCCCGTCTCGCGGAGAAGCTCGAACGCGGGCGCTCGCCAGCTGGACGCCTCTCCCGCGAATCGGGTCCAGGGCACCTGGAAGACAGCGCCCATTGAGACCCTGGCGGCGCGACGGTAGAGCGGGTCGCAGCAAGTGGGATCCACGAGAACGGCATCGACGTTGAGGGCGGCGGCGCTGCGGAAGATCGCACCGACATTGGTGTGATCGGAGACGCCTTCTAGCACCGCGATTCTCCTCGCGCCGTGGAGCAGGTCCGCCGGATCGGGCAGTTTAGGGCGGCGGCAGGCGCAAAGCGCGCCACGAGTCACGTTGAAGCCGGTGAGCTTCTCCATGAGGTCCATCGGCGCCACGAAGACGGGGACGTCCTCCCCCACCCTCTCCAGCAGCGGACCCATCGGCTCGAGCCAGCGCTCTCCCATCAGGAAGCTCTCCGCCGCCATGCCGGCAATGAGGGCGCGCTCGATCACCTTGGCCGATTCGGCGATGAAGATCCCCTTCTCTGGTTCGAGCCTGCTGCGAAGCTGGAGTTCCGTGAGGCGCGTGTAGGCATCCAGCCTGGGATCGTCGAGTGTGTCGATATAAACGATGTCCGGCATCGAGAATCACCCTGATGGATATGGTACCCGCGCCGCGAGGAGGATTCCCGCGACCCGTTCGCCGCAGGACGGACTCGCGCCGCCCGCCCGCAGCGGCACCGGTCCACTCCTCCCCCTACAGCAGGATCGGGACCCACCGCCTCGGCGAATCCCGATCCTGTCGCGTAGATCGATGGAAGCGAATGCTAGACAGACGCCAGCTCGTCGAGCATCGCGGTGAGACCGCGTCTTCCGAACGTGACGTGCTCGTCGGCTCCGTCCTTTACGATCACCACACAGGGCACGCTCATCGCGTTGTAGCGATCGCGCAGGTTCGGGAAGTGCGCGATATCGTAGATGCTGGCGGTGACCTTGGGGTTATCCGCCGCGATCCTCTGACATGCGACCACGGTATCGGGGCACATCGTGCACGATAGCGACACCAGGACCTTTATATCGATCGGCTCGTCGATGGCCTCGATCGCCGATTTGTCGGAGGCGTCGATCGGCTGTCCGGGGCCGGAGGCGTTGTAGAGTCCCAGCACGAACGAGGTGAACTCGTGACCGCCGGGGACGCCGTGGAAGGAAAGCCCCGTCTCGGTACCGTCGGCCAACCTGACATGCACCGCAGGCAGGCCTTCCTCCTCGCCCGAATCCGATCCGGAACCGTCGTCGATCGAGATCGTCAGCATGTTGGTGATCGAGACCAGCTCCTCCATGTATCGACGGAGCTCCTGCGACACCGGCCTGGAGTCGAGCTTTAGATGAAGCTCGAGCGGACGAGCCATCCTGGAGAAGACCGCATCGAGCTGAGCCAGCATATCCTGCGTGAAGAGATCCGACCCGGCGCCTGACGACCCGGCGACGTCGGACTCATCCGGGCTGGCCTCGGGCTGCGGGCGAACCGGCACCACGCCGAGCCTCTTCTGGGCCTCGCTCGCGTACTTCTCGACCTCCGTTGCGACAAGTGCGGCCTCGCCCACCGCAGTCGCGACCTGCCGCAGGCTCTTCACGCACACGTCGCCCGCCGCAAAAACGCCATCGACGCTGGTCATGCCCCTCTCGTCGGTGATGACGTACCCCGATCCATCGAGGTCGACGACCCCGCGCACCAGCTCGGTCGCGGGCGCCCTCCCCGCCAGGACGAAGACGCCGAACGTGCCGCCATCCTCCGGCTCGTACTCCGTCTGCTCGCCGGTGCGGTTGTTCTTGTAGACCATCTTGCGAAGGACGCTGTCGCCGTAGACCCCGACCACCTCGGTGTTGGGCATGATCGTGATCTTGTCGTTGCTCCTCGCGCCCTCGGACGCCGAAGGAGCGCAGCTGAAATCGTCCTTGCGCATCATGATCGTCACATGACGCGCGTATCGGGTGAGGAACACGGCCTCCTCGGCAGCTTGAAAGCTTCCCCCAACCACGAAGACGTCTCTGCCGGAGAAGAACTCCCCGTCGCAGGTGGCGCAGTACGCGACGCCGTGCCCCTTGAACTCCTCCTCGCCCTCGAAGCCGATGGTCCTTGGGGACGCGCCGGTCGCGACGATCACAGCGAGGCATTTGAGGTCTCCTTTGCTGGTGCCCACGACCTTGACGTCACCGGAGACGTCGATCGACCTCGCCTCGGCCAGCAGCAGCTCCGCGCCGAACGACTGCGCCTGCTTGCGCATCGTCTCGGCAAGCTCGGCGCCGCTGGCGACGGCCACGCCCGGATAGTTCACGACCTCGGAAGTGATGGTGATCTGGCCGCCGAAGCGGTCCCCTTCCACCACGACGACACGGTACTGGGCCCTGGCGAGATAGATGGCGGCGGTGAGGCCCGCAGGCCCGCCCCCGACTATGACGGCATCGTAGAGATCCTCGGGTGCGGGGATCCCGGCGCTGCAACATACCTGCTCGCCGGATACGACATCAGCCATCTCCGTCACCGCCTAGAGCTGCCCAACGAGGTCGAGAGAGGGCTTGAGGGTGCCGTCTCCGGGCTGCCACTTGGCCGGGCAGACCTCGTCGCCATGCTCGGCAACGAACTTGGCAGCCTGCAGGAGCCTCAGAAGCTCATCGGCGTTGCGGCCGATGCCGCCGGCGTTGACCTGGTAGACCTGGATGGTGCCCTGGGGATCGACGATGAACGCTCCGCGCTCGGCCTGGCCGGCATCCTCGATGAGGACGTCGAAGTCACGGCACAGAGCATGGGTGGGGTCGGCGAGCATCGGATACTTGACCTTGGAGATGCGCTCGGATGACTCATGCCATGCCTTGTGGGTGAAATGGGTGTCGGTGGAGACCGAGTAGACCTCGCAGTCGTTGCCGTGGAACTCGTCTAGCTTGTTAGCAAGATCCTCGAGCTCGGTGGGGCAGACGAAGGTGAAGTCCGCAGGATAGAAGAAAAACAGGCTCCACTTGCCCAGGACATCGGCCTTCGTGACGGTCTTGAACTCTCCGTTCTGAAATGCCTGCACCTCGAAATCGGCGATCTCTTTACCTATAAGGGACATTTGATCCTCCTTTGAACGAGACATGCCTTCAGGGCATGCCAGCCCTCCTCGCCCGCATCGAGCTTGGGCTTGGAGTGGCTTCCTGTAGGTTTGGTACCATTCTAATCCCCTGAAACCGATTATTTGAAACGTCCGTCGGCTAAATGGCTAGACGATGCTAGGAAAATGCTCTGCGAGGGGAAGGGGACGATGGCGGCGGCATGAAGACGGCTATAGCGGCGGATCTTATCTGCCCGGCACTTGGAAACGCCATGCTTCCCGAGAATATCCTCGCTCGGATTCCAGAATCGAGAAGATCTTCCCTCCCAAAGACGGTAGACTCCTCCAGATCGGCTGCCCGGACGATCTCTTGGGCTATGCTCCAGAAGATTCTGAAAGACAGATGGCCGATTCCCGGCAGCGGGATCCCCAGCCAGATCCCGAGAGGGACCCCCACGCCCTGGTCGCCGCAGGTCCGCCTTGGAGAAACTCCAGGCGGAAGGCCCGTTCTCGAGGATTGGCCGGATCTGAGCATCAGCGTGTCGCGCACATCGGTGAACGACGAGATAGCGGCCATGTGCTGCGCTTCCGGCTCGATGATCGGATGCGATGTCGAGGCCATTGCCAGGTTCTCGAACCCTCCTGCATCGTTCGAGAAGCGTTTTCCGATCGGACGCGCCCGAAGGATCCGAGATGGCCTGCCGGATCATATGCAAGCGGAAGCCGCCTGCACGTTGTGGACGGCGGTAGAGGCGTTCTCGAAGATGACCGGAGAGGGTCTGAGCAGGAAGATCCTCGCAACGGACCTATCCGAGGTCCTCGCGGCAGCGGTGGAGACAGACGGAGGCGGGCGGTTCGGCGAAGACGAGACGGCTCGTCAGGCTGAAGGCGATCGGGCCGGATCCGCACCACCCTCCCCCATCCCCGTGGAGACCAGCTCTAAGGGATGCCGTTTCGTCACGTGGGCCAGGGGCGGTTTCAGATTCTGCATCTGCTCGTCGGAGCCGATCGAGCTCGACATCTCCCATATGCAGTCCGTCGACGACGCTCTGATCGGCCCGGAGAAACGCTGATCGATTCATTACGCCCGGTCCGAAGCGAGGCGAGGCCGATGGAGATCGCCCGCCATCGAAGTCCGATCGCTCGAACGGTGGAACGCCGCGCCACGCATCTGCAATATGATTAAGAGCCGTGCGATCAGACGGGTTCGGGTGGGATGCCCGGATATCCCGACGGGTCGCGGTATCTCTACCGAGGGCAGGAGGAGCGCTTGGAAGCCGCGTTCATGGAGTTCATCGACAGCTTCGGCTATCTCGCCGTCGGAGCGCTGATACTTCTGGAAAACGTCTTCCCACCCATCCCCAGCGAGGCGATCCTGCCGCTATCGGGGTTCCTCTGCGTCTCCAGCGAGATGCACCTGCCCATAGTCGTGATCGCGGCGACGATCGGCTCCGTGCTGGGCGCGTACGTGCTCTACGGCATCGGACGGCTGCTCACCAGAGAGCGGCTCACGAGGTTCTTCGAGACCCGCCCCATGAGGCTGCTGGGCTTCAAGGGCGACGACGTGGGCAAGGCTGTCGACTGGTTCGACAGGAGGGGGCAGATCTCGGTGCTGATCTGCCGATTTGTCCCCATCGTGAGGAGCCTGATCTCCATACCCGCCGGGATCGCGAAGATGCACCTCGTCAAGTTCACGATATACACGATGATCGGGTCCGCCGTGTGGAACTCGATTCTGTGCACGCTCGGTTATATGGCCGGCAATGCCTGGCGCACCGTGACCGAGCAGGCCGAGTGGGTCAGCGACGTCGCGCTCTACGTGATCCTCGCGATCGTGGCGGTCGTCGCGGTCCTCTGGATCGTGAAGAGGATCGTCCCGAGCATCGGGGAACGGCGCGCCGCGAAGACCGTAGCCGAAACGAACGGCACCGGTAGCGAGAACGACTCGAACGACGGACGCCATGCCAATGGAGCCGCAGGGCGGAGCGCCTCCGGCAGCCACAGCGAAGCCGGACGCCCCGACGGTGGCAGGCATATCAGGCGATAGCGACCCGCCTTCTACCCGAACAGGAGCCTTGACGGCCATGCGCGCGATGAAGGGCATGCACGCGAGGAAGCCCAAGGGGTTCGTGCTCGAGGAGGCCCTCGAGCGCTATGCCGGCGCCATCGAGACCGATCCGGCGAGATGGGCGGGCAGATGGGCGCGGGCCTGCCATCCGATATCACATGACGGGACCGACGGATTCGACGGTGTCTGGCTAGACATAGGGTGCGGCAAGGGGACGTGGGTCTCCCAGATGGCCAAGCGAAACCCCGACATCCTATTCATCGGAATCGACTGCGAGCCGATGTGCGTGGCAAGGACCGCCGAGATCATCTGCGAAAACGGTCTGGACAACGCAGTCGCCGTGCCCGGCCTGGCTTCCGACGCGCACCGGTTCTTCGGTCCGGGCGAGCTACGCGGGATCTCGGCGAATTTCCCCACCCCGTTCCCACGCAAGAAGGACTCCTGTTTCAGGATCACTCACATGGACCGGCTGCTCGAGTATCGGTACATCCTCGCCGACGGGGCGTCGCTGCACCTGAGGACCGACAGCCTGCCGCTGCGTGACTTCACGTTAGAGCAGATGCGGTGGGCCGGCTGGGAGATAGTCTGGGCGAGCGACGATGCGAGAGCCGAGCGACCCGACTTCCCGCTGACCGAGTACGAGGCGAAGCTGTCGGCCAAGGGCGCCGTGGTGCACGCGATCGAGATGAGACCGGGACGTGAGCCGGAGAGTCCCGAGCAGAGATCGTCGTTGAGCCTGGTGGATTTCCTGCCGGAGGACCTGTCG
Source organism: uncultured Coriobacteriaceae bacterium (assembly GCA_964584585.1). GTDB lineage: Bacteria > Actinomycetota > Coriobacteriia > Coriobacteriales > CADBOM01 > CAZPAN01. Next base: position 4,056 of record CAZPAN010000039.1, on the reverse strand, counting down.
CAGATGCCCTATGTGCCGCATGGCATGGAGAGGGCGGTCGTCAACCTCCTGAACCGGGCCGAGCGGGAGGACGGCACCGGATAGGGACCGTCCGTCGGCCGCAGCCTTCGCCCGACGGACGGCGAGGGCAGGCAGAAGCGATCTCGAATCGCACCGAGCTGCGCGTCGGCCGCAGCCTTCGCCCGACGGAGAGACGGAAAAGGGCGAGCGGTTTCGATGTAGCGTTTTTGTGGGGGAAGCCGACCCCTTCGACCCTGATCCGCTCGAAGCTGTATATTAAGGAGTCGCTGATTAGTTCATAAGAAGACAAGACGGCATGGACACGACGTCGGAAAGGCATCGATGGGCACTTTTCTGGATAGGCTCCGGTGGAAGATAGAAGGATGGATGCAGGGGCACCACGGTGCCGACGCTCTCGGCACCTTCCTCACGGTCCTATGCCTCGTCTTCCTGTGCCTCTCCGCGTTCACGGGCATCGAGATAATGCTGTACCTCGCGATCGCCATGCTGGTCCTCAACTGCTTCCGCATGCTGTCCAAGAACCTCCCCAGGCGCCAGGCCGAAAACGAAGCGTTCCTACGTATCATCGATAAGCCTAGGAAATTTCTCTCGGTCTCCTCCAAGGCCCTCCGCAACCGCAAGACCACGATGTACTTCAAATGCGAGAGCTGCAAGACCGTCCTGTCGGTGCCGCGTGGCAAGGGCCGCATAAAGATCACGTGCCCCAAATGCCGCCACCAGACCATCCGAAAGTCGTAGCGGTCCGAGACCCTATGTTCGGCTACCTCATCGCAAACGTGGAAAACCTCGACGGCGCAGAGAAAGACCGCTACCACGCCGCCTACTGCGGACTGTGCCGGACATTGGGAGAGCGCTACGGCCAGCGCGCCAGAGCCAACCTCACCTACGACATGGTGTTTCTGATCCTCCTGTTCGGCTCTCTCTACGAGTCCGAGGAGTCATGGAGCTCGATTCGATGCGCGTTGCATCCCACCAAGCTCCGCCATGCGATGCGAAGCGGCATCGACAACTACGCCGCCGACATAACGGTGGCCCTCTCCTATCACAAGTGCCTTGACGACTGGAACGACGAACGCAAGCTCTCAGCACGCATATGGGCAAAGGCGATCGAGAGCGCCTACTCCGAAGCGGCCGGAAGGATACCGGCGCAATGCGAGTCGATAGAGACCGGCCTCGCCGAGCTGACCGAGCTGGAGTCGTCGTCTGCGGCGGACCCCGATGACGCCTCGGCTGTGTTCGGAAAGATAATGGGCGATGTCTTCTCGCCCAAGCAGGACGAATGGTCGCGATCGCTGCGCGCGTTCGGGGATCGGCTCGGCAGGTTCATCTACCTGATGGACGCGTTATGCGACATGGAGGAGGACGCCGCCAAGGGAACGTACAACCCCCTCCTGGCGGCTGGGGTGTCCCGACAAGATGCACTGGAGCCGATCATGTCCTACATAGGCTCGGCCACCGCGATCTTCGAGAAGCTGCCGTTGGAGCGCGACCTCCATCTGATGCGCAGCGTCCTCTATTCAGGCGTGTGGCACAGGCACAACCTTCTGGAGAAGAAGAGATCGAGAAGAGACGGACGACGGGGAAGGGCGAAAGTGGAAGAGAGCGACGGCTAGATGGCCGAGAATCCCTACAAGATCCTCGGCGTAGACGAGAACGCCTCGATGGACGAGGTCAAGAAGGCGTACAGGAAGAAGGCGCGGGAGAACCATCCCGACCTCAATCCCGGCGATCCGAATGCGGCCGAGCGCATGAACAGGATCAACGAGGCGTACGACCGCATCATGAACCCCGACAAGTACGCGGCCTCCGACAGACGCAAGCAGCAATCCTCCTCCACCTCCGGCAGGTCCGGCGGATATGGATACGGCTCGTCGGGCGGTTACAGCCAGAGCGGACGGAGCAGTCAGGACGGATACGGGGGATACGGGCGGCAGAGCCAAGAGCAAGGCGGATACGGGGGCTACCGCAGCGACGGCCCGGGAGGCTGGACCGGAGACTTCGACTTCGACTTCTACGACTTCTTCGGAGGCGCGGCGTACGCACGCCGGGCGGAGGCGGTGCATCCCGGAATCATGGCAGGAGACAGCCCGGAGATCATCGCGGCGATCAACGCGATCAACTCCAACAACAGCGCTTCAGCTCTGAAGATCCTGGCTACCATCAAGAGCTCCGACAGGAATGCGAGATGGCACTACATCAGCGCCATCGCCAACAAGTACGAGGACAGGGAGGTCCGCGCACTCGAGCACATCCGCCGGGCGCTGCAGATGGACCCGAACAACCCCGATTACGAGAAGGCGCACGACTGGATCCGGCAGAGCGCCCACCAGTACCAGGCGGCGGGAAACGCACGCGGATTCAGCATGGACATGACCAACATGGCGGCGATCTGCTGTGGGATATGGGTGTGCGGACCGACGATGTGCAGATTCTGCATGCCCTACGGCTACGGCATGTGCTAGCGAACGGGCCACGACGGACACGCCACCGTCAGACCCGCATGGCAGGCATCGCGATGCCGCTTAGACAGCCGGCAGGGACCAGCCATCGGCACGGAGATCCGACATAGGAGATTTCGGAAGGACGGCAAGGAATGGGAGCAACGATAGGCATCGATCTCGGAACCACGAACAGCTGCATGGCCACCGTCGAGGGCGGGCGGCCTGTGATCATCCCCAACGCCGAAGGCGAGAGAACCACCCCGAGCGTGATCGCGTTCACAGCCGCCGGAGAGAGGCTGGTGGGAGCGGTCGCCGCCAGACAGGCCGCCACCAACCCCGATCGCACCGTCGCCTCGGTCAAGCGCCACATGGGAACCGACTGGAGGCTCAAGGCGGACGGGAAGATGCTCACCCCTCAGGAGCTATCCGCGATGATCCTGCGTAAGCTGCGCACCGACGCCGAAGCGTTCCTCGGTCAGCCCGTGACCGACGCGGTCATCACCGTGCCGGCGTACTTCAACGATATGCAGAGGCAGGCTACCAAGGACGCCGGCCGCATCGCCGGACTCAACGTGCTCAGGATCATCAACGAGCCCACGAGCGCGGCGCTCGCCTACGGCCTCGACAACGGGAGACCACAGAAGGTAATGGTCTTCGACCTCGGCGGAGGCACATTCGACGTCTCGATCATCGAGATCGGAGACGATGTGATCGAGGTGCTCGCTACCGCAGGTGACAACCACCTGGGCGGCGACGACTTCGACGACAGGCTCGCCGACCATCTGGTCGAGACCTTCAAGGGGGGAAGCGGCATCGACCTCCGACGCGATCCTACGGCGATGCAGCGCGTGACCGAGGCGGCCAGGCAGGCCAAGGAGGATCTCTCCGCGCTCGAGACCACGACAGTCAATCTCCCGTTCATCGCACAGGGGAGTTCGGGTCCGCTGCACCTGGAGACGAAAGTCACCAGATCTGAGTTCAACCGTATGACCCGCGATCTCGTCGACAGGCTCACCGGTCCGGTGGAATCCACCCTCGACGACGCGGGGATCGCCGCGAGCGAGCTGGGGATGGTGCTTCTGGTGGGCGGTTCCACCAGAATGCCGGCCGTCGTCGAGGAGGTGCGGGCGCTCACGGGGATGGATGCCTCGGCCACGATCAACCCCGACGAATGCGTCGCCATCGGCGCGGCGATCCAGGCTTCGACCCTCGCCGGAACCTCCACCGGCCTCGTAAAGGCCGGAAGCATCCTCCTGCTCGACGTCACCCCCCTCTCGCTCTCGATCGAGACCGTGGGCGGCGTGGCGACCAGGCTCGTCGAGCGCAACACGACGCTGCCGGTGCACTATTCGCAGATCTTCTCCACCGCCTCGGCGTACCAGACCAGTGTGGAGATCCACGTGCTGCAAGGCGAGCGTCCGATGGCCAGGGACAACAAGACCATCGGAAAGTTCAAGCTCAAGGGCATCAAGAGGGCTCCGGCGGGCGTGCCGCAGATCGAGGTTACCTTCGACATCGACGCCAATGGCATCCTGACCGTCTCGGCCAAAGATCTCGACACGGGCAAGCAGCAGTCGATCACGATCGAGAACTC
>CAZPAN010000038.1:0-11744 GCA_964584585.1 uncultured Coriobacteriaceae bacterium | reverse complement strand
AGACGGTGTTGTCGACCCTGGGATAGGAGATGTAACCGCTCATGTAGAGCGACTCCGCGATCCTCATGACCCTGGCCGGGGTGAGGCCGATCGCAGAGCCGGCCGCCTGAAGCGAGGTCGTGTTGAACGGCGTCGGGGCCGGGACCTGCCTGGTCCTCTTCTCGATCTCGGTGACCGTCGCTCTGGTCGCGCTCTCGACTCTCTCGAAAGCGGCGGTCGCCTCCTCCTCGGAGGAGAAGCGGCCCTTGCGATGACTGACCTTGAACGACTCGCCGGCTTCATTTACGCAGGTGGCGGTGATGACCCAGTAGTCCTCGGGGACGAAGGCTTCGCGCTCTCGCTCCCTGGCGACGACCAGCGCGAGCGTCGGGGTCTGGACGCGCCCTGCGCTCCTGACGTTCCCGAAGCCGCTGTACTTGGCGATCGTCAGGTACCTGGTGAGAACCGCACCCCATATGAGATCGATGTGGCGCCTCGACTCCCCCGCCTCGGCCAGCGCGTGATCGAGTTCGACCAGATTGTCGAAGGCGTGGGTGATCTCCCCTTTGGTGAGCGCCGAGTAGCGAGCCCTCGTGACCGGCGCATCGGAGACCTCCCGGATCATCTCGAGGGCATCGGAGCCGATCAACTCGCCCTCGCGGTCGAAGTCGGTCGCGATGATGATGTCGTCCGCCTTCTTCGCGAGGTTCTTAAGAGTCCTAATGATGTCCTTCTCCGCAGGGGGCTTCACTATCGGCGCGTAGACCAGGTAGGGGAGTATCGGGAGCTTCCACTCCTTGAGGCTCACGCCGTTTTCGTAAAACGGCCTCTTCTTCTTGAACGGAGGCTTCTCTAGCTTGTCGGGAATCTTCAGAGCCGGTATCTCGTTGCCGTCGGAGTCGATCCCCACCCAGCCCGTCCTCTTGCGGTACTCGAGCTTGCTGACGAAGTCGACGTTGAGAATGTGGCCCCGCAGTCCTATCGTGACCCACTCGTCCCCGTCGCGTTCGAACCTGTAGACGGGGGTGTTGTAGACCTTGTCCGCCTTGGGCTTGCCTGTGGCCATCAGCTCGGCGATCTTTTGAGCGGCTATGTTCTTCTCGGTCACTACGAGTATCAAATCCAACCTCCATAGCGGGCTGCCGTCGACTCCAGCCATGACAACCACGCCCTGATGCCATCGCCCTTGACAGACGACACCGGGAAAATCGGCGCGCACGGGTTCAGCTCCGACATCGAGAGCCTAAACGCCCTCTCGTCGAAGTCGAAAGCCGACGCCACGTCCATCTTCGAGAGCACGACGGCCTGGCACTCCTGAAAGATCGTCGGGTACTTGACCGGCTTGTCATGGCCCTCGGGAATCGAGAGCACCACGACCCTTATGCTCTCGCCCAGCTGGAACTCGGTGGGGCAAACCAGGTTGCCCACGTTCTCCACGAAGAGCAGATCTATCGAGTCCAGATCGAGCCGATCCAAGGCCTCCGAGATCATCTGGGCCTCTAGATGGCAGATGCCGCCCGTGTTGATCTGAACGCAGGGAATCCCTCTCTCCCTCATCTTCTCCGCATCGACCTTGCTGGCGATGTCGCCCTCTATCACACCCATGCGAAGCTTGCCCTTCAACATGGCCTCAGTCGCGAGTATCAGGGTGGTCTTGCCGGACCCCGGGCTGGCCATCAGATTGACCATGCTGACTCCCGCCGCGTCGAGCCTCTCGCGGTTCTCGCGGGCGATCCTGTCGTTCCTGTCCAGGATCGGCTTGCCGATATCCAGCTGCATTTGCCGTCCTCCAACGCCTGTCATCAAATGGTTCGAGTCTAGCACACCGATTCGACGAGCGGATTCTACGGCAGATCGATCTCGATATGGTCGATGTAGAGCTCCCTGCCCCGCAGAAGCTCCGTGAACGGGCTGTCGCATCCCGGACATCGCCTACGATAGACGTCGTGTTCGAACTCCGAGCCACAGTCCATGCACCTAGAGAACGGACGCACGCGCTCCACGCGAAGCTCCGCCCCCTCGCTGAGCGTGCCCTCCGCAAGCGCCTCGAACGCGAACTCGAGCGCCTCCTCCACGACTTGTGAAAGATCTCCCACCACGAGGTCGATGGAGATAACCCTTAACGCCCCTGCGGACTCGGCCGAGGAGTTGACGGTAGCCAGTATCGAGTCGACAATGCTGAACTCGTGCATCTCAGCTATGGTCCTGCAAATCCTCGTCGTCGAGCTCGCCCTCTGCCCTCTGCCTGGCGATCCTCTTGCGAAGGACCACCCTGGCAAGCCCCAGTGAGATCTCGTAGAGAGCCAACATCGCCGCGAACAGCAGAAGCATCGTCACCGGAGAGGCATCCGGCGTGACAGCCGCGCAAAACACCATCAGGATAACGTAGATGATGCGCCAGTTCTTACGCAGCTTCGAGTACGGGACGATGCCGAAGGCGACCAGGTAGAAGATGACCAGCGGAAGCTCGAAGGCGATGCCGAAGGCCAGCTCGAACATCAGGATCAGGTTTATGTAGGAGTAGGCGTCGGGCAGGATGGTTGCTATCGCGGAGGTCTGGCCGAGCATCCACTCGAAAGCCGGCGAGAGGATCACGAAGTAGCAGAAGACGTTGCCCGCCGCGAAGAGCGCGATCCCCACGAAGAAGGTCGGGAGAACCCATTTGCGCTCGTTTGGCTTGAGCGCCGGCACGAAGAACGCCAGCAGGTTCCAAATCCATATGGGAGCGGTGACGAGCACCGCCGCGACGAACGAGATCTTGAACCTGAGCGTGAAGCCCCCGAGAGGATCGGTTATCACCAGCTGTCCCGTGCCCTCGCCCGGAAGGTAGGGGCCGATTGGGTCGATCATGAACCCGACGAGCCAAGGCGAGACGAAATAGATGACGATCGTGGCAACGAGAGCGCAGACGGCCACGACGATCAGCCTACGGCGGAGCTCTCCAAGATGCTCGCGTATCGACATCCTCTTCGATTCGATGGGCATTGGCGGACGGACAGAGCGCTAACCCCGCCCTTTCCTCCCCTCGTCGTCGGAGGCGATAGAGGCCGGCACGGCGCTCGCCTCGTCTGCGGAGACGCTCGCAGCGGCGTCTTGGGGGAGATCACCCGCTGCGGTGTCGTCGACGGGATCGGCTGAGACCTCGTCGTCGACCGCCTCGCCCGAGGATGCCTGCCGCTGCAGCCTGAGCTTACGCTCGGTGAACGACTCCCTGTCCGAGAGCTTCGCGACCTTCCTACCGCTCTTGTCGCCTGAGGAACCAGCAGGGTCCGCTGTGCCTGCGGCATCGACGGCACCTTCCGCCCTCGAACCCCTCTTCTCATCCCCGCCGCTCCCGGAGGAGGCCTTGTCGGTGCCGGAGAGCGCGAGGAAGGGGTTGCGCTCGATCTCGTCGATCTTCTGCTTCCCGGAGCTGACGACCTCGTTCACCTTGTTCTGAGCGTCGCGGAACTGACCCAGGGCGCGGCCGATCGTCTTGCCGAGAGAAGGCAGCCTGTCCGGCCCCACGATGATGAGGGCGAACACCAGAATCACCAGAAGCTCCGCACCGCCAATGTTCATCTACGAACCCCCAGCCATGTTATTCCTCGAGCAGCGCCAGCTGGCCGGAAGCAAGGCTGTACGCCCCGGTCTCGTCATCCGGATCAAGTTCCATCGCTGTATTGAAGGCCTCGATGGCACCGTCGTCATCCTCCAGGACGTTGCGGATCATCCCAAGGCGGGCCCAGGCCATCGCGTTATCGGGCGTGGACTCGACCGCCGTCTCCAGCACCTCACGGGCGGTCTCGTAATCGCCGGTGTAGTAGAGGCACATTGCGAGGTCGGTGGAGGCATCAGCGTCCACGGTGCCGTCGGACAGATACGCCTCATACTCCTCGGCTGCGAGTGCGAACAGCTCGTCGCTGGTGTAGTCGGAGGTTATCGTGCCCTGCAGCACGCCCATCGCCCACTCGTAGTAGATGCCGGCCAGGTTGAGAACCGCCGATGTGTCGTCGGGGTTCTCCGCAATCGTCGCCTCTGCCGACTCTGCGAGCGCCTGATAGGTCTCGTCCCCGGTGGAATCCTCCTGGCTGGAGGTCGAGATGGAGCACGCTGCGAGAGAGGAGACGCTGGGCACCGCGAACGCCGCGATCAGGATCACGCACAGAGCGATCGTCAGACCCTTGCGGATTCCGGCCCCGACCGCTTCCTTCTTCTTCGCGGAGGACGACTTTGAGATCTCCTCCGCTCCATCTCCCCCGCCAGAGCCCCTGACAGACGAGCTGGACATTCTCTTGGCGTGATTCGACTTGTTCTTGGAGTTGGGTTTGCTAGACAAAGCTCGAAGCCACCTCTCTGTTGACCGCTAGGGAAACGCTGATCAATTCATTCCGCCCGCCTCCGGCCTCTTCGCTCCCCCTGCACGCTCAAGCTCATCGGCGCGGGCCAGCGCGCCCTCTTCGCCTTCTCGCGCATTGGACGTGCCACAGACCGGATCCGGACGAAGCGATCGATCGGCGCTCCCTAGTTGCGCAGCTTGGCCCTCATCTCCTCGACCCTCTCGAACACCCTCTCGACATCTATGTCATGCATGTGCCCCTGATCGTAGAGCTCCACGCCGTTGACCATCGTCATCAGAATGTTCTCCTGGGTTGCGGTATGCACGATCGCGGTGGTGGGGTCGTGTGCCGGAACCTGATGGGAGTTGGAGAGGTCTATCGCGATGATATCCGCCTGCTTGCCGGGATCGAGCGAGCCGATCTTGTCATCCATGCGGAGCGCCCTTGCAGCATCGAGAGTCGAGAGCCTGATGACCTCGGAGGTCTTGAGGAACTTGGAGCGCATCCCCGATATGGCCCGTTGCATCAGAAGCACGAGGCGCATCTCGTTGATCGGATCGGTGATGTCGGACGCCGCAGGCGAATCGGTCCCGAGACCCACCCGGATACCGGCCTTCATGAAGCTCATCACGGGAGCGAGGCCCATCCCGAGCTTCGCGTTGCAGCTCTGACAGACCGAGATCGCCACGTCCTTGTCGGCCAGGGTCGCGACATCCCTCTCGTCCATCTGGGTGCAGTGAACGGCCATCACGTTGGGCACGTCGAAGAGCTTCCAGTTGAGAACATACTGAACCGGACTGACCCCCTTGGCGAGCCAATCCGATTGATATGGCCTCGGGGACTGCTGGTAGTCGATGATGTCCTCGAGGCGAGAGAAGAACGGCGTGCCGTACTTGACGTAGTCGTACTCCTCCTTGCAGGAGGCGAGATGTATCGCCACCTGGGTACCGTCCATCGCGTAATCCGCGAGCTCTCCTAGAATATGCGGATGGCATGTGTAGAGCGAGTACGGCGCGATGCCTATCGTCAGTAAATCCGAGTTGGCCCTCTTGCGCCAGCTCTCTACATCGCGGTAAGCCGACTCAAGCACGAACGGGATCTCCGAGCGCTCCAAGGTGCCGACCTCACGGTATATGATGCCGCGAAGCCCGACGTCGTTGGCAGCGTGAAACGATGCGCCGGTGGAGGTGATGTCGGCGATCGTCGTGATCCCCGATCGAACCGCCTCCAAGGCGCCGAGCTGCGCGGAGTCCATCCAGTCCTTGTACGTGAAACGCTGCACCTTCTTCGACATCTGCAGCTTCCAGGCCACATAGGGGATGTCGTAGAGAAGACCTCGCAGGGCGGAATACTCGAGATGGGTATGGGTGTCGACCAAGCCTGGCATGAGCGCGGCGATACCGAAGTCCCTGAAATCCTCTTCCGGATACTTTGCACGGAGAGTGTTCGCATCCCCGATATCGATGATCTTGTCGTCCCTCACCAGCACCGCGCCGTTCTCAATGTGCGGGGAGGAGACCGGGATTATGTATCTCGCGAAGAGAAGCATGGCATGTCTCCTGTCACGCAAAGGCGTTCGGCGAAGCAGCCGACGCGCCCGGCTCTCTATCGAACCCTGCTATCTTACTCTATTGCACCCGCTACGTTGGGAAAAGGGGCCTGCTCCGGGGCGGTATCGCCCCGCCTGCCCGAGGGTGCCATGCGTGCTGTGCGTAGGCGACGATAGTCCGGCAAGACGTTGGAAGGAGGCGGGAATCCAGACGCCGGTCCCGACCATACGGACGATGCCGATCGGCCAGAGGACACTGACCAGGCCAAACAGGCGGCTCCGGGCCTATCGGGAGAGGGACACTAGGCCCTCCATCATCTCGGCGAGCTGCCCCAAAGCCCGCTCGCCCGAGGACGTCAGATGCAGATGCACCGCCCTGCGCCCCCTGTCCGAGAGCGCGCGGAAATCTCCGCTGGCCTGCGCGCTGGCTATGCCGTCGAGAGTGAAGGCCTCCCCGGGAACGGCCATCGCGCCTTCGGGGTCGGCGGCGGAGATCACCAAAAACGCCCCGCTGTTGGGACCGCCCTTCTGGAACTGTCCGACCGAATGCAGGAAGCGCGGACCCATCTCGACGCAGGTCACGCAGCCGACCGCTCCGGCGATGGCGCGCCTCAGCGATTCCAGCGCCTCCCGCTGCTCGGGAAAGTCTGGAAGGAAGGCGTTCGCGGAGAAGTAGTCTCCGGGCCGCATGGAGTCGACCAGAGCGCGTAGGGCCGATTCCGCATCCTCAAGGCGGCTGCCGTCGGTAAGAGCGATGTCACGGAGGGCCTCCGATGCCTCGAATGAGAGAACCGGACCGTCGGTGACGTCATCGCGAACTGATTCCGCGTCGGCGCAGCATCGATCTTGCGCGACACCGACGCAATCATCGGTCCCACGACCGCCATCGACCATGCCAGCCGCGTCGCCATTTAGGCCCTTGTCGGAACCACCGGTGCCACGCCCAGCCCCGCCATCGACACCGCTGCCGAACAAGATCTCCCTGACCGCGATCTTCGTGCTCTCCACGTCGGGCTGGTCGAAGGGGTTCACCTGCAGCAGCACCGCGACCATCGAGACCGCCGACTCCCATACGAGCATATGCGCGGCCATACCGACCGCATCATCCTCCACAAGCATCCCCAACGCAGGAACTCCAGAACCCCTGATCGCGGCGAGCGGTCCTTCCATCTCCGAAGCCTCATCGGACGAAGTGGCGTAGACGATCCCGCATCTATCGGCGGCGCCGGTCGCGATATGGGCTGAAACCGGCTCGATCGCCGGCATCATTCCAAGCGAGCGTTTGCCCAGGGACTCCGCCACCAGCTGCTCGAGCCAAAGCCCGAGCTGCCCGCAGGAATCGCTCAGGCGGATGCAGATCTTGTCCCTGCCCTCAAAATAGCAGGCACCGAGAAACGCGGCGAGGGCTAAAGCGGGGTTGGACTCTAAGTCCCCAGCGCATTCGCGCTGGATCTCCTGCAGCCCGTCTATCAGAGCCGAGGCCGAAAGCCCCATCAGTGACATCGGAACGAGGCCGAACACCGAGAGGGCGGAGAACCTGCCTCCGACGCCCGGCTCCCCATAAAAGATCCTGCGGAACCCGAGCTCGGTCGCCATCTGCTCGAGCTTGCTTCCCGGATCGGTGATGGCTACGAAGCGCGATCCGGCGTCATCTCCCATAACGGAGGTGACCCGATCCCTCACGCATTTGAAAACCATCATCGGCTCCAGCGTCGAACCCGACTTCGAGGACACGATGAAGATGGTCCTGACAGGATCGATGCGTCCGAAGACGTAGTCAAGAAACTCCGTCGACAAAACGTCGAGCGTGTAGAACCCTATTGGGAGCCGACCTGATCGATCCAAAAACGACGACATGGTCATCGCGGCCTGGCTGGATCCGCCCTGGCCTATCAGCACCACATCGTCGAGGCCCTCGGCCCGTACATCCTCGGCGAACACGTCGATCTCGGCAGGATCGAAGGGAGGGGCGCTGCAAAGAGACGTCCATCTCATGAAGCGAGAGGCAAAGCTCTCGATCTCGGGGTCGAAGCCGAACACAGACGCATCGCCTGCGGCGATCCTGCTAGCCGCCCGGAGGTCGATCAGATCCCGGGCACGATCGCCATACCGGCTCGGACGCCGGTCGGGAAAGTCGATGTGCATGGATGCTCCATCCAAGATGCACGTAGGCCCGAGCAGGTCTCCCCACCCGGGCCTTTCTGCATCGAATCGAGGTCTTGTTACTTCTCCTCGGGCTTGTCCTCTTCGGAAGCCTCGGATTCGGCCTCGAAGGCCTCCTCTGCAGGAACCTCCTCGGCCCCGGCGGACTCCTCCTCAGAATCTGCGGCCTCTTCGGAGGCAGCAGCCTCCTCGGCAGTGTCCTCGGCCTCTTCGTCGCCTTTCGAATCCACAGACGAAGTCGCCTCGTCCTCGTCATCGAACTTGAACTTCGCGGCCAGCTCGTCGGAAGCCTGCTTCTCTGCCTGACGGCCCTTGGGTGCCTTGGAACCCCTCTTCGCATCTGCAGCCGCCGTCGAAGCGCTCCGGACGGGTTCGGTCACGAGCTCCATGATGACCATCCGAGCGTTATCGCCCTTGCGGTTGCCAAGACGCATGATCCTGGTATAGCCGCCATTGCGACCCTCGAACATGCCCTGCGCGACCTTCTCGAATACCTCGCGGACGATCTCCTTGTCGCCGATCTTGGCGATGGCGAGGCGGCGGGAATGGATGTCGCCGCGCTTGGCCCAGGTGATAACCCTTTCGACCTCGCCTCGGATCTCCTTCGCACGCGGCATCGTGGTCTTGATGCGGTCGTTGGCGAGGAGCGCTGCTGCGAGGTTCCTCTTAATGGCCTTCGTATGGCTGGCATCGGTTCCCAGCTTGCGGCCCTTCTTGCGATGTCTCATTTCAGGTTCTCCTACTACTGCTTGAGGCCGAGGCCCATCGTCTGGAGCTTGTCCTTGACTTCCTCGATGGACTTGGCACCGAAATTGCGGATGTTGAGCAGGTCGTTCTCGGAGTACTCCACCAGCTGACGGACAGAGTGGATCCCAGCTCGCTTGAGGCAGTTGTAGGAACGTACCGAGAGATCCAGATCCTCGACCTGCTTCTCGAGCTCAAAGTTCTTCGAGGGTCCCTCGGGTGCGAAGATGGACTCCTGGGGAGCCTGCTCGCCGCCCTCCTGCAGGGCGAGGAACGCGTCCATATGCTGGGTGATCACGACCGCTGCGTTGCAAGCGGCGGCCACAGGCGTAATCGCCCCGTTGGTCTCCACCTCGAGAACGAGACGGTCATAGTCGGTCCTCTGACCGCGACGGGTGTTCTCGACGCTCATCGCGCAGCGCTTGACGGGCGAGAAGAGCGAGTCGGTGTGTATGATGCCGATCGGATCGTCCGGGCGTTTGTTACGCTCGGCGGAGACGTATCCCCTGCCGACGCCGATCCTCATCGTCATCTCGAGCGATCCGCCCTCGGAAAGCGTCGCGACCACATGGTCGGGGTTGATGAGGTTGAACTCGGCCGGAACTTGGATATCGGCCCCTGTCACCACGCACGGACCCTCGGCCGAGATGGTGGCCACCGCCTCGTCCGCGACCTCCATCGGCTGGAACACGAGACCCTTGACGTTGAGAACCATGTCGGTGACGTCCTCGACTATTCCCTCCGCCGCAGTGAACTCATGCTGCACACCCTCGATCTGGATCGCTGTGACCGCAGCACCGGTGAGCGAGGAGAGCAGGACGCGGCGCATGCTGTTGCCCAGCGTCGCGCCGTAACCACGCTCGAGAGGCTCGACTATGAACCTGGCCATGGTATCGCTGACGGACTCCACCGTTACCTGAGGCCGGATAAATTCTGACATTGAGCGGTGCCTCCTCTGTCCGGTCGTTACTTGGAGTAGAGCTCGACGATGAGCTGCTCGCGGATATCGAGATCGATCTGGTCGCGGTTGGGCAGGGAGAGCACGGAGCCGGTCAGCTTCTCGATGTCCACCTCTAGCCAGCCGGGAACCTCCATGCGCTCGTTGCTCACAAGCGAGGACTTGATGACGAGCATGTCCTTGGCCTTGGGAGCGACCTCGACGGTGTCGCCCGGGCGGACCCGGTACGAGGGGATCGTGACCCTACGTCCGTTGACCAGGATGTGTCCGTGCCTGACCTGCTGACGGGCCTCGTCGCGGGACTTGGAGAAACCCAGCCGGAAGACCACGTTGTCGAGACGGGTCTCGAGGATGCGGAGCAGGTTCTCGCCGGTAACGCCGCTCTGGCGGTTGGCCAGCACGTAGTAGCCATGGAACTGCTTCTCCAAAATGCCGTAGATCCTCTTGGTCTTCTGCTTCTCGCGGAGCTGCATGCGGTACTCGGAGTCCTTGGAGCGCTTCCTGCCTGCCTCGCCGGGAGCGTAGGGACGGCGCTCGAAGGCGCACTTGGCGGAGTAGCAGCGATCCCCCTTGAGGAAGAGCTTGCTTCCCTCACGGCGGCAAAGCTTGCAATCCGCCCCGGTATAACGTGCCATTTCTTATATCACCTTCCTGGGAGGCTACACGCGGCGGCGCTTACGCGGGCGGCAGCCGTTGTGGGGTATAGGCGTGCAATCCTGAATCGATGCAACCTCAAGGCCGGCGGCCTGGAGGGTCCTGATCGCGGTCTCCCTGCCGGGGCCGGGCCCCTTGACGAAGACGGAGATCTTGCGGAGTCCGTGCTCCTGCGCGGTCTTGGCGGCAGCCTCGGCCGCCATCTGGGCTGCAAACGGTGTCGACTTGCGCGACCCCTTGAACCCGACCGTGCCGGCGGACTGCCAGGCGATCACATTGCCCTTGGTGTCGGTGATGGACACGATGGTGTTGTTGAAAGTCGACTTGATATGCGCCTGGCCGACCGCGATGTTCTTGCGTTCGGAGCGGCGGACGCGCGTTTGAGTATTCTTCTTCTGTGCCATCGTCACTTCTTCTTTCCGCCGATTTGCTTACGGGGACCCTTGCGGGTACGAGCGTTGGTGTGGGTGCGCTGCCCGCGGACCGGTAGGCCCTTGCGATGGCGCAGGCCGCGATAGCAGCCGATCTCCATGAGCCTCTTGATGTTTTGCGAGACCTCTCTGCGGAGATCACCCTCCACATGGAGGTTCCTATCGATGTAATCCCTGATGGCGATCACGTCGTCCTCGGTGAGGTCGCGAACCCTGGTGTCAGGATCGACGCCGGTGGAGGCGAGGATCTTCTTGGACGTGGTAAGTCCGATTCCATAGATGTAGGTCAGACCTATCTCCACTCGCTTATCGCGAGGCAGGTCGATACCGGCTATACGGGCCAATGCGAACTCCTCCCTAGCCCTGGCGCTGCTTGTGGCGCGGATTCTCGCAAATCACGAGCACACGGCCATGCCGCCTGATGATCTTGCACTTGTCACACATCTTCTTGACAGAAGGACGTACTTTCATTTCCTGCTTCCCCTTCGGATGGAAACCCATTTATAAACACGCCGCAGCCGCAGACGCTCGTTTTCACATTTGTTCGCGGGGTTCCGAAAACCAACCCGGCCCGCGTATGCTCGCCAATGGAGCATGTGGCCCTCCTGGATCGAGCGCACAGATCGCGCCTCACCGAGGGCAAACGAACCTGCGGGGCCAGCGCACCCTGGAAGCCAAGCTTCCCGTGGGCGAGCGTGCCCCGCGAGATGAATGCTACTTAAACCTATACGTGATGCGCCCCCTGGTGAGATCGTAGGGAGAGAGCTCCACGGTGACTCTATCGCCAGGAAGGATCCTGATGTAGTGCATCCTCATCTTGCCGGATATATGCGCCAGAATGACGTGCCCGTTTTCAAGCTCGACACGAAACATCGCGTTGGGCAGCGGCTCGATCACCTTGCCCTCGAGCTCGATCGCATCTTCCTCGCTCAAATCCCCTCCCCCTT
>CAZPAN010000037.1:8623-12312 GCA_964584585.1 uncultured Coriobacteriaceae bacterium | reverse complement strand
TTCGTCGACCTCGGCGGCATCGACGGTCTAGTCCACATCTCCGAGCTCTCCTGGAGCCATGTGAACCATCCCTCCGAGGTCGTCTCCGTGGGCGACGAGGTGGAGGTCGAGGTTCTCGACGTCGACCGCAACCGGGAGAGGATTTCGCTGGGCCTCAAGCAGACCACCGAGGATCCGTGGCGCACGCTCATCAAGAACTACCCCGTGGACTCGATCGTCGAGGGTTCCGTCACCAAGATCGTTCCGTTCGGCGTGTTCGTCGCGCTCTGCGACGGCGTCGAGGGCCTTGTGCATATCTCCGAGATGGCCAACAAGCACGTCAACCATCCCTCGCAGGTGGTGGAGGTCGGTCAGAAGATCATGGTCAAGGTCATGTCCGTCGACCTGGACCGTCGCCGTATCTCACTTTCGATGAAGGCCGCTGCCGAGCAGCTCGGCATCGTCGTGGAGGTCAGGGACATGCCGGAGGCGGAGAAGCGCGACTCCGGTAAGAAGGGCAACGACGAGAAGAAGGCCGCCGAGGAGGCGCCGGCCGAGGCGGAGGAATCTGCCGAGTAGCCCGCTTTCCAGACGTTATTCCAGGGGAGTCGTCCAAGGGCGGCTCCCCTGTCTATTCTTGCGCGAAACGCTCGAAAGGAGTCGGGTTGTACAGAGTCGTGCTCGGAGGCGGGATCTCTTCCGGAAAGAGCACAGTGGGAAGGATGCTCGCGGAACTGGGCGCCCTCGTGGTCGATCTCGACGAGATCGCCGCCGAAGTGCGCCGGGATCCTGCATTCGCGGCGAGGATAGCGGAGCGCTTCGGGGACGACGTTCTCGACGACGGGGTCCCGATCCCCTCCATCCTGGCCGCAAGGGCGTTCTTAGACCAGCAGTCGACCCGAGATCTGGAGGCGATACTCCATCCCGAGATAATTGCAAGGTCGATGGCGTTTCTGATGGGGGAGGACGATGCGCCCAGCATCGCTGGGTCGAGCGGCGAGGCAAGCTATGAGAACGAGGACGATGAATCCGGCCCGACCGTGAAGGCAGGTGCGTCCGGCGCCGGCATGAGGGTGGTGATGGTCCCGCTGGTCACCCTCGCCGACGATCTGCTGGCGGCTGCGGACGAGGTCGTGGTCGTCCAGGCTCCAGAGGATCTGCGTTTGGAGCGGGCGGTTGCCCGGGGCATGGATCTTGAGGATGTCCGCAAGAGGATCTCCAGGCAGGCCGGCGTTGCCGAGGAGGTGGCGGTGGCCGATACCATCATCTCCAACTCCGGCAGCATCGACGAGCTTCGCTCCCAGGTCGAGAGCTGGTGGAGGTTGCGGACGGGAGGATCGGAATCGATTTCCGAAACGCGATCCCCAAAACCTCCCTGCGGCAGGGACGCGGTGGCCGCGCAGGGTTCCGGGAAGCGCAAAAGACGCGGCCTCAAAGCCCTCGTCGCGCTTGCGGTGGCTGCGGCTCTCATATGGTTCGTGGGCCTTCCGATCGCCGAAAGGGTCTACTACAGGTTGGATTACGTCGAGTTCATCCAGGAGGCGGCCGAGGAGCATCAGGTCAATCCCTACTGGATCATCGCGATGGTCAAGTGCGAGTCGGATTTCGATCCTGAGGCGGTGTCGAGCGCGGGCGCGGTGGGACTCATGCAGATAATGGAGGAGACCGCCGAGGAGATCGCGCAGAGGGGGTTGGTGGATTCCGAGAGGTACTCGCCGGAGAACCTCACGGATCCCGAGACCAACATCAACTACGGGACGGCCTATATGCGCTATCTGGTGGAGAGGTACCACGAGATGAACCCCGCGATCGCCGCCTACAACGCCGGCCTTGGCAACGTGGACGAGTGGTTGGAGAACGGCGACGACATCAGGGGGACCATCGAGTTCGAGGAGACGAGCGACTACCTGGAGGCCGTCAACAGGGCCAAGGAGGCCTACGAGCGCCTCTATCCCGACGCGTTCGAATGGGACGTCGGGCAGTAAGGGCGGGTTGGCGCTCATGGAGGTCATGGAGATGGGAGAAGACCGGGTATTTCGGCCTGATAGGGGAGATGGCGGAAAGACGAGAGGCGCAGGGCGCCACGGCGCTGACCTCGCAGGGGACCTCGGGCTTCACGACGGCTCCGCCATGGACGCGGACATGAGGGTCTTCCTCTCGGAGGGCAGGTTCGACAGGGATTTCGAGGTCGTCTCCCCATACGGACCGGCAGGCGACCAGCCGCAGGCGATCGAGAAGCTGGCCTGCGGGGTGGAGGAGGGCCTGCGCTATCAGACCCTGCTGGGGGTCACCGGCAGTGGCAAGACCTACACGATGGCCAAGGTCATCGAGAAGGTCGGCAAGCCCACTTTGGTCATGGCGCCGAACAAGACGCTCGCCGCACAGCTCGCCTCGGAGTTCCGCGAGCTGTTTCCCAGCAACGCCGTGGTCTACTTCGTCTCCTACTACGATTACTACCAGCCGGAAGCCTACGTCCCCACCACCGACACCTTCATCGAGAAGGACTCCTCGATCAACGAGGAGGTCGAGAAGCTCCGCCATCAGGCGACGGCCCAGCTCCTTAGCAGAAACGACATCATCGTCGTCGCGAGCGTCTCCTGCATATACGGAATAGGGTCTCCCACCGACTACGCCGGAATGGCCATATTCGTCGACGTCGGCCGAGAGATGGATCGCGACATGTTCATCCACGCGCTGATCGACATCCAGTACGACCGAAACGACTACGATCTCGCACGCGGCGCGTTCAGGGTAAGGGGCGACATCGTCGATGTCTTTCCGCCGTATGCGGAAAATCCCCTGCGGGTGGAGTTTTTCGGGGACGAGGTCGACTCCATCTCGGAGATCGACAAGCTCACGGGCGAGGTTCTGCTCAGGTACTCGAAGATCCCGATCTGGCCGTCCTCCCACTACGTTACCGAGAAGGCGAAGACCGAGCATGCAGTGGAGACCATCAGGGAGGAACTGGCTGAGCGCGTCGCCGTTCTCAAGGAGGCCGGAAAGCTGCTGGAGGCCCAGAGGCTCGAGATGCGCACCGGATACGATCTCGAGATGCTCCAGAACATGGGCTTCTGCAGCGGTATCGAGAACTACTCGAGGCACCTCGACGGCAGGCGGCCCGGCGAGGCGCCGTTCACGCTGATCGACTACTTCCCCGACGACTTCCTCTGTTTCATCGATGAGAGCCACGTGACCGTCCCGCAGATACGGGGAATGTACGAGGGCGACAGGTCGAGGAAGGTCACGCTGGTCGAGCATGGCTTTCGCCTCCCGAGTGCGCTGGACAACAGGCCGCTTCGGTACGACGAGTTCGAGCAGAGGATCCCGAGGTTCGTCTACGTCTCGGCGACGCCCGGAGACTACGAGGAGAAGGTCTCCCAGCAGGTGGTGGAACAGATAATCCGTCCCACCGGCCTTCTCGACCCGGAGGTGGAGATCCGTCCGATCGCCGGGCAGATCGACGACATAACGGCCGAGATCCGAGAACGTGCCGAGCTGAACGAGAGGGTGCTGGTCACGACGCTCACGAAGAAGATGGCCGAAGACCTCACCGAGTACCTTCTCGATCTTGGGATCCGAGCCAGGTACATGCACTCCGACACCGGCACGATCGAGCGAGTGGAGATCATCCGGGGCCTTAGGCTCGGGGAGTTCGACGTGCTGGTGGGCGTCAACCTTCTGCGCGAGGGACTCGATCTGCCGGCGGTCTC
>CAZPAN010000037.1:0-8613 GCA_964584585.1 uncultured Coriobacteriaceae bacterium | reverse complement strand
ATGCCGACAAGGAGGGATTCCTCCGAAACAACCGCTCGCTGATTCAGACGATCGGCCGCGCCGCCCGCAACGTTTCTGGCAAGGTGATCATGTACGCCGACACGATCACGGGGTCGATCAGGTCGGCGGTGGAGGAGACCCGAAGGCGCAGGGAGATCCAGCAGAGGTTCAACGAGGAGCACGGGATCGAGCCGAAGACCGTTCGCAAGGCCGTCTCCGACATCATGCAGTACCTCTCCGAAGGCGATGAAGCCGATGCCGGCAAGACCGCAGGCGATCTGGAGCAGGATCTGGCGGACATGCCCGCCGCCGAGCTGCTTCGCCTCATATCCGCCCTTGAGGAGTCGATGGCGACGGCATCGGAGGAGATGGACTTCGAGAACGCGGCCCTTCTGAGAGATCAGATCGTGAAGCTGCGGGCCTTCCTGGAGGGCGCCGACGAGTCAAGCGTCCTTGCCGGCCTGCGAGCCAAGGCGAGGAAGGGCTCGAGGCACGGAGTCTCCAGAAAGCGGAAGTAGCCGGCGCGGCGGGCGACGAGCCAAGTAGGAGGACGTATCTGTGTCAGACGCCGTCCGGGCCGCCCATGGTGAGGCTGGCTTACCATGGTTTGCTAGAATTACCCATTGGTCTCGGATGAATCGACGCCCGCAGCGTGCCCGTCGTCCCTGGTCGGACGCGGCGGCGCGGACCCTGTTAGGAGCACGAGATGGACAACGTCAACCGCGATGAGATCATCCCGGGAATCGTAGAGGTCGACGAGGGCGTGATCCAGGACATGATAGGCTACGTGGCGCTCACCAGCTACGGCGTGGCGGGAATGGCCACTCCCAGCATTGGAGACGGAATCGCCAAGATGCTTCCGATGCAGAAGCTCAGGCGCGGGATCCTCCTGCGCAATCACGGTGATTCGGTGTCGGTGGAGCTCTACATCGTGGTCCAGTACGGCACCAACCTATCGGTCGTGGCCGAGAATCTTGCCGACACGGTCAGGTACGTTTTGGAGGAGCACCTGGAGATCAGGATAGACGACATCTCCGTGAACATACAGGGAGTCAAGGTATAGCGGCGGATCGCTGAGAAGGAATCGTGAAGCGCGTCGCAGCCGGGACAGGAACCTCGAAATGGACATAACTGTCAAGAACAAGTTCAAGAATGCCGTGAAGGCGGCATATCAGGCCGTCGCGGATCGTCAGGAGGAGATCAACAGGCTCAACGTCTTTCCGATCCCTGACGGAGACACCGGCACCAACGTCACCCTCACGATGCAAAACGTCGTCAAGGAGCTGGACAGGCTTCCCGACGACGTCAGCATGGTCAGGATCTACCGGGCGATCAAGCGAGGCTCGCTGATGGGTGCCCGCGGCAACTCCGGTGTCATCACCAGCCAGATCCTGCGCGGCATAGCGGAGGGCGCTTCGGAATGCACCGATATCGACACTCCCGCTATCGCCCATGTCTTCGACCGCGCGAGGGAGGTCTCCTACAAGGCCGTCCGCAAGCCAGTGGAGGGGACGATCCTCACCGTCATCAAGGATGTCGCCGCCTATGCGCGGGATGCCGCTGAGGATGGTGCCGGTGTAGAGGATGTGCTTCGGGGCATCGCGGTCGAGGCGATGGAGTCCGTCAGGCGCACCCCCGATCTGATGCCCACGCTAAAGGAGAACGGCGTGGTCGACTCCGGCGGGCTTGCCCTCGCGGTGATGCTGGAGGGGTTCGTCGAAAGCTACCTGGGGGGCGGGAAGGCGACTTCTGCTGCCGACGATGTCTTCAAGATCAAGGGCGGCGCCCAGGTCGCGATCGAGCAGGTCGACGACTGGGAGGACCATAACTTCCGTTACTGCACTGAGTTTCTGTTCAAGAGCAACGTCCTCGACGTTGAGGAGGGCTACGCATACCTCGAGACAATGGGCGACTGCCAGCTCATAGTCGGCGAGCGACCCGACTACAAGATCCACGTGCACACCGACCAGCCAGGCGAGGTGCTGAGCTGGATGATCCAGCGCGGGCAGCCGCACGAGATATTCATCCACAACATGGATATGCAGTCGGAGGAGCGCATCGAGAAGATCGTCGCCTCCGAGCAGACCGCCGAGGAGCAGGTCGGGTCTCCCAAGCCGCTGGGGTTCGTCGCGGTCGCGGTGGGTTCGGGCAACATCGCGATCCTCGAATCGCTGGGAGTTGACCGCGTGGTCTCCGGCGGCCAGACCATGAACCCCTCGACTTCAGACATCGTGGACGCGGTAGAGGCGGTCAACGCCGAGAGCGTGATCGTCTTGCCTGGCAATAAGAACATCGTGATGTCGGCGAACTCGGCGTCCGAGCTGGTCTCCAAGCCCTGCTCGGTCGTGCCGACCACCTCGATCCCGCAGACCTTCACCGCGATGATCTCCTGCAACGTCGAGCTGCCGATGGAGGAGAACGTCGAGATGATGACCGATGCGATCTCCGATGTCGTCACCTGCGAGGTGGCCATCGCCGTAAAGAGCGCCGTGACCGGGGAGGGGACCGAGATAGCCGAGGGTGACGTGATGGGCATCATCGATGGCGACATCAGGCTCGTCGGCGGCGATGTGGAGAAGGTATGCATAGAGGCCATCGAGAAGATGGTCGATGGGGAGATGGTGGACAACCTCACCCTGCTCGCGGGTTGCGATATGGACGACGAGCAGCTCGAGCGCATCGCGAATCGGGCCGAGGAGCTCTATCCCGACCTTGAGGTCGAGTCGAGCAGGGGAGAGCAGCCGTTCTACCCGATGATAATCGCTGCCGAGTAGGTCGGGCACCCGTCATGTCTGCCGCCAAGCGGCCCGTCCCGCCAGCAGGCGTTGGCCTTGCGGCTCCGGGAGAGGGATGCGCCGCCGCAAGGTGCCGGGCGACCGTGGCTCTTGGGAATCCCGTGGGCTTGCTCCGGGGGGTGAGCGACGCCAGGGTCCGGGCCTTCGGCAGGCTGGGGGTCACCACGGTCTCCGACCTCCTCCTAAACGCCCCCGCGCGCTACATCGACTTCACCGACATCACGCCGATATCGCATCTCAGGATCGGCGACGAGGCCACCGTCATGGGAAGCGTCCACTCGGTCCGCGCGCGCACCGCCCGCAGGCGCATGAAGATCGTGGAGGCATCCATCGTCGACTCCACCGGGGTCATCAACGCCATATGGTTCAACCAGCCTTGGATCGTCGACTCCATTGCGGAGGGGTCGGAGGTGGTTCTCCAGGGGAAGGTCGAGCACAGGTACGGATACCTGCAGATGACCTCGCCCAGGTACATGGAGGCATCGGACGACGGCTCCCGGAGTCCGGCCATCCTCCCAATCTACAGGCAGACCAAGGGGCTGGCGACGGGGGTGATCTCCAAACTCGTCGCCGAGGCGGTCTCCGTCGCGTCCTTTTCGCTCGACCCGATTCCAGCGGATCTTCGGGAGAGGCGTTCGCTCATGTCCCGCTCCACCGCGCTGGGCGAGCTGCATTTCCCCTCCTCGATGGAGCAGGTCCGGCTTGCGAGGAAGAGGCTCGCCTACGAGGAGCTTTTGTTTCTGCAGCTGCGCTGGCTGATGCTCAGGCGCGCGATGGACGAGGAGGGCGGGGCGATCTCCCACGTTGTCGACGGCCCGCTGCTTGCGGCCTACATCGAGGCGCTGCCGTACTCTCTCACCGAGGACCAGCGCGCCGCCCTAGACGCGATACTTGCCGACATGGCCGCAGGACGCCGGATGAACAGGATGCTTTTGGGAGACGTCGGGACGGGCAAGACCGCCGTGGCGGCGGCGGCCCTGGCGGCGGTGGCGGACAGCGGCTCGCAGGGCGTGCTTCTCGCACCCACCGAGGTGCTGGCCAGGCAGTACGGGGAGAAGATGGGACCCGTGCTCGATTCCATCGGGGTGAGGTGGGAGACCCTGACCTCTGCCACCCCCGCAGCGGAGCGCCAGCGCATCGTGGCTGGGCTGGTCGCCGGCCAGGTGCAGGCGCTCTTCGGCACCCACGCCGTTTTAGAGCCAGATGTCGTCTTCAGGAGCATGACGCTCGCGGTCGTCGACGAGGAGCACAGGTTCGGCGTGGACCAAAGGAACGCCCTTCGGGCCAAGGGGGATTGCTGCGACTATCTGAGCATGACGGCCACCCCGATACCCCGATCTCTGGCGTTGACGATGTACGGCTATCTCGACTGCTCCTGGATCAGGACGCGTCCGGGCGGCGACAGGGCGATCGAGACCGTGCTGGTGGACAAGCGCAACAGATTCATGGCTTTTGACGAGATCAGGGATTGCGTGGCGAGGGGACATCAGGCTTATCTGATATGCCCGCTGGTGGGGGAACCCGCCGAGAATGGTCCCGCAGACCGCTCCTTGGAGGATGAAGGGGACGACTGGAGCCCGGACGGCCCAATGGCCGAGGAGGAGCTGGAACTCGCCGGCAGCGATTTGAAGGCCGCCAGGGCCGAGGCCGACTACCTGGCCGCAAAGGTCTTCCCCGAGATGAGCATCGGGCTGCTATGCGGCAAGATGCCCGCCTCCGAGAAGTCCGAGGCGATGGATAGGTTCAGGAGGGGGGAGACCGACGTGCTCGTCTCCACGACCGTGGTCGAGGTGGGCGTCGACGTCCCCAACGCCACGGTCATGGTGGTGGAGGATGCGGAGCGGTTCGGTCTCTCTCAGCTCCATCAGTTGAGGGGCAGGGTCGGGCGAGGGGTTCATCCTGGCAAGATGGTCCTTCTGGCCGCCGCGAGGACCGAAGGGTCGAGGAAGAGACTCGAGGCGATGTGCTCCACCCAGGACGGGTTCGAGCTGGCCGAGCTGGATCTGGCGCTCAGGCACGAGGGAGACGTCTCGGGCAGCAGACAGCACGGCATGCCCGGTCTCAGGTTCTCCAACGTCGCGCGAGACCTCGATCTGGTGGAGATCTCCAGGGCCGACGCCGCCGAGATCCTGCGGGATGACCCGGATCTCTCAGATCCGGCGAACATGCTGCTGGCTTGGGCCGTCGGGTCCGTCCGCCCTGACGGAGGAGAAGATAGGGAGGTGAGCGGCCGATGCGGGTCGTAGCTGGCGAGTTCAAGGGACGTAACCTCGAGCCGGTGCCCGGAGAGGCGACAAGGCCCACTGCCGACCGCGTGAGGGAGGCAGTGGCGAGCTCCGTCTTCTCGCTTCGGGACGGCGGCTTCGAAGGGGTCTCGATGCTGGACGCGTTCGCCGGAAGCGGGGCGATGGGCATCGAAGGGCTCTCGCGCGGCGCCGCGAGGTGCGTGTTCGTGGAGTCCGATCCGGTCGCCGCCAGGACCATCGAAGGCAACCTGGCGCAGCTAGGGCTGCCCGCAGGGCGCTCCCACCTGGTCCGAGGCGACATGTTTTCCCTCGCGGCCGGCGGCCTTCCGGGATCCCCGTTCGATGTCGTCTTTCTCGACCCGCCATACGAGATGGGCTGGGAGAGGGTCTGCTCGCTCGTGAGCGATCTGGATTTCGCAGGTGCCATCGCCGACGGCGCGCTCGTGGCCTACGAGAGAGCTTCTGGCAGGGCCAGGCGCAAGAAAGGCGGCGGCAGAGACAAGAAGAAGATGCCTGCCGAGGTGGAGGCGATGCTCGAGTCGTTGGGCGAGGGTTTCGAACTCGCGGGGTTTCGCACCTATGGCGTTACCCAGGTTGTATACTTCATCCGCACGTCGAGATGATAGGGGCGCAGCGTGCGTCCGAGAATGTCGTGCGGGGTTCTGGTGCCGGGAGACGCCCGACGCGACCGTCGGGCGCTGCGACGAGGAGGGTCGATGGAGGCCGGAGAGGTCAGGCAAGGCGCATGCAGGGCGATGGTTCCAGGAACCTTCGACCCGATCACCGTGGGGCATATCGAGATCATCAGAAGGGCGTCTAAGCTTTTCAGTGACGTGATCGTTGCGGTCGCGGAATCATCCAGGAAGGGCACGGGGCCGATCTTCGCCCTCGAGAGGAGGGTCGAGCTCGCTTCCGAGGCTCTTAGCGACATCTCCAACGTCTCCGTCGTGTCCTTCACCAACATGCTCGTGGACTTCGCCGCCGAAAACGACGTCCAGGTGGTGGTGAAGGGGCTTCGGGCCATCACCGATTTCGAGGCGGAGTTCCAGATGGCCGCCCTCAACTACAAACTTGACCCCGACCTGGAGACCGTCTTCATAATGTCCAACCCGGGCAGCATGTTTCTCTCGTCCTCGATCGTCCGCGAGCTGGCCTATCTCAAGGGCAACGTCAAGGGTCTGGTGCCGGAGAACGTCGGTAGGGCCCTCTCCGAGATGACCGGATGTTCGTACAGGTGACGTATTCAGCTTATATTTTTTTTTTTTAATGATACGGCGACCACCGAGATCTACACTTCCAACATATTAGCTTCAGAAGGGAACGCAAAATGGACGAGAGCAAGGTTCTCGCGCTGCTCGACGAGCTGGCCGACCTCATCGAGGACAGCAAGCCGGTCCTCGGCAGCAGCATGAAGCGTCAGGTGGATGTCAACCAGGCGATGGACATAATCAACGACATCCGTGACGCCTTTCCCGTCGAGTTCTCCCAGGCCCGTCAGATAGTGCGCGAACGTCAGGGGCTGTTCGAGGATGCAGAGGCCGAGTGCAATCGGATCCTCGAGGACGCCCGCGCTCAGGCGCTCACGATCGCCGGAGAGCAGGAGATCGTCAGGATCGCCCAGCAGCAGGCCGAGAACATCCTCGCCGATGCCAGGGAACTCGAGCGCTCCACCAGGGCAGGCGCCGAGGATTACGCCGACAATGTCTTCTCCCATATCGAGCAGACCCTCGAGTCGCTCGGCGAGAACGTGCACCGCTGCCGCGAGAGGCTCAACAACAAAGCCGCGAGGTAGTCGATGCCGGAGATCGAACCGGGTCGGACCTCTCCGGAGGCGTATCCGACGCTCTTCGACGCGTCCGGGCTGCTCGACGGAGCGGGGACGGCGGCTTCCTTGGAGGGCACCGTTCATCCTGGCGAGGTAGAGCTGGGGAGCATGGGTTATTCGATTCCCGGCGGGGTGGACTACTCCTGCACGTTCTCGAACGTGGGCGACGCGATCGTGCTCGTCGGGACCTCGTCCGCCATCGTGCACGGAACCTGCTCCAGGTGCCTGGAACCGGCATCGATGAGGATATGCGCCGATATCGAGGGGTACTACGCGATCTCGGAGGAATCCGATCTCACCGGCATGGAGGAGGACGAGTACGAGTTCCTCCCGCGTGACGGGATCATAGATCTGCTCGAGCCGGTGACTTCTTCGATAATCGTGGAGATCCCGATGCTGTTCCTCTGCGATCCCGATTGCCAGGGACTGTGCCCCAGATGCGGGAGCAACCTCAACGAGGGCGAATGCGGATGCGTCGACCTCCCCGACGAGTCGAACCCCTTCTACGTGCTCAAGGATCTTTTCTAGATAACGCTGATCGATTGCTTTCGTTCGGGCCGGAGGCGGGCGGAATGAATCGATCAGCGTTTCTCCGGTCCGCATCTAAGAGGCCGGCTTCTGATCGCCGCGTGGGCGGCGTTTGTCTAAAGCCGCTCATCGCATGTGCTGACGCGCGTACAGCCCGTCAAGTGGTCGCATCGACGTTTACCTGCTAATATAGCTTCCGCCGGTTTATCGATTGCCGGTGGTTCGCGCGTCCGAGTCTCTGCGCTTGGGCGGCCCGTCTGGGCGCTGTCAAGAGTTGTTTTGATGGAAGTGGGTCATGGCCCGCTTTTTTTATGCAACGGCGGGACCGTATGCGACATCTGGCCTGTGGCGTTTGCGGCAGGTCTTGATGCCTTCGATACGCGGCGGGTAGTCGGCGGGACTGGCGCGCATGAGGGGAGGAGCGAGGAGAAGATGAGGAATAAGAAGGTCGAGGCCCTGATCGAGGCGCTTGAGCCGGTGGCTTTCGAGCATGGGTTCGAGGTGGTCGACGCCGCGATCTTCGGAAGCGCCAAGTCTCCGATCCTGAGGATCTACATAGACAAGGAGGGCGGTATCGACCTCGACGACATCTCCTCGGCCCAACAGGAGTGGCTGGAGCCTATCGTCGACGAAGTCGATGTCATCAAGGGCGCGTACGTGCTCGAAGTCTCCTCTCCAGGTGTTGACAGACCTCTGCGGACGCTCGAGCACTTCGAGCGCTACGCGGGCGAACAGGTCAAGATCACCTGCGACGAGCCGATAGACGGCAGGCGCAGGTTTTCCGGAGAGCTTCTCGGCGTCGAGCGGGGAAGCGTCGTCGTGATAGGGAAGGACAGCCGTTTCGACATTCCGTTCGACTCCATAAGCAAGGCCAACGTGGTCGGCAGGGTCGATTTCTCAGAGAAGGGGGAAGACTGATGGCATCCGAGCTCATGGAGGCCCTCGCAGCGCTCGCGAACGAGAAGAAGATCGACGAGATCTACCTGCTCGAGAAGCTCGAGCTTTCGCTTTCGAGGAGCTATAAGACGATTCTGAACCTGGAGCACGACGCCAGGGTCACGATCGACCGCAACACCGGCAAGATATACGTCTTCGAGCTGGTTCCGGTAGGTGAGCCCGACGAGGAGACCGGCGAGTACTCCAAGTTCGATGAGCGCGATGTCACCCCGACCGACGTCAGCCGTATCGCTGCTCAGAACGTGAAGAAATATCTGGGGGA
>CAZPAN010000036.1:2522-12497 GCA_964584585.1 uncultured Coriobacteriaceae bacterium | reverse complement strand
TTGGAGCGATCTTGTATTACAGCGATTCTGACATGAGGCGTGATCATTTGGACGTTTTACCTGAAACTTTTTGGAGAAAAATGCTCGTTGATGCTTCCAATTTATCCCGTAGAAAGGATAATTGACTAGGCTGTATCATCACGGGATCTGACGATACGATGAGTCATTCGAATCCCGCAAGTTAGGGATCCGACCGGACGAAAGCAATCAATCAGCGTTTCCTTAGATCTCGCGACGATACTGCCTAGTGCCACATTAACTTTTTAGAGTTGGAAAGTTTTGCCGAAGACGGTTTGTTCAAAAGTCGGATTCGGTGAGTTCCTGTGCGTCCTTCCTAGCTCTGGGGATGTTGTACAGGAGGAGGGGTAGGAAATGCCACAGTCGCACTCAAAGTCACGTATGTCCGTGAAAATCGGTGGAGGCGCTATCGCGGTCCTCGTCGCGGCCACTCTGGGGTTCACTGGCGTCGATGCCGCCCAGGCGGCCGGAGGATCCGCCGACAGCGCCTCTAGCTCTTTTGAGGTATCGAAAGCTGGCCTCGATCGGAGCTTGTCCGATCAGTCTGACCTCTTGAGCCAGCGGACAGGTGTCTTGTGGACCGACTTTCTGGGTTTCGAGACCCAGGCGGAGTCCGTGTTCATCATGAATTCTGAAGCCTCTGCCTCCGAGAGCTACGAGGCTGATGACGCGGAGTATGTCGGTGACGAGGAGCAGCAAGCTTCTGACGCTGCCGAGGCGGATGCCGTCGAGGAGAATGGGTCGCAGATCGATTTGACGAGCATCGATGACTCCACCACCTCGGATCCCCTGGCTCTTTTCTACAGCACCCTGCGCGGAGGGACGAGCTTCCAGGCGACCATCTGGATGAGCGACTCTGACGACTCTGATGCCGATACCGTCGTAGCTGACGACGAAGCCGACCATGCCTACTCCGCAGCTGCAGATGAGTCGACCGCCGAGAGCGAGGTCATCGAGGCTCCCGCGAACGATTCCGAGGCAGAGCTGCTCGAGCCGGAAATTGTGATCTCCGAGGACTTTGCATCCGCCGTTGGCGTGGGTTCGCAGATCGAGCTGTTCACCTACACCGGCGATGGCGAGCTGGTCTGGACGGTGGACGGCGAGACCTACGACGTCGACAACGAGGAAGGCATCTTCCAGATAACCGCAGCTGCCTCCGAGGACTCCTCCGATCCCGAGACCTCCGATTCTCAGGCCATTACCTATCTCATCGAGCCGAACGCGATCGACGGGGTCATCGGCACGCATGTGATAGGGGTCACGTCCGGTGCCGGCGAGGCCTACGCCGCTCTCGATGAGACAGAGATAACCGTGGAGGTCGTCAAGGGGAGCCTCTTGGCTCCACATGCACTGGTGACCTTCGACCCACTGCCAGCCTACTGGGACCTCGAAGTCGGGGGCGATCCGGTGGAGATCGGGTTCGACTACGTCGAGAGCTATGAGCTCGACGACTCCATGGTCGAGTCCACTGCCGAGACCTCTTCTACGATCGACATCGGTACCCTTGTCGATGAGATGGAGGGTGCAGGAATGTCCGTCTCGGTCTCGTTCGACCAGGAGGGCATCATAGATGTGGAGATGGGCGAAAGCCTAGAGGATGGCTTCATAGTGACCCCGGTGTCGGCCGGATACACCGTCGTCACCGTAACCGTGGGCGGCAGCGAGTTTTACGAAGATGTCGTCGTGATGGAGACGGTCGAGGTCAAGGATGCCGAGGGAGAGTCTGCTGTGACTTCCACCACCTCTGCGGTAGACGAGGTGTCCTCCGAGATTGTCACTCTCGACTCATCGGATGTCATCAGCTACTACACAACTACCGTAGAGGTAGGCAAGACCGGTATCCTGGCCAACTCGTATTCCACTCCGCTGCTTATGGACGTGGAGAACGAACTGGTCAACACCAATGTGACCGTTACGTCGGCAGACGAGTCCATAGCGACCGCGTACTACGACGACGATGACTACGAGCTCGTGATAGAGGGCGTCTCTGAGGGCACGACGACGATCACCGTTGACTCCAGCGATGCGTACTACAGTTCCGAGATCGAGGTTGTCGTCATCGCAGCTACTTCGTTTACGGTCGTGGACAACGACACCGGTGTCACCGCGACCCAGCCCACGGGTGGTGACAACATCCCTATAGGTGCAGAGATCGTCGTCACCGTCGTCGCGCTGACTTCCGGCGACGACTACGACACCCTCGTGAACGATTACCTAACCGAGGATGTGCTCGGGGTCTACGAGGTGACTCTGACAGTCAACGGCGATGAGATCCACGACGGCTTCGGATCCCTGACCCTCTCATTCCCAGTCGATGGGCGCGAGACCGGCTACGTCTACCACCTGACCGACGACGGCACGGTGCAGAAGTCGATATCCCTACCCGCCTCGGACGATGCGGTCACAGTTGAGGTCGACAGCCTGTCCGTTTTCGCCGTTTCGTCGGATGCTGAGCAGGTTGAAACGGCTGCGAATTCCGACGATTCGAACAGCGACCTATCCAAGACCGGCGACACTGCCATGCGCGTCATGTGGGGCGCGCTTGGCGTGCTGGTTGCCTTGGCCGTCGTGACCTGCGGATTCGCTAGAGGACTTCGCCGTGACTGCATGGCCTCGGGCAACAACGACGGATTCATGGGTCCGAAGGGGATGGCCTGATAGATCGGTGAGTCATCCGGCTAGCTGATCACAGAGGCTGGCATCCGCATCGGATTCCGCCGCCTGCCCGCTTACATGTGCGTCGGGCGACGTTTGACCTGTCGTTTAGAACTCCCATCTTCTGGACGCCCTACAGGTGCTCCAAAAAGGAACTGCTGGACTCGGCCGCACGTGCGCGGCCGAGTCCAACAGAAATGCAAAGCGGGGGTGCGGATGAGATTGCAATTCAGGTTCTGAGGCCGCGAGAGCCGCGCAAGAGGCGCAAGGGCCGAGAGCCGCGAGGGCCGCGAGAGTCGCGAGAGCCGCGAGGACCGAGAGGGTCGCCGAGAGGCGCGAGGGCTGCGCAAGGGCCGCGCGAGAGTCGCGAGAGGGCCGCGCGAGAGTCGCGAGAGCCGCCGAGGGCTGCGCGAACCGCGCGAGAGTCGCGAGGGCTGCGCAAGAGCCGAGAGTCACAAGGGCCGAGAGAGCCGCGCGAGAGTCGCGAGGACCGCGCAAGGGCCGCGCGAGAGTCGCGAGAGGGCCGTTCGTAAAAAAGTTCGTTGCAGTCTGCTAATTGCCCGTTGCTTCCAAAATGAACAACGTTTAAAATCGCGAGCAAGTGAATAACTAGCCCGGTTCCAAATGATCGGGCACCTAAGGACGCCAAATGAAGCATTTAAAACACAGCATGGCGCTTTCTTCATTCGCCGCAACTTCGTTCCTCTTCGTTCCGTCGGCTTTTGCCGCCAGCAGCTCTACTGCGGCTTCGGTGCCTTCTGACATCGCTCCCATGGTCGCAGTCGCCACCTCGGCGATCGCCGTTGTCTCATGCGTCGGATGGGGGGTCAAGGCGCACGAGCACAAAAGGCTCAAGGAAGATCTTTGCGATTCCAGGATGCGGGCCGACTTCGACGCTATGAGGAACGCTGGGCTGGCCAGCCATGTCAAGACAGGTTCCAAGGATGCGAAGTCCCGCAAAGCCAAGCAGGACCTGCTTGGAACTCAGGGCAAGCACTGCAAGAAGAGCGCTTCCGCCTCCGCAGAGACGGGCGACGTGTCCTCGAACGCTCTGGCCGCCAAGGTGTCCGATGGCAAACGCGATACCCGTAGTCAGCGGGTTGCGGCTGCCCCTGGTGCCACGGACCAGTCTGCTGATTCGGTTCGCACTACCGTGAGCGGACTCTCCGATGCCGAGTACGCTCCCAGGCATCTGGCTAAGCATCTGGCCAAGCATTCCAAGCGTCGAGACTCCGTCTCTACGGAGATATCTCAGCATAAGGGCAGGCACATCGCTAGCGCATCTTCTGAAGATGATGTCAAATCTGGCGACACTGCTTCAGCGGCGATTCTGGAGTTGCTATATGCCGTGGGATGGGGCCGCGTCGAATCTCCGGACGCCCTCAACTCATTGCCCCTCGAACCCACCACGAGTCCTTCGGTCTCCGTCGTCACGTCAGCGGGCGACATCGCCGACGAGGTCTCTAGTTTCGATATCGGCGGTATCGAGAAGTCCTATACGCTGTCTGGGGAGATCGTGCAGGTGCATTATCCGGAGGATTCCCGCTCCCAGGCTCTCAAGGCACAGCAGCGCGAAACCCCCACCTCCGATTCCGAGAAGAGCGAACACCCCGCCGACACCTCGGGTTCCACCCGGTCGGGCAGCCCGATCGCACATGCGGCCGCCCTCGCGGTGTTGCCCGTTATCTAGGGAAACGCTGATTAATTCATTCCACCCGTCTCCGGCTCGTGCCGCGCCCCTGCGCCGTCAGCGAGACCGTATGAGCGGCGAAGGCGTAGGCTATGACGTCGATCAGCGGATCCTCGACGTTCACGTCATCGTTCCAACCGTCGCTCGCTCGCTTCAGACGGGAAGCAGGGTCCCGACCGGCATCGTCTTTCCAGTCTGCGGGGAGAGGCAGGTAACGCGCCATCGCTGCGAAGCTCTGGTCGATCGCCTCGCCGATGGCATCGTTGACGAGCGCCACCGGTCTGTTGCCGAAGAGCCTGCGAGAGAACTCGAGCACCTGCTCCGCCGTGTACATCAGCTTCATGGAGGCGGCGAACATCAAGAGGCAATGATGGTCCCGAGTGTACTTCTTACCGATAGGGGGACCGGTCAGTCCCGATTTGATGTAGTTGCTGGCCATTGAGTTGGTGAACACCTTCCCATTTCTGGCTTTCAGCGGAATACACCTGTGGGCCTGGGCTATGCAGACGATGATCTCGTCGAGAAACATCAGCTCGTTCGGAAGCTCTTCGTATCTGGGGTAGTGGAATCTCATCAGGCTCACTAAATTATCGAGATTCGCGTTTTGGCTTGATTCCGCTTTGTCATCGAGATCAGATTGAACGATTTGCGGATCGAGCGTAGCGAAATCCATCTTTGAGCCATCCAATTCAACGCTTGCTTTCGGATACCGTGATCATGGTACCAAAAAAAGGCATTCTCTATCCTCAAATAAGATAATGATGTGCGTTAAGTTAACCGGGATTGGGCCACCCGATGTCCTTCTTGGAGGGTGGCTGCTGGGCTGATAAGTTGCTTTCGGCCGGATCCGGCATGTGCCGCAGCCAATGCGCGCAAAGGCGAAGAGGACGCGTTGGCCTGCGTCGATGAGGCTGAGCGCGCGGAGGCTGCGGCGTATGGCTAAAAGCAAACGAACCCGTCTGCACTTGCAGGCGGGTTCGGTTTTGCTCGAATGGCTCCTCGGGTAGGACTCGAACCTACAACCCATCGGTTAACAGCCGATTGCTCTGCCTATTGAGCTACCGAGGATTCTCTTGAAAGAGGATCGCTGTTCGCGACCGATCTCACGAGTTAGAGATTATAGCACTGAAACGACCGCGTGCTCGCTTTGCTCTCACGACCCGGCCAGCGGTATTCCGAAGTGCAGATCGAAGCCAAATTCGCAAGCCAAATTGGATCGTGGGATCAAATCAGAGGGAAGCAGAAGAGCACGCTCGCGGCGATTGGGAGAACCCTCAGCGTGCAAAGGCGCGTGCAAAGGCGAAGAGGACGCACTGACCTGCACCGATGAGCCTGAGCGCGCAGGGGGCGGAGGGGGCCGGAGGCGGGCGGAATGAATTGATCATTGGCTCCTTAAACTAGTATATTCACGTGATCGATACGACCAGAGGGCCTTGGCTCGTTGCCGGCTTTCTTGATTCGAAAACGCCGAGAGGAGTCCAGATGAGGGACCATTCGCACCATATCGAGATGACCCGCGAGGAGGCCGTCTCCTCGATTCTTGAGCTTTGGGGGTTTCCGGACTGCGCCCACGGGCCGCTTGAGGAGATCGTCGATGTGCGGGAATCGTTTGGCAGGGTGCTCGCCGCCGATGTCCGATCTACGGTCGACTCCCCGAACGTGTTGCAGTGCATGATGGATTCGATCGCCGTGCATTGGGACGACTTCGCCGACGGCGAGATCCCCGATACGTCCACATGGACCAGGGGGGACGACTGGGAGTTCGCCAACACCGGCGTCGCGATGCCGGAGGGCTTCGATTCCGCCATCGTGATCGAGCATGTGGAGGTTTCGGACGACGAATCCAGCGTGAAGATCTCCGCCGCTCCTTCCGCCAGATACGCGGGGACGAAGCCGGTTGGGTCGAATATCTCCGTCGGAGACATCCTCGCGACCGCAGGCCAGCGGATAACCGCCTACGACGCTGCGCGCATCGCCTCCGGCAATGTGACCGCCGTGAGGGTGAGGGTCCGTCCCAAGGTCGCCTTCATACCCACGGGAGAAGAGCTGGTCAGCCCGGGCGGGAAGATAGAGAAGGGCAGGAACATCGAGACGAACAGCCTGCTCGTGCGCGGCAAGGTCGCACGATGGGGGGGAGAGCCGATGATCTTCGATGTCGTGGAAGACGACCCTGCCAAGATCGAGGAGGCGCTTTTGCATGCATGCTCGATCGCTGACATCGTCGTGCTGAACGCCGGCTCCTCGAAGGGTTCCGACGACTGGTGTTGCGAGAAGCTCGACGAGCTGGGCGAGGTGGTCTGCCACGAGACGAATCACGGCCCCGGTCATCACAGCTCCTATGCGATGATGGAGGGCAAGCCCGTGGTTGGGATCTCCGGACCTCCTGCTGGAGCTTCGTTCACCCTCGATTTCTACCTGAGACCGTTGGTGATGCGCTTCCTGGGGCTGCCCGAGGAACCCAGGAAGATTCCGGTGAGGTTGACCGAAGCTTTCGGAGGCGGCGGACATCCCGGCGGCAAGCGCGGATCCAAGGATGACGGAAGGCCGAAGGGGGAGGAGCGCCCTTCGGTGGTCAAGCCAGGCGCGAGGTTTTTCTCGATCAGGCTGCTGAACGTGGAGGCTTGCGAGGACGGTTCGCTGACCGGTACGCCGGTGCCGGGGCGGCCGGGCTCCCCTGGGACGGATTCGGCCAACGCTTTCTACATGCTGGAATCAGGCGATGGAGCAGTGCCTCCGAAGGCGGGAGATGTCATCTGGGTGGAGATGCGCTGAGAGATCGCGGCATGCTCAGACTCATCGACGCAGGCCAGCGCGTCCTCTTCGCTTTCACGCGCATGGGTTGCGTCACGGGCCGGAGACGGGCGGAATGAATCGATCGGCGTTTCCCCAGGAGACTGCAGCTGTGGATAGCCGCTACGAGCTCAGCCCCTCCCGATAGGCGTCGAGCGCTCCCTCGAACGGAGCCAAAGCCCGAGGCAGAATGCCCAGCGCGTGCGCTATCGACATCCCGTAGTTTGTGATCGGCACCCCGGCCGACCTGCATCTCGACATCCTCGTGTGCATCGCGGCTCTGTTGAGCATGCAGCCTCCGCAGTGTATGACGAGGTCGTATGAAGAGGGATCGGCGGGGAAGTCGAAGCCTCGGCAGTTGAAGATCTCGATCTCAGGATCGATTTTCTCATGGAGGAGCCTGGGGATCTTCACGGTTCCGATATCGTCGCAGATCCTGTGGTGCGAGCAGCTTTCGGCGATGAGTACCCTGGAGCCTGCATGGAGGCGTCCGATAGCGCCCGCGCCTTCGGCGAGTTCGGTGAGGTCGCCTTTGAATCGGGCGAAGAGTATCGAGAAGCTCGTCATCGGGATGCGCTCCGGGACGGCCTTGGCCACCTGGGAGAAGGCCTGGGAGTCGGTCACGACGATGTCCGGGTCGGTCTTGAGTGAGGCGAGAGCCCGGGGGAGGTCGGCGTCCTGAACGACCAGGGACATGCTATGGCCGTCGAGCAGGTCTCGTATGGTCTGAACTTGCGGGAGGATCAGCCTGCCCTTGGGGGCCTGCTTGTCCACCGGCACCACCAGGATGGCGAGGCCGTGCTCGCCCACGAGGTCGGAGAGGATCGGGGGGTCGGTCAGAAGGCTCTCCGGAACCGCCGCCACAAGCGCGTCGTGGAGTTCCTGCATGCCCTCGCCGTTTTGCGCGCTGACGGTAACAGCGGCGGCCGCTCCCGGAAATGGCGAGGGGTCCGTCGCGCCCACGATCGCGTCTGCATGGAGATCGGCCTTGGTAAGAGCCACGATATAGGGGATCTTTTTCTCTGCGAGACGCTTGCAGATCATATCCTCCTCTTCGCGCCAGCCATCGATCTCGCAGGCGACGACAGCGACATCCGCCGAGTCCAGCTCCTTCCAGGTGCGCCCAGTGCGCATCCGGCCCAGCTCGCCCACGTCGTCGGTGCCGGCTGTGTCTACGAAGATCACCGGCCCGATGGGCAAAAACTCCATCTGCTTCTCAACGGGGTCTGTGGTGGTTCCGGCCACGTCGCTGACAAGTGAGACCGCCTGGCCGGTCAGGGCGTTCAGCAGGCTCGATTTGCCGGCGTTTCGCCTTCCCAGGACCGCGATCCTCACCCTCATGCTCTTGGGGGCGGCGTTAAGGCTCCCGCCTCGGGAGCTCTCGGCGATGTTTCGGCCATCGCCGCTGCGGACGTTGCCGTCGGAGATGGGATCATCGCCCCCTCGGGCGCTTGCGTCGGGATTCAGGTCGTCGGTGATGCCGGAGGCATCTCCGGCGGCGTTCCCCATGCTTTCAGACATGCCAGTTCCAGACATCCAGGCTCCTCTCTTCTTATCTGAACTTCGAATCGGGTTCCGCCCAGCGGAATCGAGCTATGCCTCGGGCGATTCCGCGATGCGCCGCGCGAGATAGTCGCGCATGCCTGGGATCTCGAACCTCACCCATCCGCGGGCGGGCTGCCCGATCACACCTTGAGCGAGAAGCCGCGCTTTGTACGCCGACGCGTATCCGCTCGTCACGCCCATGCGAGCAGCGACGTCGGCCGTTCGGCTCTCTTGGGCATCGGGGAGCATGGCTGTCAGATATCGGATATCACCGGTGGAAAGCTCGCGATACGTCGCAGCGAGCACATGCTCCTCCATTTCGCGCATCGCCCAAGCTGAGCCGTGGCGTGCTGCTTCGACATCCACCATGTCGTCATCTCCGCACGCCTCCCAAGTTCGGTAACCGATGAGCTGCAATAGATAGGGGAAACCGCCGACCGCCGTCACGCATAGATCGAGCGCTTCGTCATCGATTCGCTTTCCCGAGCTTTCGAAGGTCTCTCTCATCGCTATCGCGACATCGTCTTCGTCAATCGCGCTTAGTTCGAACTGTGAGGCGCGGCGCAGAAAGGATACGGAGTCATGGGAGACGAGCTGATGAACGTGGTAGGGAAGACCGGCCATGATCAGCGCGACTCTGCGCCCCTCGCTTACGAACATCTGATAGACGGCGGCGAGCTGAACCATCTCGTCCTCGTCGGCCTTGACCTCGTCGACCGTGATCAAAAGGCCGGTCTTCGAATCGGCGAGGCGGTTCAGGAGACGCGTCATGCGAGTACGCCAGACCCCCCGTTCCGGACGACGTTCCTCCCACCCGACGCTAACAGGGCCGATTCCTACTGACGTCACCGAGCGTTGTGTCTCGGTATCGACGAGATGCTCGGGCGCGAGCACCGTTTGCTCGTAAACGTCCTCGAGCAGACCGGGTAGGGCGACGGAACCGACGGCGACCCATCCTGCCTGCTGGGCCTTCTCCCGTATGCAGGCAAGCAACGCCGTCTTTCCTGTGCCTCGCATGCCAACCAGCAGCGAAGAGAGCAGCGGGTCCCTCCCGGTTCGCATCAAGGCGTTCTCCATGCCTGTAAGCAGGTCATCTCGTCCCGCCATCACGAGCGGGACCGTACCGAAGGATGGGGTGAAGGGGTTTTCACTCATTGCAGCCTCGTCTCGTTTCAATAGGGTTTTGTTTTTAGTCAGTTTTTGTTTCTTTAGGCAATTTTTGTTTTTTTTAGGCGTTTTGTGCAAGTGTGGTGGAGGGGCGTCTGGTCCTTTGGCTC
>CAZPAN010000036.1:0-2512 GCA_964584585.1 uncultured Coriobacteriaceae bacterium | reverse complement strand
TTGGCTCAGGATGGGCGCTGGCGGCGCTGGCGATCGATGGAGCAGCGTTTCCCAGTCTTTGCCGGAGACGGGCGGAATGAATCGATCACCGTTTCCTCGAAGAGGCGGTCTCGCGATCGACGTCTGTATCCGGAGACCTTCGGGGCCAGCCGTGCCAGCATGCGAGGGTGGTACCATTGTCTACCGTGGCCCGGGGAGGGTCCGGGTCTCTAATCGTTCTCCCCGCTTCGCTGATACCGGCCGCTTCGCGTATGGTCCACGTCGCGCCGTCTCAGCAGCAGGGGAGGGTCAGGAGAATAATGAACGTACTTGTCATCGGAGGCGCCGGTTACATCGGGTCGCATGCGGTTTACGAACTCGTCAGGGCGGGGCACGCCGTCACCGTGCTCGACAACCTCTCGACGGGGGAGAGATCGGCCGTCCACTCCGACGCCGACTTCTTCTGGGGCGATATCAGGCGAAAGGACGACATCCTCGCCGTTCTCGACGCCAAGGCCGAGCAGGGCACCCCGATCGACGTCATCATGCATTTCGCCGCCAAGCTGATCGTCCCCGAGTCCGTCACCGATCCTCTGGGGTACTACGAGAACAACGTCGAAGGCGTCAGGACCATGATCTCGGCGATGGTCGACAGAGGCGTGAGCAACGTCGTTTTCTCCTCCACCGCCGCCACCTATGGAGACACTGACAAGGAGGTCTGCAGCGAGGGCGACTACTGCGAGCCGATAAACCCCTATGGCGAGACCAAGCTCGCGTGCGAGAAGCTGATCGAGTGGTGCGCTGCGGCCTACGGACTCAACTACTGCATCTTCCGCTACTTCAACGTGGCCGGCGCGGACGCGTCGCTGGAGATCGGGCTGAAGAAGGATACGCTCACGCACCTCATCCCGATCATCATGCAGGCGGCACTTGGCATCAGGGAGAAGATGTACATCTTCGGGAACGACTACGATACCCCCGACGGCACCTGCATTCGCGACTACATCCATGTCACAGACCTCGCCAAGGCCCACGTCCTGGGAGCGGAGCATCTGATGGAGACGGGGGAGTCGCTGCTCGCCAACCTCGGGTCGAACGAGGGGTACTCGGTCGCCGAGGTGGTCTCCGCGTCCGAGAAGCTGTTCCCCTTCGACTACGAGTACGCCGACAGGCGCCCGGGAGATCCCGCGAAGCTGATCGCAAGCAACGACGTTGCCCGCGAGGTTCTGGGATGGAAGCCCGAGCTGACGCTGGAGGACATGCTCAAGAGCGATTACGCGTTCAGGAAGAACCTGATGGAGTCGGAGCGGCGATAGACTGCAAGCGTCCGCCCGCCGTCGATATCTCCGGATCGGCGTGGCAGCGATGACCGGGCGTCTGTCGGCATGGCAGCGATGACCGGGTGTCTGAAGCGGCGCCGCCGGTCCGGTCTAGCAACATGTGTGAGGAAATCGGCTGGACCGGCGGCGCCCATCGGGGAATCGGGAAGTCTCGGAGTGGCTCGGCGGAAGAGAGCGACTTCCCGGCAATGTCGGCTTGCGCACTCGATCAAACCTGCGCGTATATGCTGCCGTAGGGGCGTTTCGATTTGGGACGCAGCTTGTAGAACTCCTCTGCAGGGACCTCGCAGGAATGACCGAAGAGCTCGGCGTACCTGTCGAGGTCGGCCTGGAGCCTCGGGAGATCGTCTGCGCCCACCTTCTCCTGGACCAGCGACCAGCTCACCTGATGCTCCTCGATCTCATGGGCGAGGAAGATCTCGCCTCCGTGCATCCCGGTGGCCAGGTGGTCGCCCGGGGTCCCGAGCAGGATGATCCGGCCTCCGGCCATGTACTCGCCGAGGAAGTCGCCGGCGTCTCCTCCGATGAAGATGGTGGGATTCTTGTCCTTGTACCTCTTCATATGTATCCCCACGCGCCATCCGCAGTTGCCCTCCACGAAGATGGAGCCACCGCGCATGCCATAGCCGGCCGCGTCGCCGCAGTGGCCGTGGATTATGATCTCGCCGTCGTTCATCGTGTTGCCCACCTGGTCCTGGGCATTGCCGAAGACCTCGATGCGCGCGCCGTTCATGTAGGCCCCCATGTCGTTGCCGGGGATCCCGTGTACCTCGAAGCTCGCTCCCTCGGGGGCGGCGCAGGCGAGGTAACGCTGTCCCAGGGTGTTCTCTAGCACGATCTGGTTCGTTCCGTTGCCCACGAGCTCTCGTATCTGGGTGTTCACCTCGGAAAACGGGCGGACGCCCAGCTCTATCGTCGCGCTTCCCATGGTCACATCATCCCCTCGTGCATGCTTGCTTCCATGACCTCGCGGGGCAGATCCCGCATCTGTGGCACCCTCTCGAAGATCTCGCTGGAGAGCTTGGAGACCGGGATGCGGTCGCGGATGATCCTCGTGTAGATGCCCGCCCCCTCAGGGCGATTCACGACGGTGAACCCCACGAGCTCGTCATTTCGGATCACGAATCTGGAGAACTCCGAGGGCGTCTCGACGCTGCGTATCTCTTCCATTCCCTCGCTCAGGCGGTTGACTC
>CAZPAN010000035.1:11229-12628 GCA_964584585.1 uncultured Coriobacteriaceae bacterium | reverse complement strand
CGCCGATCAGCGCTCGACGACGCTTTCCGGGCACTGCTCGACCACGGTGCCGACCGCCTCTCCGCAAAGTGCCCTGTACATGCTCCCCTCCTCGTTGAGGTTGAAGACGATCATCGGCATCCCGTTGTCCATGCACAGCGAGGTCGCGGTGGAGTCCATCACCTGGATGTCCTTGGTGAGAACGTCGATGTAGGAGATCCTGTCGAACTTGACCGCCTCGGGATTGGTGGCAGGATCGCAGTCGTAGACCCCGTCGACCTTCGTCGCCTTCAGCATGCACTGGGCGTTGATCTCGCAGGCGCGCAGCGCGGCGGCGGTATCGGTGGTGAAATAGGGGTTGCCGGTTCCAGCGGCGAAGATGACGACGCGGCCCTTCTCCAGATGCCTCTCGGCGCGACGGCGGATATAGGGTTCGGCCACCTGCTGCATGGCGATGGCGCTCTGAACCCGGGTCGTGACCCCGATGCGCTCTAGCGCCTCCTGCAGCGCCAGCGCGTTCATCACCGTGGCGAGCATGCCGATCGAATCGGCCTGGGCGCGATCCATGCCCTCGGCGCTAGCCGCCATGCCGCGAAAGATGTTCCCACCTCCGACCACAATGGCAAGCTGGAGACCGCCGTCGACGAGCTGCTTGAGCTGCCCCGCGATCGACCCGAGCACCTTGGGATCTATTCCGTACCCCATGTCGCCCATAAGGGCCTCGCCCGACAGCTTGAGCAGCACGCGATCGTATATGAAATCGCTCACGGATTCATTCCTCCTAATGGCAACCATTCCGATTTTGACCATCAAGAGACTATATCATTTGCGCTCATGAACCGATCTCAAACGCCCCGCACCACCGAAAACACATTCGAGCACCGCAATTTCGCACGCCACATGCCAAGGGCGCCTGCTCCCGATGAAGCAGACGCCCTTAAGAAAACGATGGATCAGTGTTTCCCTAGTGCTCTCCTAGAGCGTAGCGCTCGAAGGCGACGATGGAGATCTCATCCCCGCAAGCCCGGGAGACCTCGGACATGAGCTGGCCCACGGTCTTGTCACCGTCTTTGACGAAGGCCTCCTCGAGAAGGCAGTTCTCCTTGTAGTACTTCTCCATGCGACCGGTGGCGATCTTCTCCTGGATGTTCTCAGGTTTGCCAGACTCGGCGGCCTGAGCCTTGTAGATCTCCATCTCGTGAGCCTTGATCTCCTCGGGGACATCGTCGCGAGAGATAGAGACCGGGTCCATAGCGGCGATCTGCATCGCGATGTCCTTGGAGAAGGCGATGAACTCGTCGTTGGATACGGTAGCTGCGTTAGAGATACCGAACTTCACCAGGATGCCGATCTTGCCGTTCATGTGGATGTAGGTGGAGATGTACCCTCCGGAGGCCTCCATGCACACGACGCGGGAGAT
>CAZPAN010000035.1:0-11219 GCA_964584585.1 uncultured Coriobacteriaceae bacterium | reverse complement strand
TGTTCTCGCCGAGCTTGTGGATGGCATCGGCGATGATCTCCTCGACAGTCTCGCCGTCGACCGAGCACTTCTTGAGGGCCTCGACGTCGGCGGGCACACCGGCGAGCGCGGCCTGGGCGATCTTGGCGGCGTACCCCCGGAAGACCTCGTTGGTGCCGACGAAATCGGTCTCGCAGTTGACCTCCACCATGACGGCGGCGGTGTTGTCATCGTTGGAGAGCACCATGACGGTCCCCTCGTTGGTGGCGCGTCCAGCCTTTTTGACCACGGCGGCCTCGCCATGGGTGCGAAGGATGTCGACGGCCTTGTCCATGTCGCCGTCGGCCTCGACGAGCGCCTTCTTGCACTCCATCATCCCGACTCCGGTCATCTCACGGAGTTCCTTGACCATAGCGGCTGTGATGTCTGCCATTTCATGACCTCTCTTTCAGGCATTCGGATCAATCGTGTCGCCGAATTCGATGCGGCGGGAACACCGGCCGGAGGCCCGAGTCTCCCCCACATCTTCGACGGGAGGCCTCCCGTCTTCGATCGAATACGTCTACTGCCCGTCAGACGCCTCGGCGGCAGGCGTCTCGGCAGGGGCTTCGGCGGCAGGCGTCTCGGCGGCAGCCTCAGCGCCAGAAGCCTCGGCGGCTGCGGTCTGCTCGCTCGCAGCAGCATCGCCCTCGGTGAAATCGGACTCGTCGACCGGGTTGGCGCCCACGCCGTCGAGCACGGCCTCCGCAATGAGCTCGCTCACCAGCGAGATCGAGCGGATCGCATCGTCGTTGGAAGGAATGCCGTAATCAACCTCGTCAGGATCGGCGTTGGTGTCGAGCATTCCGATGACCGGGATGCCGAGGCGACGAGCCTCCTTGACGGCGATCTCCTCGCGCTTGGTATCCACTACGAACAGGGCCTGCGGAAGGGTCTTCATATCGCGAATTCCCTCAAGGTTGATGCGCAGCTTGTCCAGCTCCTTGTGAAGCTTGACCTGCTCCTTCTTGGGCAGAGAGGCCATGCGGCCGTCGGCGTCCATGGCCTCGAGTTCCGTCATGCGGCGGACGCGCTCGGAGATGGTCACGAAGTTGGTGAGCATGCCGCCGAGCCAACGGGAGTTGACGTAGGGCATGTTGCAGCGGGTCGCATTTTCGACGATAGTCTGCTGCGCCTGCTTCTTGGTTCCCACGAACAGGATGCGACCGCCCTTCCGAGCAAGATCGGAAACGAATGTGAAGGCCTCGTCGAGGGCCACTATCGTCTGCTTGAGATCGAGAATGTAGATCCCGTTGCGCTGGGTGAAGATGTAGGGTTTCATCTTGGGGTTCCAGCGACGGGTCTGATGCCCGAAGTGGACGCCTGCGTCGAGCAACGTGCGAAGGGTGATCGGTTCCATTACCTTCCTCCAATTTGTTAGTCTTCTGCCCGGTTCAACCCCCTGGACGCAGC
Source organism: uncultured Coriobacteriaceae bacterium (assembly GCA_964584585.1). Lineage (GTDB taxonomy): Bacteria > Actinomycetota > Coriobacteriia > Coriobacteriales > CADBOM01 > CAZPAN01. The sequence continues at coordinate 9,788 of CAZPAN010000035.1, read as the reverse complement.
CTTCCGGCCACTCGCGCCCGAGGTCCCCGAACATGCGGATTTCAACGAACTTTTGGATTATATCCGTGTGCCTTGTTTCGGGGCAAGATCCTTTCGGCGCGGGCCAGCGCGCCTTCTTCGCCTTCGGGCGAATCAGCCGATCGCACCGTCCCTGCCGGACGCGAGAAGCGCCCGATCATCTCCCTCCTCGAGATAGCGGCAGAAAAAGCGCCCTGAGATTCGCCCAGGCCGCCCGTTTCGCGTCCATATCCTCGAGAGATCCCTCCAGATCGTCCACGAACACCAGCAGCCTGCCCAAGGCGCGCGCCCTCACGGCACCCGACGTCCTGTCCGACTCCTCGTGAACCTCAACGTCACCGAAGGCTTTGAGCACGGTCTGCCGGGCAGTGTCGTCGAGAGCGACCACGGCCAGGGGGTCGACGATCTCCACGATTTTCCGGAGATCGCGCGCGGAAAGCGTTCCCGGGTTCGCGGCATTTGAACCGCCGGGTCCGACGTCATCGGCATCTGCAGCGCCTGCGGCGCCCATGCTCGCCCCGACGGCGACCTCGGTGCCCGCGCGACTCGCCCCGACGGCGGCGCCCAAAACGTTAGCGATCCCGCCGGACAGCTCCACTGCCAGCAGCGGATCGTCCGGATATCCCATCGACTCCAGCGTCTTGTAGAGAGCGTCGCCATCCGGACCGTCCAGAAAGCCCCTTCGGCGCGGATCTCCCGTACGGGGCGCACCTTTCACCGCCACCACTGCGGCGAGGGGATTGCCCGCGACGAATCCCGCGTAGGTACGGAGGGCCCTCGCCCTGGACACAGACTGTGTCCGTTGGAGTTCGTTGATGTTCAGCGGCATCGAGTCCCCCCCCTGAAAGCGAATCCCCCTGAAAGCGAGGCATGCGTTTTGGCCCATGCCAACGTGCACGATCCCGTCCAGCTGATAGACTTACGGTTGACTGTATCACTTACAGTGGCGCACGATACCCGACATGACAGAGGACAGACACCAACAGGAGAGGGGCCGTCATGGCTGTCGTCAAGGCAAACGCCGCAACCTTCGACTCCGTCGTCAAGGCAAGCGACAAAGTGGTTTTTGTGGACTTCAACGCTGTCTGGTGCGGGCCTTGCAAGACGTTCGCGCCGACGTTCGAAAAGTTCTCCGAGGTCAATTCCGACAAGGTGCTTTGCGTCTCGGTGGATATCGATGAGAGCCGCGAAATCGCGATGCGATTCGGCATCCAGGCGGTGCCCACGATCCTGATCTTCAAGGACGACGAGATCGTCGACTCCATAGTCGGCGCGACCGATGACTGGACCTTGGACGACAAGCTCTCCAGGCACTCCTGAATATCCGCCTGAAGCTTCTTGAGGAAACGTCGATTTTCGTCAACGTCCGGATTCGCACCGCTGCGATGCATGGGCGCGAAGGCGGGCGGAACGGATCGATCGGCGGTGCCCTAAGGGAAGGGAGAACGAGCATGTGCGACAACGGGGTCAACACCGGCCAGCTCAGGTCGAGCATCCAGCAGATCGACGAGTCGGTCGCGCTCAGCAGGAGATGGACGCACAGGGCGTACCATCTCGCAGACGGCGGATCCATGCCCAAGACCGCCGCCAAGCTCGAGGAGGCCCAGAAGCTGCTCGACGAGGCCAGGTCCATGCTCGCCGAGGCGATGGACACGGTAGAGGACGAGGACGCGGGGTTCACCGTCGAAGCCGTCTAACCGTCGGCCCAGCATGCTCAGATCGATAGACATACACGTCGACGGCACCGTGCAGGGCGTGGGGTTCCGCCCGTTCGTCTACCGCATAGCCAAGAAGAACCTCGTCTCAGGCTGGGTGCTCAACTCCAGCTCGGGAGTCGATATCCACATCGAGGGGGAGGTCGAGCTGGTGGTGTCGTTTCTCGACGATCTCGAAAACGACGCCCCGCAGGCCTCCCATATCGACTCCATCTGCGTGACCGATGTCCCCGCGCAGGGATATTGCGGATTCGAGATCCGGATGTCGGAGGATCCAGGGGACGCCGGAGCCATCGGCGGCGTCGATGGCTCGAACGCGAGAGATGGCTCGGGGGTTGACGCACGAACAGGATCGGATGCGCACGTGGCGAGCGGATCGAGATCCGCATCCGGCCCGGACGGCCCGGATTCCGATGCTTCCTCCAGCTTGGGCGCGACCGCCAGGCCGAGCGCTTCGCGACCCCGATCGACGCACGTGCCGGCCGACATGGCCACATGCTCCAAGTGCCTGTCCGAGATGCGCGACCGCTCGAACAGGAGATACCGCTACCCATTCATCAACTGCACCGAATGCGGTCCTCGCTTCACGATCATCTCCGGTCTCCCCTACGACCGCCCGCGAACATCGATGGCGAGCTTCGAGATGTGCCCCGAATGCGCCGCCGAGTACCAAGACCCTCTCGACAGAAGATTCCACGCCCAGCCAGACGCGTGCTTTGAGTGCGGTCCATCGATCTCCGCGTACTTCCCCGACGACCCGAACTCAAGACCTGAAATGAGCGCGCCTGGAGGCCGACCCATCGTACCCGCCGCTGCCGAAAGCGCCATCGACGACGCCAGACATGCCAGCGACGCGGTCATCGCCGCTGCGGCAGAGATGCTCCTAGCAGGCGGAATCGTCGCGGAGAAGGGCCTCGGTGGATACCATCTATCCTGCGACGCACGCAGCGAGGAAGCGGTCGCCAGGCTCAGAAAGCGAAAGCGACGCGACGGCAAGCCGCTCGCGATCATGGTCGAAAACATCGAACAGGCCCGATCGATCTGCATGGTCGACAGCGTCGAGCAGGCGCTGCTCGAGTCACCGCAGCGCCCGATCGTGCTCCTGAGAACAAACCCCCGCCCCGCCATCGAGATCGCGCCGTCGGTGGCACCCGGACTCTCCGAGATCGGGATCATGCTGCCCTGCACGCCGCTGCAGTATCTGTTGATGGAGCAGGTGGGCATTCCCCTCGTGATGACCTCTGGCAACATCTCCGAAAGCCCGATCATCGGCGAGAACGGCAAAGCCCACAGGTCGCTCGGCGACGTGTCCGACATGTTCATCGACAACGACAGGGATATCATCTCGCGCTACGACGACTCGGTCGCCCGCGTGGTCTCCGGCAAGGTGCAGATGGTGAGGCGCGCCCGAGGGTATGCTCCGCTGCCGGTTCCATTTCCCACCGGCCTCGGCGGGTCGGCGGCCGGGCAGCCGCCTTCGGTCCTCGCTGCAGGCCCCGAGCAGAAATCCACCTTCTGCATCACATCGGGCAACGAGGCCTTCGTCTCCCAGCATATAGGCGATCTTGAGAGCGTCGAGGCGATCGGGAACTGGCGAGACGCGCTCGAACTGTACATGCGCCTCTTCTCGCTCTCCCCGCAGGCGGTGGCCTGCGACATGCACCCGGAGTACCTATCCACCAAATGGTCACGTGAGGCCACGGGTTCCGGCGGAATCCTGGAGGGAATGCGGCTCGTGGAGGTCCAGCATCACCACGCTCACATCGCCTCGGTCATCGGGGAGAACGTCGCAGCCGGCAGCATCGACCCCGACGCGAGGGTGCTCGGGATCGCGCTCGACGGTACCGGATACGGAACCGACAAGACGATATGGGGTGGGGAGCTTCTGGTCTGCGACGCGGCTGGGTTCGATCGAGCAGCGCATCTGGCTACCATTCCGATGCCCGGCGGCAGAGGGGCGATCGACCACCCCTGCCGCATGGCATGGTCGCTGCTGAGGACATACGGTGAGCAGGACCGTCCGGGCGCGCAAGCCGTCCGGGACGCGGTGGGAGAGACGGGCATCGCGATGCTCGACTCGATGCTGGCAAGCGACGCCGGATGTGTGGCCACGTCCTCATGCGGAAGGCTGCTCGACGCTTTCTCGGCGCTGCTCGGGATCTGCCCCGACGCCTCGTTCGACGGGCAGGCCCCGATGCTTCTGGAGGGAGCATGCCTTGACATCTCCACGGGGAAGATCGTCTCCGACCCCGACCCGGAAAAAGCCGCCGCCAGATACGAGATGGAGATCCGGGCCGAAGCCGGCACGGGAATCGCAGGGTCATCCATGCGCACGGCCGGCTCGGCGCAAAGCGCGAGCCCGAACCCCGGCGCGAGCGCGACGGCCTCAGCGGCCCCAGGCGAGGGTGCACCGGATCCATGCATGCCGATCCCCGGTCCCCTGACGATCGACCCCGGTCCCACGCTGCGGGCCGCTCTCGACGATATCGAGCAGGGGGTCGCAACCGGTCTCGTCTCGCTACGCATCCACATGGCGCTCTGCCGTGCGTTCGCCCGCGCATGCCGCAGGGCGCGCGACGCGACGGGCATCTCCACAGCGGCGCTTTCCGGAGGCGTGATGGCCAACCGCATCGTCGCCACGACGCTGCCCGATCTTCTTCGAGCCGAAGGCTTCAAGGTCCTCGAGCACATCTCGCTGCCACCCAATGACGGATGCATCTCCTACGGGCAGGCCGTCGTCGCATCGGCGACTTTGGGGAAACGATGATTTCCAGATCCAGTCCCCCTCCACGCGCCGGATCCAGACGAAGGCAATCAACCAGCGTTTCCTATAATCTCCCAGATGAAGAGGGAGAGGTTCGCGTATGTGTCTAGCTGTTCCCGGAAGGATCATCGAGATCGACCAGTCCTCCAACATCGCCAAAATCGACGTCATGGGCGTCGAGCGCAGCGTGTCGCTCGACCTAGTGCCCCAGGCCCGTACCGGCGATCATGTGCTAGTGCACGCCGGATTCGCGATCTCGGTCGTCGACGAGTCCGAGGCCAACGAGACCCTCGAGCTGCTGGAGGAGCTGGCACGGGTCGCGGGTCCTGACGCCCGCATCGCGGGGTAGCGCGATGATGTCCTCCCAAACCGAAAAACCGGAGATCGCCAAAGCTCTGGTGAAGTCAATCGCAGAGCACTGCCCCGAGCGCGCGAGGGTGATGGAGGTCTGCGGATCGCATACGATGTCGATCGCCCGCAACGGAATCCGAGAGCTGCTGCCCGATGGCCTTGAGCTGCTCAGCGGCCCGGGCTGCCCCGTCTGCGTGACCCCGACCGGAGCGATCGACGCCCTTATCTCCATCGCATTGGAGCACGACGCTGCGATCGCGACGTTCGGCGACATGATGAGAGTCCCCGGAACCGACGACTCCCTGCAAGACGCCCGCGCGAAGGGTGCTCGGGTAGAGGTGGTCTACTCCCCGCTCGACGCCCTCCAGATGGCCAAGGACGACCCGGCTCGCGAGGTCGTCTTCGCGGGGGTCGGCTTCGAGACCACCGCCCCGCTGGTGGCGGCGACGATCAAGCGGGCCGCCGCCGAGAACATCCCCAACTTCACCGTGATGTGCATGCACAAGAACGTCCCGCATGTGCTGGAGGCGCTGGTCAACGACGACGATGTCGCGATCGACGCCTTCATCCTGCCAGGGCACGTCTCCACGATCATCGGCGCCACCCCCTACGGGTTCCTCGCGAGCAGATACCATGTACCCGGAGCGATAACCGGATTCGAAGCCCTCGACATCCTGAAGGGCATCGCGATGCTGGTAAGGCAACTCGAATCCGGCGAAGCCCGCATAGAGATCGCCTATTCCAGAGGGGTCTCCGCAGACGGCAATCCCACCGCGCTGGCCCTGCTAGACGAGGTCTTCGAGGAGTGCGAATCTGTCTGGAGGGGCATCGGCCGGATACCGCTCTCGGGCTATGGGATCCGCGACGAGTTCGCCGACTTCGACGCGATGCGGAGGTTCGACGTCGAGATCGTCGAGGCCTCCAACCCGCCCGGATGCAGATGCGCTGATGTCCTCAAGGGCATAATCCGCCCCGCCATGTGCCCGCTGTTCGGCAGGGCCTGCACTCCGCAGGATCCCGTAGGTCCGTGCATGGTCTCATCCGAGGGCAGCTGCGCGGCGCACTACAAGTACAGATTGGGCTGATCATGGGTCAGGACAGGATCCTGCTGTCTCATGGCAGCGGCGGACAGATGATGAAATCCCTGATAGACGAGGTGTTCCTGGAGGGTTTCGGGAGCGACCCCTCCGAGCAGGGCGACGACTCCTTCGTGGGCGAGCTGCCGGCCGGCACCGCCAGGATCGCGATCTCGACGGACACCTTCGTCGTGACCCCGAGGTTCTTCCCCGGAGGGGATATCGGCCGCCTTGCCGTATGCGGAACGGTCAACGACGTCGCCACCTCGGGGGCGCGGGTGCTCTACCTCTCCTGCGGTTTCGTGCTGGAGGAGGGCCTGCCGATAGAGGACCTGCGCCGCATCTGCGCCTCGATGGCCGAGACCGCCCGAGAAGCCGGAGTGCGGATAGCGACCGGCGACACCAAGGTGGTGGAGCGCGGCGGATGCGACGGACTCTACATCAACACCACCGGCTTCGGCGCGCTGCCCGAGGGGATCTCGCTCTCGGGCCGCAACTGCCACCCAGGCGACCAGATCCTGCTCTCCGGAACGCTCGGAGATCACGGGATCTCCGTGATGGTAGCCCGCGACGACCTGGGCCTGTCGACCACGATCGAGAGCGACGCAGCCCCCCTCAACCAGATGATCGCATCAGTGCTGAAGGCCGCCCCCAACGTGCGATGCTTCCGCGACCCCACGCGCGGCGGGCTGGCCTCTACCCTTAACGAACTCGCCTCGCAAAGCGGGGTCTCGATGGTGGTCCGGGAGAGCGCCGTACCTGTGAATCCCCAGGTGGCTGGGTGCTGCGAGATGCTGGGATACGACGTCTTCCAGGTCGCGAACGAGGGCAAGATGGTCTGCGTGGTCCCAAAGGCCGAGGCGCTCGCCGCGCTCGCCGCGATGCGATCGAGCCGCTATGGGGAGGAAGCCGCGATCGTCGGCGAGGTCTTCGAGCAAGAGACGGGCCGGGGTCCGCTCGTGAGCGTGGAGACCCCCCTTGGATCGCACCGCGTGATGGACATGCTCGTTGGAGAACAGCTCCCCAGGATCTGCTGAGGACGGATCGGGCCGGCCACGCGAGTGTGCCGGAGCGGGACGTCGCGTGCGAGGTGCCAGTACATACGCCAGAGCGGGGCACCAGATGCGGGCGCCGAGCTGAAGCACCGGAGCGGGGCGCCGCAGATAGGATGCCGCAGACACCCAACGGCCTCCGCCGCCCTCTCCTCGCCGGTTGTCCGCCAGACGATCTTCTGTAGAATCTCCTCCGTCCGAGCTTTCCCGCTACGCAGCCGCATCGGTTGGGAGGATGGAATTGAGCAGCAGAGCAAGCGGGTACATCCTGGCTTTCGCACAAGCGGTCCTGTACGCCCTGATGGGCGTGTTCGCCAAGCTTCTCTACAACACCGACATTACCCCGCAGCAGGTCATGATCTTGAGGTTCGTGCCTTCCACCATCATCCTTGCCGCCGTGATCCTGACGATGCGCAAGGGCAGGGTTTTCAGCCGCACTCCAATCGTATATGTTCAGTCGCTGTTCTTCACCGCCGCAGCCTACCTCTACATGATGGCGGTCGACGAGCTCACAGCCGGCCTGGCAACGGTGATCTTCTTCTCCAATCCGGCGATGGTGGCGGTGATCGCCGCCTTCGCGTTCCGGGAACGCATCACGTTGCGGACGCTGATCGCGCTCGTGCTCGCGCTCGTCGGCATAGTTCTGATCTCCGGAGTGCTTTTTGCCCAGACCGTCCAGCTATCCCCGATCGGGCTAACCTATGCCATCGGCTCATGCATCGCTTTCGCGGTATACGCGGCGATGGGGCAGGCAACCATGAAGAAAGAAGACCAGCTCTCCATCTCGTTCACGACCATCGCCGTGACTGCGATCCTGATGGTGGCCCTGTATCCCATGCAGATCCCAGCGCTGTTCCAGATGGACGCCATGCAGTGGACCGTGAGCCTCCTCTCGGCGGTGCTCTGCACGACTCTCCCGATACCCATGCTGCTGGCGGCGATCGGACGCATCGGTGCCACCAAGACCTCGCTCATAGGGATCTCCGAGACCCCCTTCTCGCTCCTGTTCGCCTTCCTGCTGCTGGGAGAGATGCTAACAGCCCACCAGGGAGCGGGAACGCTTCTGGTGATGGTCTCGATACTGGTGACCACGTTGGCGGCCCCTTCCACCTCAAAGCTCGACGACGAAGGCGGGTAGGCGCATGACGCCGGCCCCATCGGCCATGCGCTGGCGATGGACCTATGACAACGGGAGCCATGGATAGACCTGCGTCGATGAAGCTGAGGATGCAGGCGCCCGGCACGCGCCGGAGGCGGGCGGAATGAATTGATTGGTGTTTCCCTAGGACTCGACTTCGACGACGCAGTCGACGCCCATCCGCTCGCACAGGTTCGCAAGCTTCCTGTCCGAACTCATGAGCGTCGCGGCATAGCGACGCGCGAGGGTGAGGTAGAGCATGTCGTAGACTGGATGGCGCTGTCGACATGCCTCTCGAAACGCCTCGTCCACGTTTTCTCGCATGGGAATGAACTCGTCGACTAGCTCAAGCGCACGCTCGGCGAGCCATTCGGCCTCTTTGTCTGACATATGGCCCGCGCAAACGTACTTCCAGAGCGCGCTGCGTATCTCGATAAGGAAAAGCTCAGACGCAACGATCTTCTCCCCGTCGCATATCATCCCCACAAACCCCTTGCCGCGAGGCGTAGCAAGCACGATCTCCATCGCGGCACTGCAATCGAGCACGATCATTGGCATCGTCCAAGATCCGATACGTTCTTACGATCGAGCTCCTCCCTTGTCTGTTGAACGAGCTCGGCAGGAGAAGGGAAATCTTCAGGTATCACGGATCCCGATCGATTTTCGATCTCATCGAAAATGCGTTTGCGGCGCTCTATGCGCCCTCGTCTTTCATCTTCTGCCGTGCGGCGAGCCGGAAACGCAGATCCATCCGACGCATCGAGTCCCGCAGCGCGCACAACCCAGCCGACACGCCCGGAAGCCTGCTGGTACATCTGAAGATACTCGCGCAGGATATGCACGGTCTGCTGCGACATGCTGCGATCCTGATCCGTCGCGCACGCGCGAAGGTCATCGTACAGGTCGGCGGGAAAGTCCTTTACCTGCAAGGCTGGCATACTTCCTCCTTTTTTCCTTCTTTTTTCATGAAGTATACCTTGCACGATAGCGCAGCAGCGCGAGATGACCCGAGTTCCCTCGACAGGACGTATCGCCTGCGCCTTATGCCGACTGCTCTGACGGTTTCTTGAGCTTCGCGAACCCAACGAAGCAAAGCACGATCTGCACGACGACGAAGAAGGCGTACGGGATGAAAAGCAGCGCAGCCACCAAGTACAGTATGGCTGCCGTCAGCGCCAGGGCGCGCGAGCTTTTTGCCCAGGCGATGATGTTGAGGATGGCCGCGAGCACGACGAAGAGCGCATGCGGAGCGACAAGAATGGTGGCTAGCCCTACGCCAACCATCTCGCTGGAGGTTTCGGTCGACGCGTTCGCTCCTGTGAAATAGCAGATGATGTAGATCGCATACACGATGCCGAGGATCGCGGCCACGAGCAACACGATGCTCTTCTTGCTCTGGCTTGCCGTAGTCATAGCTGAATCCTTCCTTGGAAAAAAATCGATCGATTCATTCCGTCTCGATGAAAACCTGACCGGGGATCAGGTTTGTTCGACTTCGTGAATGATATCGACAGCGATATGGGGATTCATTAGCTCGTAGCTAATGATCGAGGAAACGGGCTGTGAGGATCCGAGCGCCATCAGAGCGCAGACGGGTTCGCCGCAGTCGGAGAAGACCCCACGCCCACAGCCCGCAACGGACCCGTAACACACACACTAAAAAGAACCCGGGGC
>CAZPAN010000034.1:0-13101 GCA_964584585.1 uncultured Coriobacteriaceae bacterium | reverse complement strand
GGATTCGCAAGCGTTCGAGCCACATCACCGTCAAGGTCGCTCCGAGAGGGGAGGAGTAATCAATGGGACAGAAGGTTTGCCCTATAGGTTTCCGTCTGGGGATCACCGAGGAGTGGAGGAGCCGCTGGTACGCCGACAAGGACTATGCCGCGACTCTTGCCAACGATCTCGAGATCAAGAAGTACCTGAGGAAGAGGCTCGAGCGCGCCGCCGTCTCCTCGATTGAGATCGAGCGCGCCGGCGACAAGCTCAAGATATTGCTCACCACCGCCCGTCCCGGCATCGTCATCGGGAAGAAGGGTTCCGAGATCGAGCAGCTGCGCAAGGAGCTGCAGAAGATCGCGGGCATCCACGTCGACATCGATGTGATCGAGGTCAAGAGGCCCGAACTGGACGCCACGCTGATCGCCCAGTCGATCGCCGAGCAGCTCGAGGGCCGCGTGGCTTTCCGCCGTGCGATGCGCAAGGCCGTCCAGTCCGCTGTCAAGTCGGGCGCCCTCGGAGTCAGGGTGCAGTGCTCCGGACGCCTTGGCGGCGCCGAGATGTGCCGCAGGGAGTGGTACAGGGAGGGTAGGGTTCCCCTGCATACCCTCCGCGCGAAGATCGATTATGGATTCGCCACCGCCGCCACCACGATGGGTTCAATCGGCGTGAAGGTCTGGGTCTACCACGGCGAGAAGCTTCCTGGCATGGAGACCCCGAAGCCTGCGCTTGAGGGGCCGTCGCGCCCGCAACGCCATCGTCGCGGCGAAGGAAGGAAGTAACGAGATGCTTATTCCCAAACGTGTGAAGCATCGCAAGGTGCAACGTGGCTCTATGAAGGGCAAGGCGAAGGGGGGCACCAGGCTCAACTTCGGCGACTACGGCATCCAGGCGCTGGAGCCTCATTGGATCACCAACAGGCAGATCGAGGCAGCCCGTGTCGCGATGACGCGTCAGATGAGGAGGGGCGGCAAGGTCTGGATCACGATCTTCCCCGACAAGCCGATTACCAAGAAGCCTGCGGAGACGCGCATGGGTTCGGGCAAGGGCAATCCGGAGGAGTGGGTCGCCGTCGTCAAGCCCGGACGCATCATGTTCGAGGTCGGCCAGATCGACGAGGCTACCGCCAAGCGCGCCCTTGAGCTCGCTATCCAGAAGCTCCCCATCAAGTGCAAGATCGTAAGCCGCAAGGATCAGGGAGATGAACAATGAAGGCATCGGAGATCAGAGAACTCAGCAACTCGGATCTGGAGAAGGCGCTGAAAGACTCCCGTGCGGAGCTGTTCAACCTCCGTTTCCAGATGGCCACCAGCCAGCTCGATAACACTTCAAGGATCAAGCTGGTCAAGAAGGACATCGCGCGAATCCTCACCGAGATCCGCGCCCGTGAGATCAAAGCGGCCGCAGAGACCGCATAGTGTCGGAGGAGATGGCTAGATGACTGAAGCTAGGAACAACAGGAAGGTGCGCCAGGGCGTGGTGGTGTCGGCGGTCAATGACAAGACAATCGTCGTCAAGGTCTCCGAGCGCAAGAAGCACCCGGTCTACTCCAAGATGATGACCCGCACCAAGAAGTTCCATGCCCACGATGAGAACAACTCAGCGGGTCTCGGCGACATCGTCACCATCATGGAGACCCGTCCGCTCTCCAAGATGAAGAGGTGGCGCCTCGTCGAGATCGTCGAGAAGGCCAAGTAGCGTCGGCATGCGCCGCCCCTGCTCAAGTGAGAGAGGGGTGCCAGCCCCGTCGGCTTCGGCCAGAGGCTCCGGTGCCTGCCCGTCGATTCTGGCGGGAGGTGCCAAAAACAGATCGGTAGGAGCGCGCCCGTCGTCAAGGGCGGAACGCGCTGAGAATGTCGGAGGGATTCGATGATCCAACAGCAGACGATGTTGACGGTCGCCGATAACTCTGGTGCCAGGAAGGTCCAGTGCATCAAGGTTCTAGGCGGCTCGAAGAGGCGTTATGCCGGCCTCGGCGACACCATTATCTGCTCCGTCAAGGAGGCAACCCCCAATGGCGCGGTCAAGAAGGGCGAGGTCGTCCGCTGCGTCATCGTGAGGGTGAAGAAGGAAGTTCGCCGCAAGGACGGAAGCTACATCAGATTCGATCAGAACGCAGCGGTGGTGGTGGATCAGACCGGCACCCCCCGGGGCACCCGTGTCTTCGGCCCCGTGGCGCGTGAGCTTCGCGAGAAGTCTTTCATGAAGATATGCTCGCTGGCTCCCGAGACGCTGTAGAAGGGATACCGTAAATGGCTATGAGGATTCGCAAGGGTGATCGGGTCAAGGTCATCTCGGGCAAGGACAAGGGAGCGGAGTCCCAGGTCATAAGGGCCCTTCCGTCCAAGCGCAAGGTCGTCGTCGAGAAAGTCGCCGTCGCCAAGAAGCACCAGAAGCCCAACCAGACGAAGCAGACCGGCGGCATCATCGAGATTGAGATGCCCATCGACGTCTCGAACGTGATGCTCGTCTGTCCCAAGTGCAAGAAGCCCTCCAGGGTAGGAGCCAGACGAGAGGGCGCGAAGAAGATCCGCACCTGCAAGAGGTGCGGAAAGGACATCGACTAATCGGACAGGGGGCGAGATCCCCGTCCCGAGAGGGTGCAGGGTCGGAAATCCTGCATCGCAGATGCGTTTCGAAAGGAATTGCCGTGACACCTCGTCTCAAGGAAGACTACAGGAACAGGATCGTGCCGATGCTCGAGGAGAAGCTCGGCATCTCCAACGTCAACGATGTTCCGAAATTCGAGAAGATCGTCGTCAACATGGGTGTCGGAGGCGCCGTCTCCGACAGCAAGCTGCTCGACGCGGCCGTGGCCGACCTGCGCACCATCACGGGTCAGCAGCCCGTCATCACGAAGGCGCGTAAGTCGATCGCCTCGTTCAAGATCAGAGCCGGTATGTCGATCGGCTGCAAGGTCACCCTGCGCGGCGATCGCATGTGGGAGTTCTTCGACAGGCTGATCAGCACCGCCATCCCCAGGATCAGGGACTTCAGGGGACTGCCCACGACCAGCTTCGACGGCAGGGGGAACTACACCTTCGGGGTTACCGAGCAGTTGATCTTCCCGGAGATCGAATACGACAAGATCGACAGGGTCCGCGGCATGGACGTCACCATAGTCACCACCGCCGACACCGATGAAGGGGCCAAGGCTCTGCTCGACGCCTTCGGCTTCCCCTTCAAGAACGAATAGGAGGATGGATCGTGGCCAAGAAGTCTATGATCGCGAAGGCCAAGAGGGAACCCAAGTTCTCCACGCGTCAGCACAATCGCTGCTCGCGTTGCGGACGCCCGAGGGGATATTATCGCAAGTTCGGGCTGTGTCGAGTCTGCCTGCGCGAGCTTGCCAACCGCGGCGAGCTGCCTGGCGTCCGCAAGGCCAGCTGGTGACGGCGGACCGCGCATTATCCGGCCGATAGGCGGTCTCGGGGTCACAACCCGGCAGGGGCCGAACCGGCGGCATGATATCGACTAGGAGGATTAGATGCCAGTGACAGATCCCATCGCGGACATGCTTACCCGCATCAGGAACGCTAACTCCGTTCACAAGGAATCCGTGACGATGCCTTCGAGCAAGAAGCTCGTCGCGATCGCTCAGATCATGAAAGAAGAGGGGTACATCCTCGACTTCCAGGTGATCGAGAAGGAGCCGCAAAACGAGCTTACGATCACCCTGAAGTACGGTCCCCGCAGGACCAAGGTCATCCGCGGGATTCGCAGGATATCCAAACCCGGCCTTCGCATATACGCCGGGAAGAACGATCTTCCCAGGGTTCTCGGCGGGCTTGGGACCGCGATAATCTCGACTTCCAGCGGGGTCATGACCGACCGCGACGCCCGCAAGGCGGGTATCGGCGGCGAAGTGCTCGCCTACATCTGGTAGCCGCATAGGTATTGATAGGAGCGCATCATGTCTAGAATCGGAAAAATGCCCATTGAGATACCTAGCGGCGTGGAGATTAAGATCGACGGTTGCACCGTTACCGTCAAGGGTCCCAAGGGCGAGCTGAGCGACACCTTCAGCGAGCTGGTCGGCTTCGAGATCGCCGACGGCGTGCTCCACGTCACCAGGGTCGATGACGAAGCCCAGTCCAGAGCGCTGCACGGTCTCACAAGGTCGCTTGTATACAACATGGTCGTCGGAGTGACCGACGGCTACTCGAAGAAGCTGGAGCTGGTCGGAGTCGGCTACAGGGCACAGGTCAAGAACGGCAACCTCGAGATGTCGCTTGGCTACTCCCATCCCGTCGTCGTCGAGGCTATCGAGGGCGTCACCTTCGAGTGCCCGTCTCAAACCGAGATCGTCGTCAGCGGAATCGACAAGCAGAAGGTTGGCCAGATGGCCGCCGACATCAGGAAGTGGAGGAAGCCCGAGCCCTACAAGGGCAAGGGCATCCGCTACGAGGGCGAGAAGATCCGTCGTAAGCTCGGCAAGGCCGCCGCTGCCGCGTCGTAGCGCATCCACAACGTGTTCCAGGCTGATAGAGCGATCTTTTAGGAGAATCGATGGACAAGTCGAAGAAGAAGCAGCAGCAGCTGAAGCGCCGTCAGCGTCGCGTCAGGGGTAAGATCTCCGGCAACGCCGAGAGGCCCAGGCTGCGCGTCACCCGTTCCAACGCGCACATCTACGCGCAGATCATAGATGATACCCAGGGGAGGACCATCTGCTCGTGCAGCTCGCTCGACGCGGAGTTCAAGGCCTCCGGCAAGAGCGGCTCGAACAAGGATGGCGCCGAGCTCGTCGGCAAGCTCGTAGGCCAGAGGGCCAGCGCCCTCGGTATCACCACCATCGTGTTCGACCGAGGCGGCAGGATCTACCACGGACGTGTGCAGGCTCTGGCCGACGGTGCGCGAAGCGCCGGGCTGAAGTTCTAGGGAGGAGAGTAAATGCCACGCAAGCAAGCACAGGCTCCCGAACTTCAGGAGCGTGTCGTTTACATCAACCGCGTTTCGAAGGTCGTCAAGGGCGGCCGCAGGTTCTCGCTCACCGCTCTGGTCGTCGTCGGCGACGGCAAGGGCAGGGTAGGGATCGGCATGGGCAAGTCCCAGGAAGTACCGATAGCCATTCGCAAGGGAGTTGAGGACGCCAAGAAGAACATGTTCGAGGTGCCCGTAACATCCGAGGGCTCGATTCCGCATGAGGTCATGGGTCGTTACTCCGCAGGCCGCGTCATGCTCAAGCCCGCGCGTCCCGGTACCGGCGTCATTGCCGGCGGTCCGGTCCGTGCCCTGCTCGAGCTCGCAGGGGTGGAGAACGTGCTCTCCAAGTCCCTCGGGACCGATAACGCGATGAACATCGTCAAGGCCGCCGCCGAGGGCCTGAAGCAGCTTTCCAGCCCCAAGCAGACCGCCGAGAGGCGCGGAGTCAGCGTCGGCTACATCTTCGGATGGGAGGATTAGAGGAGATGGCTGAGCAGAAGAAGACGCTCCGCGTGACCCAGGTCAAGTCGACCATCGGTTACGCCGAGAACCAGAGCCGGATCATCCGCTCGCTCGGTCTCGGCAAGATCGGGCGCTCCCGTGACCATTACGACACCCCGGAGATCAGGGGGATGATCTTCAAGGTCAAACATCTCGTCAAGGTGGAGGAGATATAAATGCAGATTCACGATCTCGTCCCGGCCCCGGGTTCCACCAAGTCGCGCAAGCGCGTCGGACGCGGACCCGGTTCTGGACATGGCAAGACCGCAGGCAGGGGCATGAACGGACAGAAGTCTCGTTCCGGCGGCGGCAAGAGGGTCGGCTTCGAGGGTGGTCAGACGCCCCTGGCCCGCAGGCTCCCGAAGCTCCCAGGGTTCACCAACATCAACAGGGTCGAGTACATCCCCGTCAACGTCGATCGTCTGAACGAAAAGTTCGAGAACGGCGATGTCGTCGATGGCGACTCGCTCAAGGACAAGGGGATCATCAAGCACGCCGACGCCCTGGTGAAGATTCTCGGCAACGGCGAGCTTGACAAGAGCCTGACCGTTCGGGTCAATAAGATTTCAGCGAGCGCGGCCGCGAAGATCGAGGCCGCCGGAGGAAAGGTCGAGACAGCGTGCTGAAAGCACTTGCAAACGCTTTTCGGATTACCGAACTGCGCAACAAGATCCTATTCACCCTCTTCATCGTGATCCTCTACAGGATAGGTTGCTACATACCCGTTCCGGGCGTCCCGTTCGGGGATATGGGCAGCACCCTGGCCGAGTACGGAGGCGGGATGATTATGCTCAACCTGTTCGCAGGAGGGGCTCTCTCGTATTATTCCGTCTTCGCACTGGGGATCATGCCCTACATCACCGCATCGATCATCATGCAGCTGATGCAGGGAGTCATCCCTGTCGTGGCTGCATGGGCCAAGCAGGGTGAGATCGGGCGCAAGAAGATCACGAACATCACCAGGTGGATCACGATAGCGATCTCCACGCTCAACGCGATCGGGTATCTGTTCCTCTTCAAGAGCGATAGCTTCGGTATCGAGTTCGTCACCGACGGCCTCCCCGGGCAGTGGCTCACGGACATCGTCATCGTCGTCACGATGGTGATCGGCGCCGTCCTGATCATGTGGCTGGGTGAGCTCGTCACCCAGCGAGGCGTAGGCAATGGCATGTCGTTGATTATCTTCGCCAACATCCTCGCGGGCTTTCCGCAGGCGATCTACTCCTCTGTGGTGTCAAGCACCAACGGCATCATTGTCACGGCGATCATCATCGTCGTGGTACTCGCTGTCATCCCTGCGATCATCTTCATCGAGAGGGCCCAGCGCAGGATCTCGGTGAACTACGCCAAAAGGGTGTCAGGACGCAGGGTGATGGGAGGCTCGTCTACCTACATCCCGCTGAAGGTGAACGCCGCCGGCGTCATCCCGATCATCTTCGCATCCGCCCTGATCTACCTGCCTGCGCAGCTCTCCGCGATCTTCTCGGACGTGGGATGGCTCCAGGCGGTCGCCAATGCGCTGACGACGGGGTGGGTCAACTGGCCGGTCATGTTCCTGCTCATCGTGTTCTTCACCTATTTCTACTCGTCGATGGTGTTCAATCCCGAGCAGACGGCCGACCAGCTCAGGCAAAACGGCGGGTTCATCCCTGGCGTGCGGCCCGGCTCGGCTACCGTGCGCTACATAAAGAACGTGCTGAGGCGGATCACCCTTCCCGGGTCCATCTACCTGGGTCTCATCGCCGTGGTGCCTACGGTGATCTTCTACTTCACGGACAACACGCTGATCAGCGCGCTCGGCGGCACTTCCATACTGATCCTCGTGAGCGTCGGACTCGACACGATGACCAAGGTCGAGAGCCAGCTCAAGATGCACAACTACGAAGGCTTCTTCAAATAGCGATCGTAGCGCGGGGGGCGCAAGGCAATGCGCACCCCGCTTCGGATCAGAACGCTCGAATGCTCGTTTTCGATAGGAGATCCAAATGAATCTAGTCCTCCTCGGCGCTCCCGGCGCTGGAAAGGGAACCCAGGCTGCCAAGCTGGTGGCCGAGTTCGGGTATGCCCATATCTCCACCGGGGACATCCTTCGCGCTGCGGTGAGCAACGCCACCCCGCTCGGCCTTGAGGCCAAGAAGTACATGGATGCCGGCGATCTTGTGCCCGACTCCGTGGTCATAGGCCTCGTCAGCGAGAGGCTCGCCGAGCCCGACGCTGCGGATGGCTTCATCCTCGACGGCTTCCCCCGCACGATTCCGCAGGCGATGGCGCTCGCCACAAAGCTCGATAGCCTCGGTCGCAGTCTCGATCACGCGGTCGCTGTGGTCGTCGACCCGGAGGTCATCACCAACAGGCTCTCCTCCAGGCGCTGCTGCAGGGATTGCGGCTATATCGGCTCGATCGCCGACGAATCGTGCCCGAGCTGCTCCGGGGAGATGTATCAGCGCGATGACGATCGGGCTGACGCGATCCGCAACAGACTAGAGGTCTACGACAAGTCGACCTCGCCGCTGATCGACTATTACCGTGGAGCGGAACTGCTTGTGGAAATTGATGGAGATAAGGACCCCGATCAGGTTTATTCTGATATCAAGCATGCGATAGGTCTGTAACCTATACTTTTGTCGGATAGTTGGTTAACGGGGTCCGGATTCGCAACGCGGTTCCGGGCCTCGTCTCATGCAATGGCGTCGACAGGGATGGAGGTTGAGGGGGACCCTTCGAGATGAGCATCAAGATCAAGACTGCAGATCAGATCGAGGCCATGAAGGAAGCCGGAAGAGTCAGTGCCAAGGCGCTGAGGAAGGTGGGGGAGATCATCGAGCCCGGGATCTCGACTCTCGAACTCGATCGCCATGCAGAGGCGGTCATAAGATTTGAGGGTGGAGTGCCCGCCTTCAAGGGATACGGCGGTTTTCCCGGATCCATCTGTTGTTCCGTCAACGACATGATCGTCCACGGCATCCCGCGCTCCGACTACTTCATCCGCGAAGGCGATATCGTGTCCATAGACACGGGGGCCATCGTCGATGGATGGGTTGGAGACAACGCCTGGACCTTTCCTTGCGGGAAGATCGGCGAGAGGCTCCAAAGGCTGCTTGAGGTGACCGAGGAGTCGATGTGGGCCGGAATCGACAAGGACCGTCCTGGGCTTCACCTCGGGGATATCGGACATGCGGTGCAAAGCGTCGTGGAGGGCGCCGGGTTCAGGGTTGTCCGCGACTACGTGGGTCATGGCATAGGCAGAAGCATGCACGAGGACCCGAACGTCCCGAACTACGGGAAGGCCGGGCATGGCATTCTCCTTCAGGAGGGCATGGTGCTCGCGATAGAGCCGATGGTCAACATGAAATCCCATAAGACCAGGAAATGCGATGACGGCTGGGGGGTCAAGACCGCCGACAAGATGCCATCGGCGCACTTCGAGCGAACAGTGGCCATTACCGCAGACGGCCCGCTGGTGCTCACGAGGGAGTAGGCCGGGCGGCAGGGGAGGCTCCGATCGGTCTGCGACATCTGGATCCACGTCGCAGATATGCACGGGCGCGAAGGCTAAGAGGGCGCAGCAAAATGCGCTGATGGGGATGAGCGTTCGGACGCGCGGGAACGGCGCGGAGGCGGGCGGAGCGAACCCAACGGCGTTTTCCAAGAGGAGATGAGGCAGAAGATGACGAGGAAGATGACGATAGCCGAGAAGATCCTGTGCGCTCACAGCGACGCGGAGGAACTCGCGCCGGGACAGCTCGTCGAATGCGATGTCGACATAGTCCTGGCCAACGACATCACCGCCCCGATCGCGATCCGCGAGTTCGACAGGCTCGGGCATGAAGCGGTTTTCGACAAGGACAGGATCTGCCTGGTAGGCGACCATTACTGCCCGAACAAGGACATCAAGAGCGCGATCCAGGCCAAGGCTATGCGCGAGTTCGCGAGGCGCTTCGACATAAGGCATTACTACGATGTCGGCCGCGCCGGCATCGAGCACTCTCTGCTTCCCGAGAAGGGCATAGTGGGCGCCGGCGACCTCATCATCGGTGCCGACTCCCATACATGCACCTACGGGGCACTGGGCGCTCTCTCCACGGGTATGGGATCCACCGACGTCGGGATGGCATTTGCCACAGGCAAGGCCTGGTTCAAGGTGCCCCAGACCATCAAGGTCGTGCTGAGCGGAAAGCTCCCAGAAAACGTCTACGCCAAGGACGTCATCCTAAGCCTGATAGGGATGATCGGGGTCGATGGCGCCCTCTACCAGGCGCTCGAGTTCTACGGGGACGTGGCCCTCGATCTCGAGATCGACGATAGGATGACGATCTCCAACATGGCGATCGAGTGCGGCGGGAAGGCCGGCATCTTCCCTGCGGACGAAAAGACGCTGGTCTATCTCGACGGCAGGTTCGAGCGCGAACCCAGGGTATACGAGGCCGACGAGGGCGCAGAGTACTCCAGGGTCGTCGAGATCGACTGCTCCTCGCTCTCTCCGACGGTGGCGCTGCCGCACCTGCCCTCCAACACCAGGCCGGTCAACGAGGTCGTCGACATGAGAATCGACCAGGCCGTGATCGGATCGTGCACCAACGGGCACATCACCGACATGCGCGTAGCCGCCTCGATCCTGAAGGGACGCAAGGTCCATCCCGACGTGAGGTGCATCGTGATCCCCGCCACCCAGGAGATCTTCTCCCAGTGCGTGGCGGAGGGTCTGATGGACATCTTCATAGAGGCCGATTGCGCGGTATCTACCCCCACCTGCGGGCCCTGTCTCGGAGGGTACATGGGGGTTCTGGCACCGCAGGAGCGCTCGGTGGCCACCACCAACAGGAACTTCATCGGAAGGATGGGCGACCCCACCTCCGAGGTGATCCTCGCCTCGCCGGCGGTTGCCGCCGCATCCGCGATACTCGGGCGCATCGCCTCGCCCGACGAGATAGCTTAGGAGGGGCAGATGAAATTCTCCGGTAGGGCTCACGTCTTCGGACGCGACATCGACACGGACGCGATCATAGCCGCAAGGTATCTCAACGTCAGCGACCCCGCCGCGCTGGCAGAGCATTGCATGGAGGACATCGACCCTGATTTCGTGAGCAGGGCCGCACCCGGAGACATCGTGGTCGCAGGGGAGAATTTCGGCTGCGGATCATCGAGGGAGCACGCCCCGATAGCCATCAAGGCCGCCGGAATCTCCGCAGTGGTGGCCAAGAGCTTCGCGAGGATCTTCTACCGCAACTCAATCAATATCGGGCTGCCGATCCTCGAATGCCCGGAGGCGGTCGATGCGATCACCGATGGTGATGTCGTCAGCATCGACACCGAAGCTGGCAGGATCGTGGACGAGACCACCGGGCGAGCCTTCGAGGCCGAGCCCTTCCCCGACTTCATCGTCGAGATCATTGATGAGGGCGGACTCGTCGAGAGGACCAAGCGGATCCTAGAGGAGCAAAGATGAGAAGCTATCGCATCTGCACGCTGCCAGGAGACGGGATCGGCCCCGAGATCATGGAGCAGGCGCTGCGTGCGCTGAAGAGGATCGGCGAGATCGAGGGGTGCAGCTTCGACTTTCGCGAGGGGCTGATCGGCGGAATCGCGATCGACGAGACCGGATCCCCCTACCCGGAAGCAACAAGGGTCCTGGCAGAGGAGTCCGACGCCGTGCTGCTCGCCTCGGTCGGAGGTCCGAAGTGGGACTCCGGCGAGGTCAGGCCCGAGCAGGGGCTGCTGGCGCTTCGGAAGTCGATGGGCGCCTATTGCAACCTCCGCCCGGTCAGGATATACGAGCCGCTCATCGACTCCTCTACCCTCAAGCCCGAAGTGGTGCGTGGCGTGGATCTCGTGATAGTTCGGGAGTTGACCGGAGGGATCTACTTCGGCGAGAGGGCCACCGAGACAGACGTGCCCGGTGCCGGGGTCGACGGGACACCTGGCAGGCGTGCCCACGACACGATGGAGCACAGCGAGCGCGAGATCGTCCGCATCGACAGGCAGGCCTTCGAGGCCGCCCGCAGGAGGAGTTCGAGGGTCACATCGGTGGACAAGGCCAACGTGCTCGACACCTCCAAGCTCTGGAGAGCCGTCGTGCACGAGCTTGGCGAGGCCGAGTACCCTGACGTGGAACTCGACGACATGCTCGTCGACAACGCCGCGATGCAGCTGGTGAAAAACCCCAGGACCTTCGACGTGCTGCTCACCGAGAACAGCTTCGGAGACATCCTCTCCGCCGCGGCCTCGATGAGAACCGGCGCGCCCGGGATGCTGGCCCCCGCCTCGATGGGCGACTCCACCCCGATATTCGAGCCCTGCCATGGTTCGGCCCCCGACATCGCGGGCCAGGGGGTGGCCAATCCTCTCGCCCAGATACTCTCAGCGGCGATGATGCTCAGGTACGCCCTCGACATGGGCCGGGCGGCCGACAGGATCGAGGCGGCCGTCGACAGGGTTCTAGCCGACGGATGGCTTACCGCAGACATAGCGCTGGGCGACCATGACGGTTCCAAGGTCCTCGGGACGGCGGGGATGGGAGACAAGGTGATGGAGGCCATCGGATAGCGACGACGCGTCTGTCCGCATCAGGTTTTTCGACAGGAGGGTTTTTTATGGCAGCGATAGTCGAGAGCGAGTACATCTGGAAGAACGGGAAGCTCGTCCCCTGGGCCGAGGCGACCACCCACGTCCTCAGCCATGCGCTGCATTACGGCACCGCGGTCTTCGAGGGGATGAGGTCCTATGAGACCGAGCGGGGGACCGCGATATTCAGGCTAGACGATCATATGAGGAGGCTGGAAAGGTCGGCCAGGATGATCATGATGCCGTTGCCCTATAGCGTCGAGGAGCTATGCGAGGCGACCCGCGAGATGATCAAGGCCAACGGCCTGGACTCCTGCTACGTGCGCCCTATCGCCTACAGGGGATACGGCTCGATGGGGGTCGATCCGAGGGATTGTCCGGTCGATGTCGTCATCGCGGCGTGGGCCTGGGGCGCATATCTGGGCGAGGAGGCGCTGTCGAAGGGGATATCCGTCGGCGTTTCCACCTGGAGACAACGTTCGGCCAACTCTACCCCCGGCGCGATCAAGTCGTCCGCAAGCTACCTCAACTCGGGTCTCGCCCACATGGAGGTTGACCTGAACGGATACGGAGAGGCCGTGCTGCTCAACGAGGCGGGGCTTGTGGCAGAGGGTTCCGGAGAGAACATCTTCATCGTGCGCGACGGCGTGCTCGTCACGCCTCCTCATTCCGACGGTATCCTCGGCGGTATCACACGCGATTCTGTGATCAAGATCGCCCGCGACGCTGGTTACGAGGTGAGGGAGGCCTCGCTGGTACGCACCGATCTCTATACCGCCGACGAGATGTTCATGACCGGATCGGCTGCCGAGCTCACGCCTGTCAACTCGGTCGACAGGCGTGAGATACCGTGTCCCGGCGAGATCACGAAGGACATCCAGAGCAGGTTCTTCGACGTCCTCAACGGGCGAGTCGAGAAGTACTCGGAATGGAACTGCCTCGTCTGAACGTGTGTGCGAGCAGCGTGTTCGGGGAGCCGGCCGGGTTCGAGAGCGGAGCGACTTGGATCGGCATGTCGCGCGAGAATCGAGGTCGAGCAGTGTCGAGAACCACGCTGGCGCGGGGCGGCAGGTATCCATGATAGAGGCATTTGACACGACCCTGCGCGACGGAACTCAGGTTGAGGGAGCGTCG